>JBIIOQ010000001.1:0-169336 GCA_044336865.1 Crocinitomicaceae bacterium | reverse complement strand
CGGATTTAGTTCAGTTACTTTTATTCGAATCTGAAATAGTCAACAACGAGATTAAATCATTTCGGAATTTTTACAAAGAAGTTTGGCAATCAATGTCCTTGTATTTAAAAGAATTGTATGTGCTATCTATCGTAATGTATTATGATAAATTTGGCAGCGAAAAACTTCTTGAATTTTCACTTTATTTAGATCATGTATTAGGTTCTATCAGATTAGAGAAGGCTTACATATTTAAAGAAGCACCATTAAAGTTTTTAAAAGAATCTGATAATAACTTGCTAGATATTATTAGTCAGGCTTTCCGCACCGAGGAAGTAATACAATTTTTAAAGAATCTGAGTCAAGAAAATCTAATTTACACGAACGATAAAACGGAACGTAATAAGGGAGTTCAGGGAGTATACAAAAACAGTTTGTTAAATTATTACGACAAAACTGATTTCACGTCTAAACAAAGTTGGATCTCTGAATCATTTATTAAAGAAAAGTTAAAATGAAAATAGATTCTACGTTAATAACCTTAAAGCAAGTAGTTGAGAACAACTATTTTTTCAATATTCCTATTTACCAAAGGCTATATGTCTGGGAAGAAGAACAAATTAAGACATTATTAGAAGATATTGAAACGGCGTGTGAAAAAGAGTTATTTTTTTTAGGGGGAGTTTTAGTTGTTGAAAATGAGAAGTTAGTTGATGGTGTTGTATATGATTTAATTGATGGTCAACAACGCTTTACCACCTTATGGATGATTGCAATTGTTTTTGGAGGGGACCTAAATCCCTTCATTGAAAGAGTAGAAAAGGATAAAAATAGACACAGAGTAACCTTTGCAATAAGAGAGGATATTTATCAATTCTTCAAAGAACACATCTCTGGCAATACGTTTCAAGGAGCTACTTCATATATTGTAAATGCATTGTCGCTAATTAACACATTCAGAGAAGAATTTGAACGAACTGATCCCGGTAAGGCACAAAAAATAGCCAAATTTATTTTCGAAAAAGTAAAATTAATTTTTACTGAGGTTCCCAAACAAACGGATTTAAATAAGCTATTTGAAATCATAAACAATAGAGGGGTGCAATTGCAACATCATGAGATTTTAAAAGCGCAATTAATAAATAAATTACTTCCTGATGATCGCTTAAAATACAGTCATTTGTGGGATGCTTGCTCTTACATGGAAAGTTATGTTGAAAAAAATATTAGGGATATTGCCCAAATTAGAATTCAAGATTATTTTGACAATGCAAACTTAGGTGAAGAAAAGCTGGCCGATTCTAAAAATGTACTGAAGGCAATAACTTCACTTCAAAATACAAGCTTTAAGCCTTTAAGTCTTTCGGAGATTTTAATTTCAAATGAAGCATTCGAATTTAGCAATGTAGTGGAAAAAGACGATTATGAAGCAGACGAGATTAGGAGTATTATTACTTTTCCAATGCTTTTACAACACACACTGCGTATTTATTTGGTCAATAAAGGAGAAGGCGATTTAAATAAAATTTTAGATAAGGAATTATTAAATATTTTCACAACATACTTTTTTACAGACTCTAAAACACCGGATGATATAAAAGATTTTATTAGTTTACTTTGGAGGATTCGATATTTGTTTGATAAGCATATAATTAAATGGGTAAGAGAAGAGGATAGTGAAACCCATTTGATTTGCAAGTTAGAAAAGTACGAATCCAAAGGGAATTTTTATTTAAGAAGAAGAAAGCCGACAAGCAACGAAGGCGAAGCTTTACTACAAAGTTTGTTATATCACTCACAGCAAATCACTACCCATTATTGGCTAACTCCCTACCTGAACTATTTAAACAATCATGATGGTAAAAATGGATTTGACTATTTAAAAAAACTCGATAACTATTTGTTATGCTCATCTAATAAAAACTCCTTGGCTTCGAGAACAAGAAGCTTTTTGGAGGATGAAAATTATACAACTATACTTTCAACAGCTGAATTAACTGAGACACTTGGTACATCTTTTCCACATTATTGGTTTTACAAATTAGAGTTTATCCTTTGGGAAAAATATGGAAGCACGAAAGGTGAAAGGTGGAAGAATTTCAAAATAACCGCAAAAAATTCTGTTGAACATATTTCACCCCAAACACAAAAAGCAACTGATACAAATACGGTTAGTGATGGAATGCTAAATAATTTTGGGAATTTATCTTTGGTGTCAAGAAGTATAAATTCAGAATACAGTAATCTTCCATTCAACGAAAAAAGACAACGCTTCATTAATAACAACAAATTAAAATTAGATTCATTAAAAATGGATATAATTTACGAAAATGAAACATGGAGCGATTCAATTGCAATGGAACATCAAAATAAAATGATTGAATTAGTAAATCAATATTTAGGATTATAAAATTGATACACCTAGCCAAATAGAGCGCATAACTGAAAAGAAAGAATTGTAAAATGTTTTCAGGAGAAAAAAGATTGATTAACTTTTACTGGAAATAAAAGTTCAATTACTTTTTTTTTGTAAATTGTTCAATAATATTTCACGCTAAAATAAAATTATGAGAAAAATATTACTTGGATTATTGATGTTATTTTCGTTGAGTAGCTGTGAGCTTTGGACAAAATTGAACGAAGAACCAGATCCGACACCTAAAGTTATAGTAAATGTCAAGAAACTAAATGTAAGAAGGTGGCCTACAGAAAAGGCGGCTGTTAAATTTCAGGTAGATAAAGATTCCGTTTTAATTGTTCTTGATACAGTAAAGGGCAACGAGTGGTATCATATTGAATTCAAGAATAAAAGAGGATATGCTTCCTCCAAATTTCTACTAAAATATACTCCCATGTCCAATTGGATGGAATTTTGGATTGTCTTAGGAATTACGTTCATTGCAGGATTGATTCTTATTGGTGGTATAAAAACACAAATTCCGGATGAACGTTATTCAGATGGCGACCGCGATGGTGGTGCCATGTTTGGGTGCGGTTGTATAATTGTTTTAGGACTTATTATATCCATTTGCTGCAGTCTACTTTGGGTAGCATACTTCATGTAATTTACATTTCAAAGGCACACACCTAAACGAAAGTATGCGCTCAAAATACTTGAGTAATTATCAATAAATCAATTGTTAAGGTCCTTATTTTATAGGTGAATGATAAACTCGTACAAGCAATATACAGACTCTATTTACGATTTGCTCTATGCGCAAGTAAGAAACTCAGCGTTGCGCAATTCAATAGCAAACGTATATGAAACTTGAGTACATTTGATTACAAACAATTCTAGACCAAATGAACTATTTTATCCTACTATTTACCATCCTTTTAAGTCACTTCAGTAATGCACAATCCACGAGTACATTTTTTGTCAAAAATAAAGCTACCGACGATATCAAAAAAGTCTATTCCATAGGAGATAAGGTAACACTTGTCTTGAACAATTCAGTGTATTCTGACTCTAAACTAAAAGGGGTAATAAATGAAATTAGCATTGATAAAATAAAGGTGGATGGTCGGTGGATAGAAATTTCAAGTATCAGTTCAATTATTGGACATAGTTACATCGGAATAGTAGGTATGGCTTTAGGTGCAGGCATCTGGATAAAGGGAATAAGTATTCCAAAATCAAGTGGCGGTGGTGGAGGATTTGTGGCAATTGATTTTTCCAATGTCAAGAGAACTGGGATAATCATGTCGGGTGTTTTAATCACTGCAACTTCCGCTATATTATTAGCAATAATTCCCAAAAAATATAGTCGCGACAAGTTTATCTTTAAAACCTACTTGGTACCATAATATTTACCAATAACATTACAGAGGCCCAACGAGAGTTGATTTCTCCTCCTTCATCGATTTTTTGAGTTCCATCCCTCCCACTCCAAAGAATGCTAGTAAAAGTATAATAGATCCAAGTAACGAATATGTACTTCCAGTTAAGTAGGAGTTTGGTTCAAATTTCCAATCAATTTTATGATTACCAGCAGCTACTTTCACACCACGAAGTAGGTAATTCACCCGAAAGTAAGCTGTTTTCTTTCCATCAATGTAGCAATTCCAACCATCAGGGTAATAAATCTCACTGAATACGATTACACCATCGGATGAATTTTTGGAGGTATAGTTCAATTCATTGGTGGCATAACGGGTCATACTAACACGTGAATTAGCATCTATTTTATAGGAAGCTGCCAATGCGCCCGCTTCTTTATCAGAGGATATCGCTGCTATCTTTGTATCCAAGGTTCCTAACAACTTCATTTCTTCGTTGGCACTTTTCGCTTTTACCAAGGAAGAAACAAACCAAGCATTCCCATTCGTTTTTGTATTTTCGATGGCAGGTGTTGAAGCATTACTAATAAAATACTTTGTATTTAGCATGTTTAAAATGGGCGTTGATGGATCAACAACAAGGGAACTAAGATCTTGGCTTGCTAATAACTGATTGAAAAAATTACTTCGCTCTTGAGGATCCTTTAATTGATTCGCTTGGCTAACTAATTGTCCTGTACTGTCAGCATTTATAACGGCAGAAATTAGACTATTTTGAACCTTTGACATTTCATTTAAGATATAGAAATCCACTAATTCCTGATACCTTTTTAATTTCGCACCATGATATCCTCCAATGCTTTTATGATAAAAACTGGTTTGTGTTTCCGCAATAGGATTATTGAAATTAAGTACCCGGTAGTTTGAGTTTAAATTAAGTGCCGTAAATGCCGCCATGGTTTCAAGCGTTCGGGAATCTTCTTGATCAGCATATAAATTTCCATCCTGCATTTTGGACTTAACCTCAGCTACTTTTGATGGGAAATTTGGAATATTTTTATTTTCCCTCTCCAAAATTGATACATCCGAAGAAGAAAAATTGTAGGCGATTTCGCTACTTATTTTCTCCTCATAACTTTCACTTTCAATGTCATCCGTTAAGTACCTCCGACAAACATTGTATTGATCCACAAGGACCAGCAGGGATAAAGAAACCACCCAAATTAGTGCATTTCCCTTGCGAAGGAGACACAGAAAAACAATACCAGCCGTGAAAATGAAGAACATTAAGGTTCTTCCAGCATCTTTTTTATAAATGATAACACGAGCACTAGCGATTTCAGATTTCATTTCATTATAGGATGAAATAGCGCTTGGATCCTTTGTTTGGCTCATCATATCATTAAATTGTTTCTTTTCGTTTTTAGACAAGAAATCTCCTGATAAACTTGGAATGACATAAAATGCCAATCCGATTAATACCACGCCACCCAATCCGATAAAATGCATTTTTTGCGTACCCCACAAGCCATCTTTTTTAATCAATTTATCCACAAATAACATCGCCATCATAGGGACAATAACCATAATAATGACCAGAATCATTTTTGAATCACGGAATTTATTGTAGGCAGGAAAATGATCAATAAAATAGTTGGAAATCGCTCCATCTTTTGCTGCTAATGAAATGGCTAATAAAGTAAGTACAATAACCGGCCATTTTAACGAATCTTTACTGAATAACAGTCCTAAAAGAAATAAAATAGCGACCACCGCGCCAATATAAATGGCCCCACCGCTAAATTCTTGTTCTCCCCAATAATGGCTTACCCCCCTTTCAAATGTCTCTGCAAATTTTGGATCAACCTCTTCCATCACATCTTCGTCTTCTGCAATACTTCCCACCTTTCCGCCTTTTGCATTTGGAATAAATAAGGATAACCATTCACCTTTACCGAAATTATATTGTAAAATATACTCTTTGGTTAAACCGGATACTCCCGCTTTTTCTCGTGGTTTACCTTCAGGAGTGATGCTAAGATCTGATTCGCCTCGCGTTGTATAATTCGCATACTCATAGGTCGTTAATAAATTACTCATCGTGGGAAGAAAAGCTAAGCATCCCCCCAACATTAAAGCAGGAACAATTTTGAGCAGCGATAAGCCTTGTTTTTCAACTATCAAACGAATTCCCTCTGCTACAGCTACCACACCAATAAGAATCATCAGATAATAGGTCATTTGAAGGTGATTGGAACTGATGTTTAGGCTGAGAAAAAAGGCAAATACTAAACTTCCAAACAACCACTTTCCTCTCGTAGCGAGCAGTAAGCCCCCCAAAGTTGGCGCCATGTACGAAACCGCGTTGACTTTTGTTAAATGCCCAGCACCGAGGTATAAAATATTAAATGTGGCAAAACCGAAAGCAATTGCACCGAGAATTGAAACCCATGGACTCACGCGCAAACACATACCCAATATATAAAACCCAAGCATCGAAACAAATAAGATACCTGCCGGAGCAGGCAATCCCAATCGAAAGATTTCGGTTACTTTTGCCATTAGATTACTTGTATGATCAACACTAATTTGGTAGGCAGGCATTCCGCTAAACATACCATTTGTCCATAAAGCCTCTTCCCCATTCATCATTCGATAATCTGCAATTTCCTTGGCTGCACCTTGGTATTGCTTTACATCGCTTTGCTTTAAATTATAGTCGCTGAATAAAGGAGAAAAGTACAGCCACGATAAGCCAATAAATAAAATGACAGCTATTACGTGGGGCAAAAGTTTAGGTAAAATAGTTTTTATAGTCATGACGTATGATTTGGGATAAAATTAATAGATATTGATATAACTTGTACTATTTTGATGGATTAGCATATCGATTTACATCTTCAGCAGAAATCGCATCATTACAAAGAATAATTAATCGTTCTATAATGTTTCTTAATTCGCGAATATTCCCTGTCCAATCGATGCTTTGCAATGCAACATAAGCATCTGAGAGAAACTGTTTTTGTGGAATGCCATGTTCATCGCATATTTTACCCAAAAAATAATCCGCTAACAATGGAATGTCATCTTTGCGTTCATTGAGCGAGGGTACGTGAATAGGAATTACTGCCAAACGGTGAAATAAATCTTCTCTAAATCTTCCTTCAGAAATCTCCGTCCGCAAATCTTTATTTGTTGCCGCTAAAATGCGACAATCAACCTTAATGTCTTTTTCACCTCCCACCCGTTGAATTAAATTCTCTTGCAAAGCACGCAATACTTTTGCCTGAGCACTAAGCGACATGTCCCCAATTTCATCCAAAAACAAGGTGCCACCTGTAGCCAATTCAAACTTTCCTTTTTTATCTTTAACAGCAGAGGTAAAAGCCCCTTTTTCGTGACCAAATAATTCACTTTCAATGAGTTCCGAAGGAATTGCAGCACAATTCACTTCAATAAAAGATGCTTTTGAGCGATTCGAATTATCGTGTAAAGCACGCGCCACCAATTCCTTTCCTGATCCATTTTGTCCGGTGATAAGCACTCGGGCATCGGAAGGCGCTACTTTTTCAATCATGGCTAATATTCCTTTTATAGAAGCCGATTCACCAATGATTGAAGTCCCTTTGAATTTGCGAATGGTGGTTTTTAATTGAACGGTTTCATTTAATAATTGACCGCGTTCCTTAACATTCCGTAGGGTAATTAACAAGCGATTGAGGTCTAATGGTTTTTCAATAAAATCAAAGGCACCATTTTTAATGGCTTGAACAGCGGTTTCTACCGTTCCATGTCCACTAATCATGATCATGGGTACATTGATTCCTTCTAATTTCATTTGTGCTTGGACCTCCATACCATCAACATGAGGCATTTTTATGTCACAAAAGATCGCATCGTATTCTTTCTTCCGGAGTGCCACTAGAGCCTCTTCACCATTTTCAACCTCATCAACCGAATAGCCTTCAAACTCAAAAATTTCACGTAAAGCTCGGCGTATTGCACGCTCATCATCAGCAATTAGTATTCTCATTCGTTATATTTTTTTTACGGTTTGCTCTAACATAGGCACAAACTTAAAGGTTCCAAATTCCTCCACTTTCATGTTTTGCTCATCCTCTTTAATAATACGCAACATTTTTTGTTCAACTCCTTCTCCAACAGGAATAACCATTATACCGCCCACTTTCAATTGTGATAGTAATAAGCGTGGGATTTCTGGCGCACCACAGGTAACTAATATTTTATCAAATGGACCATAAGAAGGCATTCCTTTATACCCATCACCAAAAGATAATTTAGCGTTAAAATTAAAAAAAGTAAGCATTGATTTTGCTTTAATGTGCAGTTCCATATGGCGCTCCACAGAATAGACCTTTGCGCTCAACTGGCATAGTATACAGGTTTGAAAACCAGAACCTGTTCCAATTTCGAGTACCTTATCACCCTTGACGATATTCAATAATTGCGTCTGAAAAGCAACAGTGTACGGATGCGAAATCGTTTGCCCAGAACCAATTTGAAAAGCCATATTGGTATAAGCTTGTTCATCAAATGCTAAGTCCAAAAAATAGTGCCTAGGAATCGCATTAAAGGCCGATAAAATTGCAGGATCTTCAATTCCCATTTTTCCCAACTCCTCTACCAAAAGTTTGCGCTTTCCTTTATGTCTAAATGTATCTTTTAAATGTTGATTCATTAAATTAACTCTTTGATAAAAATTTGAAAAATAGGCATTTTTCAGTGCATAAAAATAAGCTAAACTTTAAGGCGAAAAACAAGATAAGTTGATTATTTATAACTTTACACCATTGAAAACTGCTATTTTTGTTGTCAACTATTAAGTTTAGTAAGTAGATGCAAATTTTAGTAAGCGGAGGAGCAGGTTTTATCGGATCAAATATGTGCGACGCGCTTTTAGCACTTCATCATAAAGTCATTTGCTTAGATAATTTTTTAACCGGTAAAAAATCAAACTTATCTGAAGCCTTAAACCATCCTAATTTTTCATTCATTGAGGGAGATATAAGGGATATGAAGACCTGTGAATTAGCGGTGAAGGATTGTGATCTCGTACTACATTTAGCAGCTTTAGGCTCTGTTCCAAGATCAATCAACGATCCAATTACCACCAACGACATTAATATCAAGGGATTTTTAAACATGCTCACTGCAACAAAAAATGCAGGAATAAAGCGTTTTGTCTTTGCCTCCAGTAGTTCGACGTATGGCGATTCTGCCACCCTGCCAAAAATAGAACATCAAATTGGTCGACCACTTTCTCCGTATGCTGTTACAAAATATGTTGGTGAATTGTATGCCGATGTTTTTGCAAAAAATTATGGAATAGAATACATTGGCTTGCGCTATTTTAATGTGTTTGGAAGACGACAAGACCCACAAGGTGCTTATGCAGCAGTAATTCCCAAATTTATAAGTCAACTATTGAATCATGAAGCACCAGTTATCAATGGTGACGGTTCCTTTTCACGGGATTTTACCTATATTGATAATGTGGTGGAACTAAATATTCAAGCATTACTAACGCAGAAAAAAAGCGCTATTAACCAAATCTACAATGTAGCCTGCGGTGAAGCGACCAGCTTAAATTCCTTGTTCACAATGCTCCGAGATGAAATGGAATTGCTAGACCAAGGCGTGAAAGCCATTGTACCAATCTACGAAAAGATTAGAGCTGGAGACATCCCACATTCCCTTGCATCCATTGAAAAAGCCAAGCAATTATTACATTATGCACCAGAAATTTCTGTAGAAGAAGGAATTAAAAGAACGGTTGCATGGTATCTTGCTGATAGTCGTCGCTAAAAAAGAAAATTGTTATCTTTAAGGCAAGCAATTAAGCTTTAAAAACTAAATAGTATGAAAAAGTTCGTTTCTAAAAACTGGTGCAAAATGATGATTGGCTCATCATTAGTAATGGCATCATTGTTTACTTTTATCTTGTTTTCTCTTTCGAGTTGTGGAGGATGCGGAGATTGTATGGTGTGTGATGGCAAAGGAAAAACATACTTTGACATGACAGGTGAAGTGACATGTCCTAATTGCGGTGGCGATGGTTGCAGTAGTGATGGAGAAAATGGATCAGGGAAAAGTGGTGCTGAGTTATGGGAAGAAAAATATGGTAAGTAAATGATATAAACTACTAAAAAGAATAAAATGAAAAAGAATAAAATGAAAAACACATTGAAAACCTCTTTTAAATTACTAATTATTATTCTTTTTATATCATCTTGTGAAACAAATGATAATATTGGGAAACTTAAAACTTGTGAAGAAAATATACCAAGGTGTGAAAAATGGATTTTAATTCAAGACACCACGACTTCTCGAGCTGGTTTTGGTTTTAAAAGTGGTTACGTCAATGAGAAGGGTGATACTGTCATTCCCCTAGATCGGTATTTATGCTACTCAGATACATTTGAATATTACGCTATAGTTTTTGATATTGAAAACAATAAATTGATTGGAATTAATAAAACTCAGAAAAAACTTTTCGAAGCAGTTTTTACTACGGAAATGGAGCCAATGCCAGAAACGGATGGAAGACTTCTGATAGTTTCGAGTGATAAATATGGATATGCAAATCACAAAGGAGAAATTGTTATTCAACCAAAATACACTTGTGCTGAAAGTTTTCAAAAAGGTAAAGCACGTGTTTCAAATCAATGTAGACCTAGTAAAGACGAACATTACACATGGGAGAGCGATCATTGGATTATTATAGATAAATGTGGCAATGAGGTTTCATTAAATAATAAATGATACTTTAAGCTATCGCTAATATCTGTAAGCAATATTGCCAATCCGTCCCGAAGCATCAGGACAACTCAAGGCAACATCGCCTAAACGCAAACCTTTATGGAGTATTAACGCTTAAATAATCAATCTTTTACAATGAAACTGACAATTTTAATTTCCGGTATTATTAGTTCACTCATTTTCGGTTTTATATTTGCTGGACTTTTTGGGGCTTTTTGCTTTGCCTTAATACTTACTCTAACTATCTATTTGTATAGGAAAAAAAGTAAAATTAGATTGTCCAAAATAGGAATAGCAGGCTTTTTTCTTTCGTTCTGTATTATTGGGTGCTTTTTAATGTATTTAGGGGGGCTAGTTGGTGCGGATAAAGAAATCACAAGAAAATTAGAGTTGATAAAACTCGAATTAAATTCAAAAGGATATCAGACAAACTGGATAATTATATCTCAAAAACGACTTTCATTTATTAATGACCTATTAACCAATAGCTCCAAAGACTCATGGCATTTAAAAGGAAAGGCAATCGATGTTTATGTTTTTGATATTAATGGTGATAAATTATTTAATAAGGAAGACATATCCATTATTGAACAAGCAAACAAAGTTGTGGAAAAAAAACATCCACAATTAATTGGAGGTTTGGGGGATTATTTTCTCGATAAAAATGATTATTTCACAAAACACATGATTCATTTTGACACACGTGGATATAGACATAGATATACCCAATAATATTAACACTCCATCACAGCGCCCAGTTGCAGATATGTTAAAATATGATGAACGTTCAGCTATACCCATAACAACCATAAAGCGCCAGGCCTCAAATCTCGCCTCGAAACAATAAGAAATAAGAGAAAAAAAAAAATAACTTCGGAATAATGATTTGTGTAAAATAGGATATGAAAATATTATACTGTAAAAATTACAAAGTAATTCATCACATAGTTTCTTTAGCCATGTTTGTATTTGCTTTATATTTCTTAGGAGGTCAAACTCAAATCTTAACTAGTTTGCCATTTCAATTAATGGTATTAGCTGGAAACTTTTTCATAACTAAGTGGGCTTTAAAAGCGAGTGGAATTGATGTTGAAGTTGAAAAAATCTTGGCAGAACAAAGCAAAAAATTAGACAAATAGCTTTCGTTACTAAAATAATTGGCGCTTCCTATTTAGACCTCAAATCTTACTCCTAACGATGACGATAAAGACTAGTGCTTACTTAATCGTAATTCCCACCGGACAATGGTCAGAACCGAGGATATCATTGTAAATTTCAGTGGCTGAAATACGATTGAGAAAAGCTTCCGATGCAAGAAAATAATCGATTCTCCAGCCTACATTTTTTTCACGAGCTCCAGCGCGGTAACTCCACCAGGAATACTTAGCTTGTTCAGGATTAGCGTTACGAAAGGTGTCCACCAATCCAGCTTCAACAAATCGATTCAGTCCATCAATTTCTTCTTGCATATAACCTGCGGCTTTATTATAATTTTCCTTCGGTCTTGCTAAATCAATGGCTTGGTGCGCAACGTTTAAGTCACCACAGATAACAACAGGCTTCATTTCTTCACATTTTTTTAGATAAGCCAAGAAATCAGCATCCCACTGTTGACGATAAGGCAATCTTGCTAATTCACTCCCTGAATTTGGGACATACACACATACTAAAAAGAAATCATCAAACTCAGCTTTCACAATTCTCCCCTCGTGATCGTGCTCATCAATACCCATGTCATATTGAATTGATAAAGGCGCTTTTTTACTTAAAATAGCTGTACCTGAATATCCTTTCTTCTCTGCTGCATTCGCAAACACATGATATCCTGACAAACCTTCGACAGCTATTGCCACTTGCTCAGCATCCGCTTTTGTTTCTTGTAAACAAATAACGTCAGGAGAAATGGCTTGCATGTCCTGAATAAAATTTTTCGCTACAATGGCGCGAATTCCATTCACGTTAAACGATATAATTTTCATTGATTTTTATTTTAGGTTTACCAATTTAACGATTTAACACTGTTAATTTTTATCTATTAATTTTCCTTTACCATACTCGTTCTTACTAATCGCTGTTGGTAATCCATAGTACCAAATATCACCAATTCCATTGATTTCCACTTTTAATTTACAATTGTTGGCATTTATTTTTTGAATGGTAGATGAACTCGAAATGAAATTGATTGAATCTCTCACTTGAAGATCTCGTGCTTCAACAAAACCATTTCCCAATAGTTGATAATTGGCGGTATTCGTTTTTCCACGAAGCACCAAATCACCCCATCCATTGGTGAGATCGGTTCGAATATCCAAGGCATTTACCAACAAGTCCATCGATCCACCGCCATCACGAAGCGTTACCGTTAGGTAATTGACATTCAAAGTATCGACACAGCTTAATGTTTCTGTTCCTTCAAATAGAATATTGACAAGAGACGTGAAGTGAATTTCAACCTCCACCACTTCATACTTTCTGAAAAAATTGCATTTATTGTTGTTGCTAATCGAAACTAGCCCGTCTTCTCCTTGAACATTTATAAATCCAATTAAATTCTCTCCGCCCTTAATGACAATTTTATTGGTAGAATCTTGAATCAGTGTATACGAAATATGTTCTTTCAAAAACAAGCGATTAAAATCACCGAGTTGAATTTCTTTCACTGCAAACGAACCTGATTTTTTCCAACAAGGACGTTCACTCGGTTTTCTACACGAACTAAAAACCGCTAGTAGCAAAAAGATCCAGATAAAACTTTTTATTTTTTCCATGTTTTAAACGTATAACCAAGTCCAAATTCAAAATAATCTGCCCTTGCAAAATGGGTTTTAAGCGTAAAATTAGCCATTAAGCCATTCCGAAATTGATAGCGACAGCCGATTCGATGATACAAAAAATCTTCCGGTTTGTATTTATCACGGAGATACGTACCCATTCCGAAAACAAAATGAAATTTATCAAAAGGAACCAAATAAGCCATATACAAACCAACTTGAATAATCGACAATTGTGTTTTCTGTGTATACGGCAAATAAGCCATAATAGCTTGCTTCGAAATGATATCAAGATCTACTTCCATTCCTGCTTTATGATTAAAAAATCGGCGTGCAGCAATATTAATTGCATAAACAGGATACTTTTTCCCACCAATTGGCATCACTTCTTTCATGGAATAAATTCCCATTGCACTGAGCTCTATGCGTTTTTGGAATTTCATTTCTATTGGCTCAATGGGCTGGGCTTTGCGAAAAGCATAAGCATATCCAAGCGAAAGATAGGGCATGTTGATCCCATAATTTGGCACCTTAAAGGCCCCGTTACTAAAATGCGTGATATCTAAGCCCAAAACGATTGAATGATTCTTAATTCGGTACGTACTTTTTACCGCAAAATTCATCATTGGATTAAAGTGCGTGCTTACCGCTACATTTTTAGGATTGCTAATTGGATCATAAATTTTATTGGTGTATCCAAGGCCACAACCTAAGCGAAACGCCATTTCATAGTTTTTATACTTCACCAATGGTAATTCTGAAAACCCGTAAAGTCCGACGTAATTACCGAGTAGCTCCTTATTACCAACAGAACCGATAAATAGCGTCGTTCCTACTGTCGGATATCGGTATTTTACCTGCCATGCTTTTTTTCCATTTGTATGAATGAAATAGGTAAACTCAAGCGCTTTTGCCGTTTCTTTCGGTAAATGAGCCATGACGCCTCGATGCGCTGCTAAAAAACCTATTTTTGACCTAAACTCAAATCCAGCGTCATTCATTTGTCCAATCAGTTGATTGGTAATGAAAAAGAATAAAAAAGAAAAGAAAATCTTTCTCATGGTAGACAAAGTTAATCAATGAATTTAGATAATTTTGTAAAATATGGATGCTAGACTTAAAGCTTTTGAGCGATTGCTAATTATCATGGATGAACTTCGGGAGAAATGCCCTTGGGATCAAAAGCAAACCTTTGAATCACTTCGAAATTTAACCATTGAAGAAACGTATGAATTAGCAGATGCTATTACTAAGGGAAATCTGAATGAAATCAAAGGTGAAATTGGCGACCTATTTCTACACCTTGTTTTTTACTGTAAACTAGGAAACGAAGCCGGAGCATTTGATGTCACCTCCGTATTGGATGCCATTTGTGAGAAATTGATCCATCGACATCCGCACATTTACAGCGACACAATCGTTCAAGACGAGGACGAAGTGAAGGCAAATTGGGAAAAATTAAAATTAAAAGAAGGCAGAAAATCTGTATTGGAGGGCGTCCCCTCCTCGCTCCCATCACTTGTTAAAGCCACAAGAATTCAGGAAAAAGTAAAGGGGATTGGTTTTGAATGGTCTGACAAAAAAGATGTTTGGAAAAAAGTGCAAGAAGAACTGGAAGAATTGCAAGCCGAAGTAAACCTAGATTCTGACGAAAAAGAGGCCGAATTTGGTGATGTCTTATTTTCCTTGGTTAATTATGCTCGATACATTGGAGTTTCACCAGAAAGTGCCTTAGCAAAAACCAATGCCAAATTCATTAATCGCTTTCAATTAATGGAAAAATTCATTGATGAAGACCAACAAAATATCCAAGAAATGAACCTCGCTGAGATGGACCTTTATTGGGAAAAAGCAAAAATTCAATTCAAACAAAATCACAATTATGACTAATCAATTCATTCACACAGCTATTTTAATTTCTTTCATTATTATCGTCAAGATATTTGCAAGCAAAGCTGTTAATCGCATATTAGTTCGCTTAGACAATGATTTAAAGCGTAAGAAAATCACCATGCGCATCATCAATTTGTTTTCATTAATCTTTATGGTAATCGGATTAGCAGCAATCTGGAACATTGATCGTTCTCAATTAATGGTATTTATCACCTCGTTAATTACCGTGCTTGGCATTGCTTTTTTTGCTCAATGGTCTATTTTAGCTAACATCACCTCGAGTTTAATTTTATTCTTTAATCACCCCGTAAAAATTGGTCAACGGATTTGTGTTTTAGATAAAGAATATGAAATTGAAGGGAAATTAATCGATATCTCCTTCTACTTTCTTTATATAAAAACAGATGCAGACGAGTTAATCACCATACCAACTTCTGTCGCTTTGCAAAAGACTATTGTGATCAAAGGTTAATCCCGGGTATTGAATTCTAAAATCGTCACAGATATCACCATCTTACGCTAAGAAGCTACTACCGCCTTAAACTCAAAATAGGTTTTTCGAAATAGCGATATGAAAGCATACTGACCAAAACAGTTGACGAAAATGTAATAAGCATAAAGATAATAAGCGATAAAGAGCTATCTATTTTAATATGATGTAACAAATAATATTGATACAACATGTGAATGGTAATAATATGAAATACATATAATCCATAACTTCGGACACCTAAATAATTCAGCAACTTGCTTTTTATCACTATTCCTGATTCAGCAGAAATAAACAAGCAAATAATGAGCGTAAAGACTGCTGAAATAAAGGTTGGTTTAAAAACGAAAGAAAACTCAGTAGATTCTGGAATCAATTGATTGTGAAAAATTAGCAGCAAAACAAGACCTAACAAACAAAGTTTTAGATTCAACTTTCCGATTTTTTGAAGCACTGAATTTAGCTTGATATTGTTAAAAACAAAGACATAGGCTAAAATCCCACCACATGAAAAATAGTCTAAATTCGTAAATAAATCGTTTGTTTCAATGACTAAATTAGTAGAATAATAACTTTCATATCCCCGCGAAATCCAAGCGATGACAACACTAAACAGCAACATTCTAAACACATTTTTTGATGATAGAAAAAAGAACAATAATCCCCAAACAATATAAAAATGCTCCTCAATACATAGCGACCAAAACACGGAAAGTGGTGTAGTTTTGGGAAATTGATCCATGGCAATCATTTTATAATTTTCTAAAAAAGTAAATGAAAATCTCCAGTCAAAGTCATATCCTCCCCCAACCATATGAAGGCCCAAATCTTGTTTTAAGTCAAATGGCAATATGAATGCAACAACTACCATCAGGAAGAACAAGGGCCAAATCCGGAATGCTCTTCTTTTATAGAAATTCAATAAATCAATCCGATTTGAATTGGCTTTTTCCAAAAAAAGCAAATAGGAAATTAAAAATCCACTCAAGACAAAGAAAAAAGATACCCCAATACCACCGCCTGATTTTATCAATGAAAAATTCGGAAACTTTGCATCTAAAGGGATATGGAGTAAATAAACTTTAAGGAAAGCAAAAAAACGAAGTGCGTCTATGGACTGAAAATGTTCTCTTTTTATCATGACATCTTTAGAGTAATATGTTAATTAAAAGAGCATTCAAACTAAATAATAAAATTGACTTATCTTAATTATACTACAATGTTATTACATAACCCCAAAGGGGTTAACTATTTTTAACGCTGGATGTAATCCAGCGAAAAAAAAAAAACATCAAACATGTTCCCTTTTTGGCATGTATTTTTAGTTAAAATCATGACAAAAAGATTTTGTGGTGTGAAAGCGATCACACAAATTCAAAATTAAAGAAATAAATCAACTTTATTAATCCCTGAGCTTAAAGTGCAGGTTCGCTTCATTCGCGATGTACTCCCCAATGGCTAAACTAGCCGTAGCAGCTGGAGACGGGGCATTTAACACATGAATTGAATTGCCATGATATTCAATTCTAAAATCGTCACGGGTATCGCCATCTTGCGCTAGTAACAAAGCACGAACCCCTGCCCTCCCCGGTTTAAGATCTTCCATTGTCAAACTTGGAATCATACGTTGCAGCGTTTTTAAAAACAACTTTTTGGAAAAGGCACGACGGTATTCATTTATGCCAAAGGCCATATTAGTAAAAAATAATTTCCAGGTCCCCTTGTAAGTTAAGGCATCCCAGGTATCTCGGAAGGAAAAATCCGTTTTTCCATAGCCTTCCCGTTTAAACGTAAACACAGCATTTGGTCCACATTCAATATCACCATTCGTCATTCTCGTAAAATGCACCCCTAGAAAAGGAAAATCAGGATTAGGTACTGGATAAATTAAATTTTTAACCTTATGACTGGCTTCATGCGTAAGTTCGTAATAGTCACCTCTAAATCCAACCACTTGTTCTTTTAGTTGAACACCGTCTTTTCTAGCCAAACGATCCGCTTGAAGTCCAGCACAAAACACCAAATAAACGGCTTCAAATTCACCTTTATTGGTTTGTAATGTACTTCCCGTTTCATTTTTTGTAATCGACTGCACCTCGTGTCCAAGAAAAACGCCACTCAAGGGATTAATCGCCAGGGCCAGATCCACCATTTTTTGGGTAGCCGCTCGAAAATCAATAATACCAGTACATGGAACCCAAAGTCCACCAATAGATTCAACAAAAGGCTCAATTTCCTTCACTTCGGCTGCGCTTATTTTTTTTAATCCCTCAATTTTATTTTCAAGACCAGTTTGATACACGCGTTCCATGTTAGCGAGCTCACTTTCATGCGTTGCAACGACCACCTTTCCACAAACGTCGTGAGCTATACCATGTTCTTTGGCAAATTCAACCAATTCTTTTCTTCCCTCGATGCAGTTTTTCGCTTTTAGTGATCCCGGCTTGTAATACAAACCAGAATGAAGCACTCCGGAGTTATGGCCCGTTTGATGATCAGCAAGAATTTCCTCCTTTTCAAAAAGCGCAATTAAGAGCGTAGGATTTTGTTTTTGCACTTTATAAAAAGTGGCTGCACCGACAATCCCTCCACCAATAATTGCTATATCAAATTTCATATTGAAAGTTTCTACAAAAGTACATACGATATGAGAATTGAGACACGGAAACGAAAAATTTTATGAGAAGCATTTGCAAAAAACGCAACTAGTTGTTTCTTCGTTGCGCAATACAATACTGCTACTTGGTTCAAATCATTCATCTTTGAAGTATTAAAAAAGATACTAATTATCCTAACAAGGATTATTCATCAACAAATACCGCTGACCTGTTTATCAATCAGTGATAATTTAAACTTCAAAATGAGCGAAAAAAAAGAAAAAAATCAAAGAGAACAAAGGCCCTGGCTGAAGATTATTCAGGGCTACAACAAACCTAATCTTGTTAAAAGTTGGGGTCAAGTGGCTAATTCTTTTCTGCCCTATTTTGGGCTTTGGGTCGCTATGTATTATTCATTGGCTATTTCATATTGGCTTACTTTAGGACTCTCAGTTATTGCAGCAGGTTTTCTAATGCGCATATTTATTATATTTCACGATTGTAGCCATGGATCTTTCTTCGTATCAGAAAGAGCAAATCGTGTAATGGGAATTATCGCGGCTGGCTTATTTTTCACTCCGTACCACAAATGGCAAGAAGATCACCGAATTCATCACGCAACAGCGGGAAATTTAGACAACAAAGGCGTTGGAGATGTACGAACATTTACCGTAGAAGAATATAAGAATTTTAAGCCTTGGCAAAAGCAACTATACAAACTATACCGTAATCCCATAATGCTCTTCTTTATTGGGCCACTAATTTTGTTTCTAATCATATTCCGCTTTCCACCGAAAGATAGATCTGTTAAAGAAAAAGTGTATACACATCTCACTACTTTAGGATTGATTTTAGCCGTGATTATTATGTCGTATTGGATTGGCTTTGTGCCTTTTATTAAAATTCAATTGCCAATTCTATTTATAGCTGCTGGACACGGAGCATGGTTATTCTTCGTACAACATACTTTTGAAGATACAGTTTGGGAAAGACAAAAAGAGTGGGATTTTGAAACCATGTCATTGAAGGGAAGTTCTTACCTAAAACTCCCTAAAATATTACAGTGGTTTACAGGCAATGTGTGCATCCATCACATTCATCATTTATGCCCCGCCATCCCCAATTATAAACTGAAAAAATGCTATGATGAAAACCCTTTGTTTCAAATTGAAAAGCCACTAACTTTTTGGTCATCGCTTAAATGCCTGAAATACAAAGTGTGGGATGAGAAAAGGAGGAAATTAATCAGTTTTAAGGAGATTAAATAAAGTGCGTCGAAGTAAATAGATACCTTGTAGAAATTAACTGTATATTTGAAGATACGCAACAAACTTGAGCCTATACAGCTAAATTGGTTGTTATTGGGAAGGTTTGTAGCCGTGTATAAGTAGGTTACAGACATAGTGGTAAAACAAAACATCATGCCAACAAATTATTAAAACGACATTTAATTAATTGTTACTTTTGAAAAAATAGTTTTGGAAAATCCTATAAATAAAAGAGTACGAGGCGGACGTCAAAAAGCCAAATGAGTAGTTAAAACAAAATGTGAAAAATTATGAATGAAGTTAAAATTGGAGGACAGATTTGGATGGGACAAAATCTAAATAATGAAATATTCCAAAATGGAGAAAAAATATTGAGTGTCAACACAACGGACGATTGGATGGCAGCTCTTCAAAATAAAATTCCCGCTTGTTGCGACTATAAGGACGAAAAATCTAATGGTGAAATCTACGGTAAAATATATAATTGGTTTGCGGTTGTAGATCCAAGAAACATTGCTCCAAATGAATGGCGTGTACCTTTAGTAAAGGATTGGGAAATTTTAGTAGAATCAATTGGTTTAAAGAATCTTATTGGTAAAAGTTTAAAACACCCTGATTTTTGGGGCGATTCTGCAGGCTCTAATGAATTTGGGTTTTCTGCGCTTCCAGGTGGGTTCAGAGGATCTTTTGGAAGTTCTATGGATATTAATAAAAGAACAGGATGGTGGTCTGCTACTGAATGGCAACCATTAAGTAATAAAGCATGGGTAGTCAACCTAGACAGTAATGTTGATACAGAAAATTTGAGCTTCAAAAGTTTTGAAATTCTAAAAGCTGATGTTAGAATGAATGGGTACTACTTACGCTGCCTGAAAAATGAATAATTTAGAAAACCTTGCCATTGAATTTGATAACTAATGGTTAAAGGTGAATTCTTGAACAATCAATTATTACAAGGTTTAAAGTCTAACTTGTAAATTAACCGAACTAATTTTTCTCTAAACTGGTAAAAACCAAATCATTTAAAAAAGCAATTATTTCGCTTTCCTCTTTGCTTTCACCGAAATCTGTAAGCGACGGCAGGTTATTCATAAAAAAGTTTTGAAAATGTGCCATTTCAATAATGGTAGAGGCTAAGGACTTAGGATATTTATACGTAGGGCAACATTCTAAAATAATAGCACCAATTACAGCACAAAGATCTTTGTATGGCTTAAAAAATTGCTGCTTGTTATCTTCACCAACCTGTTTTGTCAAATAGGCCTTAGAACCCTCAGCAATAATGATTTGATAGAGTAAACTTTCGTTTATATAACTCGTTTTTTCATCGTCTTCCACCGTTGTTGCCAAAAGTTTAATAACCCTTTTTAGTTTTTCTGCTGGGTCATTCATGTTATTAGTATGAAAACTAATCTGAAATTCAAGCCAAGCCCAATACCAAGCCGTAAGGTAAACCAATAATTTATGCTTGTTTTCAAAGTATCTGTAAATTCCTGCCTCCGTTGTACCAATATCTTCAGCCAATTTTTTAAAGGTGAATGATTCAAAACCTGTTTTGTAAATTAGCTGAACACTGTGCTTAAGGATGTTCTTTCCTAATTCCGAACTCTCTGGATTTCGAAGAAACAATGCCTCATTCATTTTGATGTGTAATTGTAATTTCATTTAGATGTATTGGTTACTTCTGCTTTTTGAGTAACAAAACTACAAAAAATATTAATACAATTATTTATGATAGTAATACTATCTTTTAATAAACTATTTCTATCTTTGCTAAAAATTAGAAACATATATGCTGCTCAACAAACGAATACCGTTGATTTACATAGTAAATAAGGTAAAGTACGATCTGGTAATTGTATTAATTGTTTCCCTATCAGCTCTTTTTATTACTGATAAGTATAAAGAAATGTTACCTGAGATGCCATTAACAATTCCAGCTTTCATCGGAACCGCCATCTCCATTCTACTCTCTTTTAAACTAAGTCAATCTTACGAAAGATGGTGGGAAGCCCGAAAAGTATGGGGAGCAATCGTTAACGACTCTAGAAGTTTAGTCATTCAATTACAAACCTTAACTGCCAAAGGAAATGACGAACTAATCAAAAAAATTGCTTTTAGACAAATTGCTTGGTGTTATTCTTTAGGCCAATCGCTGCGAGGATTAGACCCCACTAATAACTTGAATGGCTTTATCTCTGAGGAGGACTTAAGCGAGATAATGCAACACGATAATAAACCTTTGGCCCTACTTCAACTGAACGCAAAAGATATAAAACAACTGAAAGATACCAATCAATTAGACCTGTTTTCGCAAATACAATTAGATAATACACTTGTGCGACTTTGTGATGCGCAAGGAAAATGTGAGCGCATTAAGTCAACAATATTCCCGGTTACTTATCGCCTCTTCCTTCAAGGTTTAATTTACCTTTTTGTTATTACGCTTGCCGTTTCATTACGAGTGGATGGTTTATTTGAAACACCACTTCTTGTGGCAATTTCAGCATCGTTTTTCCTTTTAGAAAAATCAGCTAGACATATGCAAGATCCTTTTGAAAACAGACCAACAGACACCGCAATGACATCTATTGCAAGAAAGATCGAAATAAATATAAGGCAGCTATTAAAAGATACCGAAATCCCACAAGCATACCAAGCAGAAAAATTTTACTTATTATAAACAATTAAACATAAAAAATATGAAAACACTAACAAAAGAAATGCAAACGGCCATAACTCCGGCAATGGCCCTAGACTTATTGAAAGAAGGTAATAAACGATTTATTTCTAATCTTAAATTTAACCGTAACCTGCTACAACAGGCAAACGACACATCTGACGGTCAGCATCCATTTGCGGTTATCTTAAGTTGTATCGACAGTAGAACATCTGCCGAACTAATTTTCGACCAGGGCCTTGGTGACGTATTCAGTGTTCGTATTGCTGGAAACATTGTTAATGAGGATATTTTAGGTAGCATGGAATTTGGCTGTAAAGTGGCAGGTTCAAAAATTATTGTTGTTTTAGGTCACACAAAATGTGGCGCAATAAAAGGAGCATGCGACCATGTTGAAATGGGTAACTTAACGGCATTATTAAGCAAAATAACACCGGCCGTTGAAAATGAAATACAGACATTAGAAAATCGGAATGCTAACAATTCAGTTTTCGTAGAAAATGTTGCTGCCATAAATGTTAAGCAGACTGTTAATACCATTATGGAACGAAGCCCCATCCTAAGTGAGATGATTAATAATGGACAAATAGGAATTATTGGAGGAATGCATAACATCTCAACAGGAGAAGTGACATTTTATTCCGATACAATGAATTAAGGTTCACCCTGTTTTCCAGAGAAGTACTCGCAGTTTTAATGATCAGACTTGTTATCCAATTAAACGCATTGACTAACATCTTATTAATATCTTTGCGGAATGGATTTTAAACTTGTTTCTCCTTACCAAGCCAAAGGCGACCAGCCTGAAGCTATTCGACAATTAGTTGAAGGTTTAGGGCAAATGATTGAGCACCAAACTTTACTTGGTGTTACGGGAAGTGGAAAAACATTTACTGTGGCAAATGTGATTGAGCGCGTGAATCGTCCAACACTAGTATTATCCCATAATAAAACCCTAGCAGCCCAACTTTACGGCGAGTTTAAGCATTTTTTTCCTGAGAATTCTGTGGAATATTTTGTTTCTTACTACGATTATTATCAACCGGAAGCCTATTTGCCTGTCACCAACACCTACATTGAAAAAGACTTGCAAATCAACGATGAGATTGAAAAACTGCGGCTTTCCGCCACTTCAGCCTTACTTTCTGGTCGACGAGACATTATCGTTATTGCTTCCGTTTCCTGCATTTATGGTATTGGGAATCCAACAGAATTTAAAAATAGCATCATTGAAATAAAGGTTGGCGATGTGTTTACGCGTAATACTTTTTTGCATCGCTTAGTAGAAAATTTATATGTACGAGCTGGCGACGAATTCAAGCGGGGTAATTTTCGTGTGATTGGTGACACCATCGATATTTACTTAGCCTATGCCGACCATGCCCTGCGCATTGGATTTTTTGACGATGAAATTGAATCCATATCAAGCGTAAATCCGGAGGATAACCGAACCATTGAAACGTTTGAGACCATACAAATTTTTGCAGCTAATTTATTTGTTTCTAGCCCAGAGAATACCCAGCAAGCTATTCACCAAATACAAGATGATTTAATCGAAGAAGTGGAAAACTTTAAGCTTGCAGGAAAGATTGAAGAAGCCAAACGATTAGAAGATCGCGTGAATTATGACCTTGAAATGATTCGAGAATTAGGCTATTGTTCAGGAATTGAAAATTACTCTCGCTACTTTGATCAGCGCGTCTCAGGAGAACGACCTTTTTGCCTTTTGGATTATTTTCCATCTGATTACCTCATGATTATTGATGAAAGTCATGTTACCTTGCCTCAAGTAAAAGGAATGTATGGTGGCGACAAAGCGCGAAAAACAAACTTAATTGACTATGGATTTCGTCTCCAGGCAGCCATTGATAATCGCCCCTTAAAATTTGAAGAATTCGAGGACATGTTCAATCAAACAATATATGTATCCGCAACCCCTGCTGAATATGAAATAGAGAAATCGGAAGGCCTTATTATTGAACAACTTATTCGTCCTACAGGATTACTAGACCCTCTAATTGAGGTTAGACCAAGCAAGCATCAAATTGATGATTTAATGGAGGCGATTCAAGAAAGAATCAATGTAAGTGAGCGGACCTTGGTTACTACGCTAACGAAAAGAATGGCGGAGGAACTTCAGAAATACTTGGACAAACTTGGTATTAAATGCAGGTATATCCATAGCGAAGTAACCACGATAGATCGAGTTGAAATTCTACGTCAGTTAAGACTAGGTGTTTTTGATGTATTAATCGGAGTAAATCTCCTTCGAGAAGGACTTGATTTACCGGAAGTTTCTTTAGTGGCTATACTTGATGCCGATAAAGAGGGTTTTTTGAGAAACGAAAAATCATTAGTACAAACCGCTGGTAGAGCAGCAAGAAATGTGAATGGAAAAGTAATCATGTATGCTGATAAGATGACGAAATCGATGAAACGAACAATCGATGAAACAGCTAGACGACGCGCCATGCAAATAGACTACAACCAACAAAATGGATTAATTCCCACAGCCTTAAATAAATCAGTTGATATTAGTTTAGCTGCCAAGATTAAATTACAAAGCGAGATGGAATATTCCGTTTTAAGCGAGGAAGTTAAACAGATTAAATTGGAAGCCGCCGAAGAAAAAAGTTTCTACGGAAACCAAGAGCAATTGCAAAACGTACTAAAAAATCTTCGAAAGCAAATGGAGAAAGCAGCCAAAGCCTTAAATTTTATTGAAGCGGCACATTTTAGAGATCAATTAATTGAATTAGAAAAATTAAAAGAAAAACCATGAAAAGTACCTTACCCCTCACTCTTTTTAGATGCGTAGCCATTGGAGAAGGAATTTCGGCTATACTATTATTCTTTTTTGCAATGCCTATGAAATATATTTTTGATAATCCTATTTATGTAAAACATATTGGTATGGCTCATGGAGTTTTATATACAGGCTATGTTCTTTTAGCATTTTTATTGGTGAAATCTCAAAAATGGAATTTAAAAACTATTGCCATTATAATATTTACTTCCCCTCTCCCTTTTGCTACCTTTATCGTTGAAAGACGGTACTTAAAAAAATGAACCAGTGCATGGGATTTTGCTTACGGAATTACAATCTTTCAAGGGGTAATTTAATCCCATCTACAAGAGAATAGCAAGCTAATTTATCTTTGAATACAGACGATTTGAAAATTGACTTATTCAGGAGCATTCGAACGCATTCTTGAATTCCCTCTACGATAGAAGGATGTGGATGAACCAATTCAGCTAACACTTCAATGGACATGTTTAATTTGATCAATAATCCAACTGCTTGAATGGCGGTTGAAGCGTGGGCACCAACGACACGCATTCCTAAAATGCGCATTTCATCATCATTCGTGACAATTATTTTAAAAAATCCTTGCGTTTTGCGCATGGCAATGGCTCTAGTAATTAATGAGTAATCGATTTTTACCACTTTTACAGGAATATTTTTTTCGACACATTGTTGCTCGTTTAATCCCACCGAAGCTACTTCGGGAGAAAGGAACATAATCGTACAAATATTATCATAATTCAAGGCTTCTGGCTTTGCACCAAATGCTTTTTCTACTGCGTGCCTTCCTTCAATTTCGCCAACATTCACCAATGCTAATCGTCCTGAAACATCACCAACTGCGTAAATATGCGGAATATTAGTTCGAGTATCATCGTCGCCAATATGAACGCCTCTTTTTGAAAGTATTACCCCAGCATTTTCAAGTCCTAAATTTTCAATATTCGGCTGTCGGCCTACGGACAAGAGCGCTTTTTCAACCCTTATTACTTCTCGTTTCCCGTCAGGATAAGATAATTCATACTCCACTTCATTACCAATTCTTTCTAAGCGCTCTAATTGAGCACTCGAGTGTAAAATAACGCCATGATTCGTCAGATTTTTTGATACTAACTTTGCGATGTCTTCATCCTCAAAAGGTAAAATACGTTCTTGACGGTCAATAATATGAACAACAGTTTTTCCAAAATTCGAAAATATGGTAGCATATTCACAACCAATTACTCCTGCACCAACAATAACCATACTTTTAGGATACTCTGAAATGGTATCTATGCCATCGCTTGTCATAATAACCTCCCCATCAACTTGAATGTTAGGCAACGATCGCGGCCTACTTCCCGTGGCTATAATGATATGATGACCATAAATTATTTTCTCCTCTCCTTCGTGCTGAATCTTAATACGATGCTGATCCAAAAGCATCGCTTCCCCCTTTTCATAATGCAGCAAATTATTCATCGACTCCGTCTGCATCAATTTTATATGCGCAGAGTATTGAAATTTTCGTTCAAAAATTGCTTCCGAAAGTATTTGTCGTGCTTCCTCCCATTTCAACTCAAATCGCGACCTTCCTTTTGCAACGATCATATCATTGATATCAATGACACGGGTAGATAATTCCCATAATGTTTTTGAGGAAAGAGCACCATTGTAAACGCCTGCACCACCAACTTTATCCTTTTCAATTAAGCATATCCGTTTACCAAAATCGATTCCACGCATCGCTGCCGCATATCCTGAAGGACCACCTCCAATAACAATAAGATCAAATTCTTCCATTCTTTCACTAAATTCGCAGTAAATATAAGTAGACTTAGCCAATTAGCAGATTAAATTTTTATGATACACAAATGAATTCAGAGGATCAATTAAGATTAGAAAACGCCATAAAGGATAAGCTGATCATACAAAAAGAAGTACTTAAATTAAAATCAAAAAAAAACCTAGATGATCTTTTTAGAGCGGAGCATGATCTCGCATTTAAAAAACGTGATTGTTTAGCATGTGCCAATTGCTGTAAAACGACCAGTCCAATATTTCGCGATACCGATGTAAAACGAATTGCCAAACACTTGAGGGTAAAGGAAAGTCAATTTATCGCAAGCTATCTTAAGATGGATAACGAAAATGACCTTGTACTAAAAACTGCTCCTTGCACCTTTCTTTCGGATGATAATACCTGTTCAATATACGAATACCGACCTCTAGCCTGTAGAGAGTACCCACATACGAATCGAAAAAACATGTATCAGATATTAGCATTAACGGCCATGAATTCGCAAATTTGTCCTGCAGTCGCTCAGATCGTTGAAAAACTTTGTCCGACAAAATAAGTTCGTATGGGAGTCTCATTGATTATTTCTGTTTATAATGATTATAGTGGTCTTCGGTGTGTTTTAAACTCCCTATTAGATCAAAGCGATAAGGAATTTGAAATTCTAATTGCTCATGATTGCGAAGACGCTTTCATACATACCATACTTTCTAGCTACAGCAAACAATTAAGCATTCGATTACTACAACAAGAGGACAAAGGATTTCGAAAAAATAAAATTCTAAATAAGGCAATAGACCATGCGAAATATCTGCAACTTGTTTTTATTGATGGCGATTGCATGGTTCACAAGCATTTTATACGAAATTATGCCCGATGCATTCGCCCGGGATACTTTTGCGCGGGTAGACGCTTAGACGTGGATAAAAAAACCGCAGCATTACTAAGAAATGATATCATTAAAAAACCTAAGCTATTTCATTTTTTCAAAAATAAAACGAAACGAATCGAAGAACGCTTATATGCCCCCTATTTACCACAATCCCTCCTGTCAAAACCGAAATTATTAGGATGCAATATGGGCTGGCACAAGAGTGATTTATTGGCATTAAATGGTTTCGATACAGATTATCAAAACCCAGGATTTGGAGAAGATGTCGATATTGAATGGCGAGCACTTACATTGGGATTGAAATCCTATTCCATGCGATTCAAAGCCATACAATATCACTTAGAGCACCCGCGACCGAATCGTAGTAATTTAGTAGAAATTGGACGAAAAATGTTGGACGAAAAAATCAAAATTGGGCTCGCTCGATGTATAAATGGTCTAGGCTGATTTCGATTAATTTAATGTGCTAAAATATTGAATAGTTTGACAACGAATAAGTAACTTTACGCGTCATAATGCTTTAATTTTCTGAATGAAACCCTATTTACGAAGTGTACTTTTTATCATTTTAGTTAGTTTTCAAGCACATGGCCAACGTGCCAAAGATGGAAATTACACAGTTACTTCAGCCAATTCGGTTTTGAATAGCTATACGACCTTGAGCAGCAATGCAACCATAGGACAGTCGCTGATCAGCGTAAGCTCAAATGCGCTAAACGGAGGTTTTTTTACGACTAATTTAGCCGCAGGAGATTTAATCCTCATCATACAAATGCAAGGCACGTCAATGAACGTAGACACCTATGCCGCCAGTGAATACATAAACTCCAACGGACAATTTTGGGGCCCATACACCACGCCTTTCGGTCACCAAAACGACTGGCCTTTGTTTATCCCACTTTGGGGTGAAATTACAGCTTACAACCAAACAGGAAAATTTGAATTGGCGCAGGTACGTTCGGTATCTGGAACGGCAACCATAAACTTGACTTGTCCGCTAACCAACAACTACGCTATCTCAGGTCGTGTGCAAGTTGTTCGCGTACCTCGTTTTGCCAATCTAACCATCAACTCGAATACTTCAACCGTACCAAGTTTATGGAACGGTACAAGCGGTGGCGTGTTAGCCATCGAAGTCGATGGAAACCTTATTTTGAATGCCAACGGAAAAATATCATCTTCGGGCTATGGTTTTCGTGGAGGTGTAACCGAAAACCAAACATTAGGTGCTCCATCGGGTAGTGTGAACGACGTTGGATTTTGCGCCTCCCATGTAGCCACTCAAGGCGCTGAAAAAGGGGAAAGCATTGCGGGTTTCTACACAGAATACGACTTAGTTTATTCTCGATATTGTAAAGGAGCTCCAGCTAATGGCGGAGGTGGAGGTAATAACCACAACGCAGGTGGTGGGGGCGGCTCTAATGTTGGAAGCACTACTTTAACCTATACTGGTAAAGGAATTCCGAGTATTACTTACAATACCAATTGGAATTTAGAGCTAGCTGGCATGGGCGGATCAAACTCTCCTGGGGGAGGTCGTGGTGGTTATTCAGGCTCAACTTCCGATCAAAACGAAAATACACTAGGTCCAAACCAAATGGCTTGGGCTGGTGATTACCGGCGAAAAGAAGGTGGTCTAGGTGGACATCCCATACAACAAGACAATACCCGAATTTTTGTTGGCGGCGGTGGTGGTGCTGGCGACCAAAACAATAGTCAAGGTGGCGGTGGAGGCCGAGGTGGTGGCATTACCTTTTTAAAATTGTATGGTTCTATTTCTGGTTCTGGAACCATTGAGGCCAACGGAGCCAACGGAATCAACGCAAATCCAAACGGTCAAATCGCAGTTCAAGCCTCTACTCAGAAATACGGCAATGATGGCGCAGGTGGAGCTGGAGGAGGTGGAAGTGTTTACATTTCCAACACCAATCCCATCCCTAATACCATTACATTGTCAGCAAATGGCGGAAATGGCGGAAATCAACAGTTGTCTGTAGGACTATTGGCCACTTCACCAACCAATGAAGCAGATGGTCCCGGCGGTGGTGGCGGTGGTGGATACATTTCCATTTCTTCGGGAACTCCCATACAACAAGTCAATGGAGGCAATAGCGGAACCACCAATTCAACACAAGTCATTAACTTCCCTCCCAACGGCGCTACGGCTGGTTCAGCAGGAATCACGAATACCAATACCAATTTCTTTGATATCATAGCTGCCAATGACACACTTTGTGCAGGAGGAAGTGTTACCCTAAACGCTTCTACTATTGGCAACCCTCCCACTGGTAATTTAATCTGGTATACTTCTGCTTTTGGAACAACGGTGGTTGCTACTGGAAATTCATACACCACTCCGGTATTAAATACGACCACTACCTATTATATTGGTATTTGCCCGGGATCATTTCGACGACCGGTCACCGTTTTTGTAGGAGCCAATCCAGCGATTACTGGAACGCCTACCATTGTGGGAGCAACATGCACCTCGTCTGGCACCATAACCAATCTGAGTATCAGTGGTGGAACTCAGCCCTACACTTACTCATGGTCAAACAACGGTGGGAACAACTTGAACTTAGTTGCTCCAGCTGGAACCTATATTTTGAGTGTGCAAGATGCATTGGGTTGCAGCTCAACTTCTATTCCATACATCATCCCAGGTATTACAGGCCCGAGCTTGAACGTCTCATCAGCACTTATCAATCCCCAAATATGCAATGGAACCATGGGCTCTATTTCTGGCATCGTATCCACTGGTACTAACCTAAGCTACTCTTGGACCAATACATCAAACAATACGATTAATCCCAGCGGATTGAGTGCAGGATCATATGTTTTGACTGTAACCGACGGAAATGGTTGCACGGCATCCTCCCCTTCGTTTGTGGTGCCTTATGTTGCAGGACCGATGATCGATTCAAGTGCACTGCTCATCCAAGACGAAAACTGTGGACAAGGTAACGGACAAATTTCTGGCATCATCGGAATAGGTTCTGGTTTGCAATACCAATGGAATCCAGGAAATAACACCAACTCCAACCTACTGAATGTTAATGCAGGTACTTACACATTAATCGTCACCGATACCAATTCTTGTATAGCCAATGCAGGCCCATTTGTGATTAATAATATTCCAGGGCCAAGCATTAACACCAATAATCTGCTTCTTCAGGATGAGAATTGCGGTCAAAACGATGGAGCCATTACTGGACTTAATGTAAGTGGTGGAACTACACCATACGCTTACTTGTGGTCGAACAATTCAAGCACGCTTTCTCTCTCTAATTTAGCGGATGGATCCTATTCCTTGAGCGTAACAGATGCAGCGGGTTGCGTCGCAAACGTTGGACCATTGAACATATCCTCTACTGGAGGTCCCACAATTGACACGTCGAATATGATTGTAACACCGGTAGATTGTATTGGAACTTGGGGATCGATTACTGGAATTACAGCGCCTAATCCAGCACTTACGATTAGTTGGAACAACCAAACCACTACATTTGATAATTCGAGCCTAAGTGCAGGGACATACACACTCACGGTTACAGATGGCAATAATTGCGTCAGTACCATTACGGTAACCGTTCCCCAAAATACACCCATTGTAATCAATGAAAGCCAAGCAGCGGTTATCCAACCAACTTGTTTAGTTTTGGGTTCAATCACGGGTATAACGGTCAGTGGCGGAACCAATAATTATGCATGCCAGTGGAATCCAACTAACGGAACAGCATTGAATAATACTAATATCCCAGCAGGGAATTATCAATTGATTGTAGTAGACTTAGGGAATGGATGCACGGACACCTCCAGTTTTTATGTCTTAAACCCTCCATCCTATCCTACGGCAGGCATCGGCTTTTCTCCCCTTGATCCAGATGTAGGAGAAAACATCACGTTTACAAATACCTCTACCAACTACATTAGTGAATCTTGGAATATTGGCGGGATAAACTATGGAAATTCACCTATTGATTCTAGTTTTAGCGCAGGGGTCTACCCAATTTCATTGACCGTAACCAACAGCCAAGGCTGCACGGATACCATATCTATTTTGGTTACCGTTTATGACGAGCTCACCTTCCCGAATGTGATAACACCAAACGGCGACCTTGCCAATGAAAACCTAATTATTGAAGCCTTAAAGCCCAATTCAAGCATTACCATCTTAAACCGATGGGGTGTAGAAGTCTTTTTTAGCAACAATTACCAAAATAATTGGAACGGTAGCGATCAAAGTGGAGAAGCACTCACAGCAGGGGTTTATACCGTTATATTTCAGGATCCAGATCAAAATATTCAGTATTTCTTTGTACACCTTATCAGATAAAACATGAAAAAAGTAGGCCTAATAACAGGCGCCTCCAGCGGAATTGGAAAACAGTTGGCCATCATTCATGCATCGAGAGGGAATAACGTTGTTTTAACAGCCCGTCGATTGCCTGAGCTAGAAACCTTGGCTGAGGAAATCAGGACCAAATATAATGTTGAGGCTTATGTTATGGCCATCGATTTAACAGATAGAGATTCGCCTAATAAAATTTATGCATTTACCGAAAAAGAAGGGCTTTTGGTAGATTATTTATTCAATAATGCCGGGTTTGGAGGCCACGGTAAATTTGTAGAACGCCAATTGGAGGCCGATAAAGCCATGATTGATCTCAATGTCGGTGCACTTACTGAACTCATGCACCTATACTTGCCGAATATGGTGAGAAACAAATTCGGAAAAGTGTTAAATGTAGCCAGTACGGCAGGATTCATCGCTGGTCCTTTACAGGCAACCTACTTCGCTACAAAGGCATTTGTAGTATCACTAACTAAGGCTACCTCCTTCGAATTGAGACATACTGGAGTTACCGTTACCGCATTATGTCCAGGACCAGTGAAAACAGAATTTGATGTAGTAGCAGGAATGGGTGGTTCTGACATGTTTGCGAATGGCGCAGATGCATACAGTACAGCCTTGTTCGGTTACAAAGCAATGATGAAAGGAAAACGAACGGTGATTTCAGATTTGAGTTTACGTTTTTTACTTCGAATAATCGCACCATTTTTACCTGAACGAATCATGTTAGGTATTATTGAAAAAAAACAATCTATATAAACGGTAGTATTTAAAGTTTCATTACGTACTTGATGAAAGGGAAATCGCTTTACTATCAATCCCAACTCATTCAATTCATGCTTGCGAATACTTCTATATCGGAACTAATATCTTTTTATTTATAGTTGACAAGATTTGCAAAAAAGTGCTATTTGTACGTATTTCTGCTTAACTAAGTGTTAAACATACGTATTTGGCGCTGTGTAGGAAAAGGTATTTTACTTATTCATTAGAAATTTTAGACCATCCTTCTTTAAGAACAAACGAATCTTTGTGTCATAAACAACTAAAAATTTAAATTATGAAAAATTCAATGCACTTAAAATTAGTTTTAGCAGGATTGCTAGGATTAAGTACTTTTCAGATTCAATCACAAGTGAATGGCCGCGTATGGGCTAGAGTAAGCGACAAAAGCAGCACGCCTCGTTTGGAGTCAAATGGAGATATTACCTCCCCAAACCCAATTTTTGCAGAAGCTTTAAATCAAGCTGGTGTCATTGGTGTAAAACAAGCCTTATCGAACTCTCGAAATGCTAAACTTCAAGAAGTATACGAATTTTCATGTTCGTGCAGTCAAAGTGAACTTGAAACCACCCTCAAGTTATTTCCTACAGTAGTTCAAGGCATCGAACGCGCACCACAATATCAAACCTTGTATATTCCCAATGATTATGGCCTTGTGCTATCTGAAGACTATGCCTTGGATTTAATTCAAGCGCCTATCGCTTGGGACATCACACACTCAAATAGCAATATGGTTATCGCCATCAGTGATGAAAACCTAGATCCAAACCACGAAGAAATTGCCGGTAAATTGGTTTACTACGATTATCACAACCCCTTACCTAATAGCCACGGTAATGCTGTAGCCATCATCGCAGCAGGGAACACCGATAATAATATCGGAGTAAGTTCAGTAGGCTTTAATTCGTCATTGGCTTTTTATCAAATGGATTTCAACGAGATTTTAGCGGCTACTTATGCTGGAATTGATATTATCAACATCAGCTGGTTTTCAGGATGCAGCTTTAGTCAGTACGAACAAGATGTTATCACTGAAGCATACCAAAATGGTTCATTTATTATCGCAGCAGCAGGAAATGGCAACACGTGTGGCTCCGCGAGCGACATGGTATTCCCTGCTTCTTACGCAACTGTATTTTCTGTTACGAGTATTGGGAAATATGACAACCACGAAGATGTAATTGGCGATCCAAATACGACACACCAACACAACCCTAGAGTAGATCTTTCAGCGCCAGGATATCAAGTTGGCATCAGCCCTTCATCAAACCATTACATTTTAGGTTCTGGATCTTCTTTTGCTGCTCCTTACGTTTCTGGAACTGTGGCCCTAATGTTAAGCGTTAATCCTTGTTTGAACAATGAAGCCATCGAACAAATTCTAAAGCTTACATCTCAAAATATAGATGCCATTAATCCTGCTTATGTTGGGCAAATTGGAAAAGGTCGTTTAAATACAGCGGCAGCAGTAGCCATGGCGTTGACATATGGAAACAACACCGCCTTAAACCCAAATACTATTAATTCATGTGTAGAAGGTCAGGGCGTGATTACCTTAAATCCTTCCGTTGCTCAGGAGCCTTTTAGCGTAGTTTGGCCACACGGAATGACTGGAATATCAAACGATAGCTTAGTTTCCGGTACCTATTCAATAACCCTTACAGATGCCCATGGATGTGTACAAACAACCACGGCAATCATAAACAATGGCGCAGCAATCGTAAATGGCCTTACTCAGAATCCACTTTGCTTTGGTTCGGCTAATGGATCTATTGATGTGAGTTCAAGCATTAGTAACTGTACCTATTCATGGAGTAATGGTGCCACAAGCGAAGACTTAAATAACTTAACAGAAGGAATTTACACTTTGACCACCACCAATACAAACGGATGTACTACAGTGAGAACTTTCTCTTTATTCGCACCACAAGCCATAGTAGGAAGTGCAAGCACAACGGCAGACTTAGGTAATCAAGAAGGAACAATTGATTTAAACATCACAGGAGGAACACCCGGATATACCTACTTATGGAGCAACGGTTCAAGCACAGAAGACTTAAGCAACTTGGCTGCTGGAACCTACCAAGTTACCATTACGGATATGAACGCCTGTGTCGAAGTTGTAGATGTAACAATTGAGAATCAATCCACTAGTGGACTATCAGATGAAAATACACTTTCCTTCAAAATGTATCCAAACCCATCAAATGGCGATGCTACCATTAATTGGATTGGATCTGCTGCAGAATTAGGAGTAATAGATCAAAATGGAAAAGTTATTAACGTTTTGGATGTTCAAGGAATGAATTCAATTGAATTAACAAACCTTAATAAAGGACTTTATCAAATTAAGTTCACCACCCTTGACGGCACAACAACTACAAAAAAATTAGTTGTTATTTAATCAAACGGTATTTCTATATTCATCTAAAAGAGGGCTTCGGTCCTCTTTTTTTATTTAGTAAGATTTGTAAATAAGACAATTGATATAAAATTGTACCTTTGTATACGATTGGCTATATGATGAACTTACCATTATTTTTGAATGATGTCTCTGGATCTGAAATTGTTGTAATTTTCTTATTCATTTTGATTTTTTTTGGATCAAAAAGTATCCCGGGTATAGCAAAAACCTTAGGAAAAGGCCTGTATCAAATCAGGAATGCTACCTCAGAAATTCAAAATGAAATCAAAAAGTCCGGTGTAGATATTGGAAAAGATTTGAATCTAAAAAACATCTTGATAGAGAAACAAGAAGAGTTAGTTGGGCCGATGGATCAAATATATTCAGAAATTGAAAATACGATTCATTACGATAATTCGACCAACAAAAAACCGATTGAAAATACAATGCCGACTGAAGATAAAATATTAGATACTAAAACATTAGACAATACAACAATAGAAAATAAAATATCGACTGAAAATAAAACTTTAGACAATACAACACTAGAAGTAGATAGCAATAGTAGTGACCAAAAAAATCCAGTAACATGAATCCAGTAGCGATAATTATGGGGAGTTCGTCTGATTTTCCAACGATGAAGGCAGCAAAGGAACTATTAGATGAGTTAGGAATTGGCGCTGACATTGAAGTAGTTTCGGCGCACAGGACACCCGAGAAAATGATGGCTTTTGCCAAAGGAGCAGCAGGAAAGGGGTATAAAGTTATTATTGCTGGAGCAGGAGGAGCAGCACACCTTCCGGGCATGGTTGCATCACTAACTACCTTGCCGGTAATAGGTGTTCCTATAAAATCAAGTAACTCCATCGATGGATGGGACAGTATTTTAAGCATCCTCCAAATGCCAAATGGTATTCCTGTTGCAACAGTTGCTTTAAATGCTAGTAAAAATGCCGGAATTCTTGCCGCACGTATCCTTAGTATTTACGATGCTAGCATCCAATCAACCTTAGAGCAATATGCTGCTAAAATGAGAGATGATGTAGAAAAAAACAGTAAAGACCTGCATTAATTATACAATAAGTATTTCTTTCTAATACTCTTAAACTCCTCTATTCCTGGTTTCCACGTAGATCGGATTTCTTTGGCCGACCAACCTTTAGCAAATTGCTCTTTTAGGACAGCATTACCGGCTAGGCGGTTAAAAAAAGCACCCTGATCAATAAATTCAATAGAATCCCCTAATAAATCACGAGCATTTATTAAGTAGTTTAGATTAATTTCATAACTTCTTTTCGCTAAAGATGATGTTAAATTAAAGCCATTACAATTACAATATGCTTGAGGAGGATTACTAGCGCCAAACTGTGGTTTAGGCGAAAAATTAAATTCAGTGTTTGGAAATTTTGGATGCCCATACACTTCAAATGGTTGATCTGTACCCCTACCTATACTCACTGTTGTTGCTTCAAAAAGACATAAACTTGGATATAAGGATATGGCGAGTTCAGATCGTAAGTTAGGAGATGGTGGAATAGGTAATACATATTTAGTTTTATGGGTGTAATTTTTACATGGAATAATCCACAACTTGCACGTAAGCTTTTTGTCTAGCCATCCCTCACCATTTATCATTAGTGCATATTCTCCGATAGTCATTCCATAAACAATTGGTACAGGGTGCATTCCTACAAATGATTTATAGGCAGGTTCCAAAATTGGCCCATCAATATAATGTGCATTTGGATTAGGGCGATCAAGAACGACCATCTGTTTTCCATTTTCAGCACAAGCCTCCATCACAAAGTGCATCGTAGAAAGAAAAGTGTAAAAGCGAACCCCAACATCTTGGATATCAAAAATCACAATATCCACATCACTTAAATCACTTTCAGTTGGTTTTTTATGAGTTCCATACAACGAAACTAGAGGAATCCCTGTTTTTGGATCAATTGAACTACTCACTTTTTCCCCTGCGCTTATATCCCCACGAAAACCATGTTCAGGCGAGAACACTTTTATCACATTTAAATTTAACGCTAACAAGGTGTCTAACAAATGAACATCCTTTACCATTGACGTTTGATTACAAACAATTGCAATTCTTTTTCCTTTCAACGAATCAACAAAAAGATGCAATCGATCAATTCCTAATTGAGGCTCTTTAGTCGTGAAGATTGGTATTGGAGCATCAAAATCAATCCAAGTTTTAGGCTCGTCGTAAACAACAATAGAACCTTTATTACTGTAATCAACGCCAACCCCTAAATTACATGCGGAAAGTAAAATCAATAAAATAGTTTCAAGGCATAATTGCTTTGCGTATTTTTGAAACTTAAATGTAAGTCTATTGTCTTTTGAATTTTTCATATCAAAACGTATCCGTTTTTCTAAAGCGCAAGATATTAAAGTTTCTAAACCAATCTTACGTATTGCTACAATAAGTATTGCACTATCAATTGTTGTTAACTTAGTCACTCTTGCTATTGTAACAGGATTCCAAAACGAAATTCGACAAAAAGTTACAGGCTACTCCGCTCCCATTATTTTAACAAAAGCCGGCTTTAGTTCTATCATTGAATGTGAACCTATCCAAAAATCCGAAAGAATTACTACCTATTTAAATGGAATTTCCGGTATAATAAATACCAATGCAGTAGCCTATAAACCCGGCTTAATTCAATCGTCGAACTATACAGATACCATTCGACTAAATTCTGGTAAAGACTCAATTCTACAAAAGCAAGAAGTCTTAGGCATTTTAATGAAAGGTGTGGAAAGTAAGTACAATTGGGATTTTATCTCGAAGAACCTAATTTCAGGAAGGATTCCAATGCTGTTTGGCGATACTCCAACGGATGAAATAATCTTATCACGCAAAATTTGTAAGACCTTGAACCTAACATTAAATCAATCGGTTTCTTTCTTCTTTGTTAAAGAAAAACCAATAATGAGAAAATTTAAGATTGTTGGCATTTTTGATACTGGATTTGAAGATTACGATAAAAAAATGATTTTTTGTGATATCCGACATATTCAAAAATTAAATGATTATGGAATATCAACCACTATTTCTATTGATGATACCCTTTTTCAGAATCGAATAATCATAAGAGCTGATGTAGCAGGCAAAACGGATAACCTAAGTTTCGATTGGGGTCAAGGTCCAGATAAATATCAAGGAAAAGCCATTCTTGCCAATTTTATTGATACTACCTTTCGGGTTATTGTTTATCAGTTTGATAAGTCAAGTGCTACCTTATTACCCGTTGATACATCGATTATTAGCTTACATAAAACTAATTTAAATTCTCCCATTTTATTAAATGAAGAAAAAGAACTAACAAAAATTGCCAGCAATGAATCAGGATCTAACTACGCTATTTTACTAGAGAAAGGAGAACTTCAGATATCGATTATGGAGGGAAAGGGAACTTGGCATAAGTATATTGCAGGGTACGAAGTACAATTGAACGATTGGAATGACCATGATAAGATAAAGAGCGAATTAGCCAAGCACTTAGAAATGAACCCTACAGAAAATGGTGATTTAATCACTGTAAAATCAATTATTGAGCAAGAACAGGATTTATTTAATTGGCTAAGTTTTTTGGATATTAACGTTGCCATTATTTTGAGCTTAATGATTATTATTGGAATAATAAATATGGGCTCAGCGCTCTTAGTTATGATTGTGGTTAGAACTAATTTTATTGGCATATTAAAATCGATGGGTGCTACCGACTGGAGTATTCGAAAAATATTTATTTTTCAAGCTGGGCAACTAATTTTAAAAGGAATGTTCTATGGGAACTTATTCGGCTTATTAATTTACTATCTTCAAGCAAACTTTGGAATAATTAAACTCGATCCTTCAGTATATTATTTGAGCCAAGTTCCGATGCAACTGAGTGTCATTCAATGGTTATTGTTGAATGTCGTTTCATTTACAGTATGCATAAGCGCCTTATTGATCCCAAGTATTGTGATCAGCAGAATAAGCCCAATTAAATCAATTAAATTTAATTAAGATTTTCCAGAGCGTTTTCGATCGGTTTCTTTTAAGAAAATTTTACGAATTCGAAGAGATTTAGGAGTTACCTCCACGTATTCATCTCCTTGGATGTATTCCAAACATTCTTCCAAACTAAATAATTTAGGTGGAGCTAAACGTACCTTTTCATCCGCTCCTGAAGAACGCATGTTTGACATTTTCTTTGTCTTGGTAACATTAACACACAAATCACCAGCCCTGGAATTTTCGCCGATAACCTGTCCCTCATAAATATCTTCATTTGGCGAAACAAAAAACTTCCCTCGTTCCTGAAGATTATTTAAAGAAAAAGGTATTGACGTTCCTTGCTCCAAAGAAATCATTGAACCGTTTTGACGACCAGGAATTTCCCCTTTGAATGGTTGGTAATCTAAGAAACGATGTGTCATGATTGCTTCACCTCCCGTTTGCGTTAACAAGTAGCTTCGAAGGCCGATAATACCTCTAGACGGAATTAAAAACTGAATAATCATTCGTGTACCTTTTGGTGCCATATTGGTCATTTCACCTTTTCGTTTTGTTACCGCTTCAACAGCTGTACCTCCAAACTCTTCTGGTAAATCGATCGTCAATTCTTCAATTGGCTCACATCTTTTTCCATCAATTTCTTTAAAAACTACTTGAGGTTGACCAACTTGCATTTCATAGCCTTCACGTCGCATTGTTTCGATTAAAACCGATAAATGCAATACACCACGACCATAAACCATCCAACGATCTGCTTTATCTGTATCTAAAACACGTAGTGCTAAATTCTTCTCTAATTCTTTATGTAAACGCTCTTGAATATGTCTTGAGGTAACAAATTTTCCTTCTTTTCCAAAAAATGGGGAATCATTGATAGTAAACAACATGGACATCGTTGGTTCATCTAACTGAATGGTTGCTAATGCCTCGGGATTTTCAGCATCACAAACAGCATCTCCAATTTCAAAACCATCTAAACCCGTTATCGCACAAATATCACCTGGCGTAACTGACTCAACTTTTCTTTTTTCCAAACCATCAAAGACGAATACCTCTTTGATACGATGCTTCTCTTGGGCCCCATCACGTTTAGTTAAAATAACATTTTGGTTTTCTTTTATTACACCACGACTTAACCTTCCGATTGCAATTCTACCAACATAAGATGAGTAGTCTAATGAAGTTAAGAGCATTTGCGTATTACCTTCTTCAATTACAGGAGGCTTAAAATAGTTTAAAATTTCATCTAGTAAGGGAGAAATTGAATCAGTCGGCGTTTTCCAATCTGTCGACATCCACCCGTTTTTAGCAGATCCGTAAATAGTAGGAAAATTTAATTGTTCTTCCGTTGCATCCAATTCAAACATTAAATCAAACACCTTTTCGTTTACTTCTTCAGGCGTGCAGTTATCCTTATCAACTTTATTGATTACCACTAATGGATTTAAGCCCATTGAAAGAGCTTTACCTAGTACAAATCTAGTTTGTGGCATAGGACCTTCAAATGCATCAACCAAAAGACAAACACCATCGGCCATATTCAATACACGTTCAACCTCGCCACCGAAATCCGCGTGACCTGGAGTATCAATGATATTAATTTTAGTGCCCTTATAAGAAACGGAAACATTCTTGGAGACGATAGTAATGCCTCTTTCGCGTTCCAAATCATTATTATCCATGATTAATTCACCAGTTGGGCGATCACGCTCATTTAAAAAATTTCCTGCTTCAATCATTTTATCAACCAAGGTTGTCTTACCATGATCGACGTGTGCAATTATTGCTATGTTTCTAATTTCCATCTTTAATTTCTAAAACTTTCTTTTACGTTCACCCCCATCATTTCTTCTATCGCCTCCACCACTTGTTCTTGGACGATCACTTCCACCGCCTGTTCTTGGACGATCACTTCCACCACCTGTTCGCGGACGATCACTTGCTCCACCTGAACGTGGACGATCATTTCCTTCACTTGATCTAGGTCGATCTCCGCCATATGAACTGCTGCGACCTGCGCCGCCGCCTCCATATGAACTGCTACGACCTCCGCCGCCTCCGCCGTATGAACTGCTGCGACCTCCGCCGCCACCACCATATGAACTGCTACGACCTCCGCCACCAAAAGAACCACTTCTTCCGCCGCCGCCGCCAGATCTTGAACGATCTCCACCACCTCCAAAGCCTGAACGCTCTTTATCCCTAAATCCACCTCCACTTTCCTTAGATGTGGTAATTTCAATACTTATTGTATGTCCATCAAAGTCAGTTCCATTAACCTGCTTAATTATATTATCTGCATGCTCTTGGTCTGCTTCAAAAAATGAAAATGACGTCATGATATCAATTTTTCCAACCGCAGTAGACGTTAAACCAGTGGCATCACATATTACACGTAAAAGGGCCCCTGGATTGAAACCATCTCGTCGTCCGATATTCACAAAAAATCGTGTTTTTCCTTCATCAGAACCTCTAGAACGCTCGCCTTTAGGTCCACGATCTTCTCGATCAGAGCTACCTGCAGATGCATTCAAGTCACCAGCACGTTCATAATACTCAATAAATCGATTAAATTCTGCCGAAACGAACATTTTGACTACCTCTTCTTTTGAAAAATTTTCAAATTCCGCGAAGATGGTCGGCAAAAATGGCGTGATGTCTTTTTCTCTAATTTCAGTCGCGATTACCTTTTCAATCAAACGCATTAATTGAATACGGCAAATCTCTTTTGCATTAGGAATTTCACCTTTGGTAAACGTTGTGCGCATCTGACGTTCAATGGCCTTAATTTTAAACGATTCTTTTGCACTGACTAAAACTAATGATTCGCCTTTTTTTCCAGCGCGAGCTGTTCGCCCACTTCGATGCGTATAATTTTCAATATCATCAGGAAGGTTATAATTGATAACATGCGTAATATTATCGATATCCAATCCTCTCGCAGCAACATCCGTGGCAACTAAGAGTTGTAATTCTTTACTTCTAAAGCGCTGCATAACCAAATCGCGCATTGCCTGCGATAGATCACCATGAAGAGGCTCTGCATTGTAACCGTCTCTGCTTAATTTTTGAGCAACAGTTGCCGTTTCTGATCGTGTGCGACAAAAAATTAAACCATAAATTGTCGGATTAAAATCAATTAGACGCTTAACCGCCTCATATCTATCCTTTTCTTTGACCATATAATAAATATGATCAATGTTCTCATTACTTTGATTTTTATGCCCAATAGAAACTTCTAATGGATCATTCATATAATTTTTCGCAATGAACGCTACTTCTTTAGGCATTGTCGCAGAAAACAACCAAACATTTTTTTCTTTTGGTGTTGTTTCGAGGATACTATCAATATCTTCTTTAAAACCCATGTTTAGCATTTCGTCTGCTTCATCCAAGACTACATAGCGTACTTGAGAAAGTTGAATTACTTTTCGTTTTATCAAATCCATTAGCCTTCCAGGTGTAGCCACAATAATTGGCGCACCTTTTTTAACATCCGTCATTTGCTTGCGAATGTCTGCGCCACCGTAAACGGGCACAATGTTGCAATCAAGGTATTTGGAATAGTTTCCTAAATCTTTGGATATTTGTAAGCATAGCTCACGTGTAGGGCAGATAATCAAGCCTTGTGGTAACTTTAGGCTTGTATCGATATTACTAATTAACGGCAGACCAAATGCGGCCGTTTTCCCTGTTCCTGTTTGGGCAAGCCCAACAAAATCGCAATCATCCTTCATTAAATGTGGGATTGCTTGTTCTTGGATTGGAGTTGGTACTGAAAAACCCAAATCTTCTAACGACTTCAGTACCTCACTCCTCAAACCCAGCTCTGCAAATGTCATTTTATTTTTTTAAATTGGGTGCAAAGGTACAGATAAATTTAGGAAAGCCTAATAAAATAAAGAATACCTCTAAACTAAATAATTAATTAATCGCATAAAATCATAAAGATTTTATATTTTTGGCTAAAATTTAGTTGAATGACATTAGAAGGAATTATTTCCATTGCGGGACGCCCAGGATTATTTAAAGTAATTACTAAGGGAAAAAATAGCGTTATTGTAGAATCGTTAATTGATAAGAAGCGTTTTGCAGCACTTTCCTCAGAAAAAATATCTGCTTTAGAGGACATTAGCATCTTTACCAGTGAAGAAGATGTAAAATTAATTGACGTATTAAGTAATTTATATAAAATCAGTTCTGGTAAAGAAGGACCTTCGCATAAAGCTGATGAAAAAACATTACGAGCAAGTTTCGAAAAGACATTGCCCAACTACGATAAAGATCGCGTATATTTTTCAGACATTAAGAAATTTTTCCAATGGTACAATATGCTTTTGGCAGAAGGGCTATTGATAATGGAAGTAGAAGTAAATGATGTAGCGGAAAAAGGCAAAGCTGATAAAACAGAAAAAGCTGAAACTAAGACGCCTAAAAAAGCGAGTGCTAAGAAAACAAGTGTACCTACTAGTGGAACCCCACCAGTAAAATCAATGAAAGCTGGAGCAGTTAAAAAAGTTGCTACCGTTAAAACCGGCGGAGGAAGAGGGAAATAAAAAGAATAATCAAGCTATTTTCTTTCAATCAAGCTTTAATTTAAAAGTTGGCTAGCTTTTCTTTTTTGAAGAGCTTACGATACAGGTTATAAACAAAATTCAATTTGGCTTCATCATTAGGATAATCTGTATACCAATGCGGCGCTAAAGCCAATATTTCTTTAAATTCCAATTCGGAAAAATCTAGTTTTTTGGCGATGTACTTTATTTCCTGCTCTACCCTTTCATCATTATAAGGTTGAAGCTTTAATCCTTCAATTGCCTCCATTCGACCCACTGCCCCTGCACAAATCTGAGACGAATAAGTAGCCCTTCTATAATCAATATTAAACTTATTAAATAAATAATAAGCTTGAATAAATCCGGTGTACTTAGACTCATAATGCTTACCTCCGTAATCTTGCCAATCCAACTCGCGCTTCAAAAGCGTTATACTTTCATTTTTATCAAATGGAACATAGTTTAAGAAATAAATCATCCGAAGCCCCTTGAATATTTTGTAATATGTTTCTCGCATAAACCCAAAAGTAGGAAATGACTTTAAACGAACAGATCCAAAAGACTTACATATGTGACTAAAATACCTAAGGTCTTTGGCGTTGTAATGCCAGTATTTAGGTAAAATGCCTTCAGTAGCAAAATTTCCGCCACTAAGGATATATTTAACCCCATGTTTTGCGGCTATTCTGTGCAATACCGAGAGAATAGCAATATCTGTCGGAGTATCTGCTTCAGGAACACTAGCTTTGAGAAAGGCGCGCTGAATCTGCTTAAACTCTTGCCAATCCAATACCACACATTCGTATTCAATTTGAAGTTTTGTAGCTAAATTTCTAATGTTCTGATTGGCCTCAATGGAATTCCATCCGTTATCCATATGCACACCTAGAACACGTAGTCCGAGTTGCTTTGCCTTCCATGCCGTATAAGAAGAATCGACACCACCACTCAAGCCTACGATGCAATCAAATTCCTTTCCTTTGCCCTGAACTTTTATTTGCTGGATTAAGTTTTCCAAAGCCTGATCACTCTCTGCGCCTTTGTAGCTGAAATGAGCCCGTTTTTCTATAAATTCCGAGCAATGATTGCAATGCCCCTGCTCGTTAAAAGTTATGGCCGGATCAGAGCTATCCATAACACAACGGCTACAAATTTGATATGAAAGGGTAGGTTCTGACATTATTTTGGACAAAAATACAACATTAACGCATCAATTAAAAAGCTTCTTGACCTCATCAGATGAAGGATAGTTGACCAATACCCCTCTATGTTTGCCTTGATAGATGAATAAACTACCTGCAGCATAACCATTAAGATTCGACTTTGGGTGAATGGTTCGAATTTCTTCCAAGGAAGCTAGTCCGCCCAAACCAACAACAGGAATACCCACACTTTGAGTTACCTCCTGAAGCACAGCAATCTCCAACCCTTGGTATGTACCATCTTTATTAACCGATTGGATAAGTAATTCTCCTGCACCCATTCGCTCCATTTCTTTCGCGAATCCGACAACATCAGCAGAAATCACTTTCTGACCATTTCGAGCCACCACTTGTAGTTTTCCCCAAAATGAATATTTTATATCGATGCAGACCGCGATAGTCGATTTTCCAAATCGCTCGCTGGCTTCACGCACAAAGGATGGTGTTTCAGCAGCTACCGTTCCCAAAACCACACGCTCTGCTCCAGCTTCCAAAAGCTGCCTGATTTCTTCTAAAGACTTAATTCCACCTCCTACCGAAAACGGCATATTGGCCTCTTCACCCACATTTCTAACAAAATCAATCGGAATACAGCGATTTTCTTTAGTGGCCTTGATATCCAACAATATGAGTTCATCTGCATTAAATTCATTAAATAAATGAACCGCATGCAGCGGATCACCGATATATTTAGGGGATGAAAAACCAATGGTTTTAACCAAATCTCCGCCTTGAATAAGTAAACAGGGAATTAATCTTGGACGATACATGACTGAGTGAAATTAGCAAGAATTCGTTGACCAATAGCGTGGCTTTTTTCAGGATGAAATTGGACCCCAATGATGTTTTCTGAAATCAATCCCGATACAAATTGTTTTTCGTAGGTAGTGGTGCATAATACCTGTTCTTCATCTGCTTTATCCACCGCATAAGCATGTACAAAATACATTTCACTTTGGCTGGGAACTCCTTGAAGTATTGGATGAGCTTCGGTTGTATGCAAGGTATTCCATCCGAGGTGAGGCACCTTGAATTGGATGGGATTTTCCACCATAATTTTAGTTGTCTTGCAGGGAAACCAACCTAAGCCTTCTGAGTTACCCTCTTCGCTCGACGCGGTCATGAGTTGCATCCCCAAACAAATACCTAAAATCGGTTTTTTGTCTCCCATGGCGGCTTGATTCAAGGCATCGATGAGTCCTCGTTGCTTCAATTCATCCATCGCTCGTCCGAAATGACCTACCCCAGGCAGAATAATATGAGAAGCTTCCTCGATGTCTTTGACCTTATGACTAACCACAACAGGGAGTTTCAAGCTAGTAAAAATTCTACGTAAAGAATGAATGTTCCCCATACCATAATCAACAATCACTACCATAGATTAAAAGTACTTACTTTTTTGATATGGCAAGTAGCTAGATTGTCTCCTAAATTTTTAGTAACTTAATATATACCTTAAAAAAATGAATAACTTTTATAATAAAGATTTAAAACTATTTTCTCGAACACTACGAACACAATCTGTATCAAGAGCAGAAAAACAGCTATGGCTTTCCGTACTTAAAAGCAACAAAATTGGCGTGAAATTTAATAGACAAAGGCCGATTGATCATTTCATTGTTGATTTTTTTAGCAAAGAATTGGGATTAATTATTGAAATCGATGGGAACTCACATGATAATAATCCAACATACGATCGATATCGACATGATAAATTAATAGCGCTAGGATATACCCTATTGAGATTTCAAGAAGGGGAAGTGTTGAATCAAATTGATGAAGTTGCAGGGAAAATTAATCATGCTGTGCATTGCTTAAGAAGTGGGAATAATGAATAAGTTTAACTAAGCTCCTCCCCCTTCGTCCCCCTCCAAAGGGGGAATAAACAAAGTATTTCCCCCTCAAGAGGGGGATTTAAGAGAGAGGAAAGTTTTGGTTGGGGCGAGCGTCGGATTTCCCCCCTCTGGAGGAGCTGAAGATGAGTTGTTTCCCCCTTTGGAGGGGGACAAAGGGGGAGTAAATTTTTGTTTGGGGCGAGCGTTGGGTTTCCCCCTCTTGAGGGGGACAAATGGGGAGGAAAGTTTTGTTTCGGACGAGCGTTGGGTTCCGGTTCCCCCTCTGGAGGGGGACAAAGGGGGAGGAAAGTTTTGGTTGGGGCGAGCGTTAGATTTCCCCCTCTGGAGGGGCTAAAGCTGAGGTGTTCCCCCTTTGGAGGGGGACAAAGGGGGAGGAAAGTTTTGTTTCGGACGAGCGTTTTGGGTTTCCCCCTCTGGAGGAGCTGAAGATGAGTTGTTTCCCCCTCAAGAGGGGGATTTAAGAGAGAGGAAAGTTTTGGTTGGGGCGAGCGTTGGGTCCCCCCCTCTGGAGGAGCTGAAGATGAGGTGTTTCCCCCTCTGGAGGGGGACGAAGGGGGAGGAAAGTTTTGTTTCGGACGAGAGTTTTGGGTTTCCCCCTCTGGAGGGGGACGAAGGGGGATAATTTTTTTGTATAAAGAGGAAAAAATCGTGATTAACCCCAAACTACAAAGCTGTAATCCCCTTTATTGTCTCCGCCAATCGTTCCACTTGAATTTTACGGGAATATTGTTCAACATCGTTAGAATTACAGGCAATTTGACCGGTGGCTTGAAATTCTACATATAGATCGTGCAGAACTTGCCTCAAATGCTGTGAATCATTCACAATTATCCCCGAATTGGTTTGCTTAATCAAATCCGCTTGAAGTTGTTTGCTTTCACTTCCTGATTCATCGACATGGTAGAACTTCTGTTTCAATGAATTCGTTTCAGGATCATTTTCATAACATAAAATGATTTTTCGCCGAATACCCAAATAATCAAAAATCTTCGTTCCCATATAGGAGTAATAGTTAAACAGAATCATCACATGGTCTGATGCCAGTTTCTCCAATAATTCTTGGTTTTGCATCTTCGGCGTGATCAAGACATGGGCTTTTAAATTCGGAAATTTTTCATTCACCATGCTATTCAATTCATCGGTCATATTGGTACCATAAAATTTGAAGCGTATTTTTGCTTCTGGGTGCTCCGTGACAACTTCATTCGCTACTCTTAAAAAACTCTCAATAGGATGCCAATTATAAATCGTTCCAACGAATGAAATACAAAGTTCCTCATTGTTTTGCCTGATGTTTTTAATTTGATCAATAGCCAAGGTATCATAACCATTCGGTGAAATACTGAATGGTTTATTGGGAATTAAAGTATCTATTTTTGAGTGAACAAATTTCGAAACCGTGCTAATATGTGAGGCTGTAGAAACCGTTTTCTTTTCAAAATAGGTATTCCATTTTTTCTGAATCATCGTCTTTTTAGCTTCTTCGTTATGACTCCATGGATCTCGGTAGTCAGCAATCCATGGAATATTAAATGCATTACTTAACTTGGATGCATACCTAAACATGATAAAAGGATCGCCAGTTGCAATGATGGCATCGACTTGGTTATTTTTTAGAAAATGCTTAGCCGCTTTATACAATTCAATCTTCGGACCTATGGGCAGCAGAAATTGAGCAAACTCATAATAGGCAGAAATAGATTTGCGCAGCAGTCGATACCTATGGTCACCGTGTTTCAACATCAAACGATTGGAAAAATTTGGTTTATAAGGCGTTCGAATAATGGTACCGCATTGACTTACCTCAACGATCGACTGCTCTGAACTTCCAGCAGAAATATAATCTAAGCGATTACCGTGGGTATTTCCCCATTGGCGCGTTACTACAATTGGTTCTACACCGAATTCTTTTAAATAGTTATACCATGCATAAGGTCGTAGCCCACCTACAGAAACGTACGGCGGGAAATCATAGGCGAGGATTAGAACTTTTTTCATGCAGGGCTAAGATAGGAAATTGAGATAGAATAACTAATATACTATGCTTGATTTTGAATTATCTAAAAAATGTAATTTTGAAAAAACGAACTCAATAAACTTTTTTCAGATATTCAATTAAAGCCGTTATTAATTTAGGGTGATAATTATTTTGAATATTCGCATATTGATAGGTGCTCCGATTGTGCCACAAAAGGACAAGTGAATCTGAGTACTTTAATGTGAGGTTTATCTTTTTAATTGACAGCTTCAACGCTTCTTCATAATCACAAAAAAGGTAATCTGAAAAAGAACCATCCATTAAAGTAGTTGGAATTAATTTCGTGGTAAATCGTCTGTTTTCTTTTTCATTCCATGCGTAATAAGAACTGCAAGTTCCTGCCCGAAACAACATAGATTCAGGAAAATAGATTGAAAAGTCTTTCTCAATTTCTCCCAATTCAAGTGTGTAAAGATAATCAGGAAAATGAAAACGCAAATAGTGGTGACGGTTCATTGAAGCACGTTCTTCAAAAAGAATTTTGAAGTCATCTTGCTGTTTAATAATACTTTCAGGCTGATCTTTAGTGTTAAAATTCGTGTGTAAACCAAAATGCACACCTTTATTTTTTAATTCATTTATATATTTTTGCACGAGTTTATTTGTGTAATTGATTGTACAATCATATTTTTTGTTTTCCGGCGAAGCAATGAAAAATCCAATATTTGTAAAACGAGAATCAAAACAATACATCCTTTCATTTAGAAAGCCATTAAAATTCAAGCGTTTTCTAGAAAATAAGTATGATCCTATCGTTTCATATAGCTTTTTCAATTCTAATTTTTTGCAAGTATATAAAATCTCCCTTGCAAGATCTTTTATTGACCAAACGTCCCAAATATTTAAAATATCGAAATCGCAAGTAAGATATATTGATGGTTGAGTTTGAATTGTGATACCCAGAGAATTGTTCAATTGAACTTTGAGTACATCTGCAATTGGAATTTTCAGAATTTCCAAAAATTCCTTTTTTAGATTTTTCTGACCAATTCTATCATATTTATCGAACACAATTAATTCATTGAAGTATTTCTCGTGTGTAATCAAATACCAACATTTTAAGATAGGAAAATCGACAAGTTGGATTTTTTTCTCGTTAATAACATCGTTGGAAATTGAAATTAATTGCTTGATTTCGTTTTCCGTGAATGCAACCGATGGATCAAAAATAGTCTCTGAATAAACTTGACCATTCGCTTTAATATGAATAAAATCACTTTCAATTTCTATAATATGCGTTGTTTTGACTAATTGTTCGCAGACAAAATGGATGAATTTTGACATTTCGTTTTTTTAATAAGTAAAGCCTTCAGTCCATAAACCATTAATCATATAATTAGAAGGGTCAATTTCCATTAAATTTTCATCAATCGGCTTATAAACTAGTTGCATATTATGAACTGGAATTATGTTGCATCCAAATTTCGATAAATTGTCAAAAATAGCACAATAATGCTCATTTTTTTTGTTACCCCAAAAACGTATATTGGTTATATTTTTTTGTGCAAAGGAATAACTAATTACTTTTTTTACAATGGACGGAAGTTTATCCATATCAATGTATAAAAATTCAGAAATGATAAATTGATTTTTAGCAATATGGTAAATGACCACTGCCTCTAGATTTCCTAAAAAGTGAATTCTTAAATAGTGATAAGTAATTACTGGAGAATTAAAAATTCTATTTTTAACAGTTTCTGATTGATAATCGAGTGAAACTGTTTTTTCAGAAAGTGTTGATTCAAATTGATTTAGCGACGAAATTTCAATTGACAGGTTGAATTTCTCAATAGTTAAATTCTTTTCGGATATTGCCAACCGTTTCAGCCTATTTTGAACCCCCTTAAAAAAGTAATAGACTCTTTTCAAACCTTGAATAGAATTTGATGGTTTTACAATTAAATTAGCTTCGAAAATTAACTCTTTATCACATTTAAAATGTAACTTATTCTCCCACAAAGTTCCAAGCGCAGTAAATCCCCAAATTAATTTACTTTCATTATGTATAGCTTCATTGACACTATAATCATATAAGCGTTCAAACTCACCTTTACCTCTTAATGAATCGTCTATAAAAGTTGTTTCGCTTTTGTGTGAAAGGATTGTTTTTTGATTAAATAATAAATCTACCGAAATCATTCCTTGTGTTCCTAGAATTTGCACTTCTTCTTTAATACAACAAATTGAGCTTTTAGGATTCTTGTACTGCCAATTAAAAATTTCTTCAGAATATGTAGGCCTTGAAGTTATTTTTATGAAATCAATGATGAGGTTCTTTTCAACAGATTCACATTTTACGATAGAATATTTTGACTTTTTAATCATGAAACAACCTTAATATATAATGCGTATAATTTTTTGTAAATAACATCTTCTGAAAATTTAATTTTGATATATTCAGACAATATATTTGGGTCAATATTTGTGCCTGTTGCTACAATTTTGTTTAATGCTTCACTGAATTCTTTCTGATCTCTTCTTACTATTATTCCGGTATTTTCTTCAATTATATCGCGGATTCCGCCATTGTCTGTACTTAAGACTATTTTTCCTCTTGACAAAGCTTCAGCGGAAATCATTCCGAAAGTCTCTATTAAACTTGTGCATAAAAGAGCATGATTAGAGTCCAAAACTTCTATGATTTCATTTTGATTAAGCTTTCGAATCCAATTAATAGAATGATTTATAGCTAATGTTTCTGCTGTATTCATCAATTCAATTTTTAAAGGCCCATCCCCAGCGATGGTTAAAAAACTATCAGGATGCATTTCTATATGATCTTTCCATGCATTTAATAGAAAATCTATTCCTTTAACAGGAACTAAATTTGATATAGCTACGAATTTATTAATTTTTTCTGTTTTTTTAGAAAGAGCTTTTTTGAAAAATGACGAATGCACAATATTGTGAATAACTTCGAAATTATCACCCGTTAAAATATATTTTTCTTTCATTTTATCTTTAAAAAAAGAACTAACGAAAAGTACTTTAAATGCATTTTTATAAACCTTAACTAATTGTGATTTATCTCTTTTTTTTAAGGGTGTTCTAGAAAAAATTAACTCAGAAGAATGTTCAGTATGTATGTATGGAATATTCATGCTTTTTGATAAGTCATAAGCAATTATTCCTCCCATGAACAGAGAATGGCTATGAATTATATCAATTCCCAAGTTCATTTTATTCGTTAATTTTAAGACTTTTCTACTAAGCTTACTAAATGATAATTTCTTGAAATACGGCAAAATAGGTGCAATACCAATACGAATAGTTTCAATGCCGAATTCATTTTCAATAGAAATTTCTGTTTTCCTATCTTTCAAAGTTCCAAGGAAAGTTCCTTTAAGATACGGATGAATAACTGTAACTTGATGACCTTTCATTGATAATAATTGGGCTTGGTCTTTTATAAAAATACCGCTCAAATCCTTGTTTCTAGGGTACCAAGAAGAAATAATTAAAATATGTAAAGATTTTTCACTCATGAATTCCAAAACCAAGTTTATTTATGAATATTTTTGGTAACTCCAGTAATACATATATAGAAGATTTGTGAATAATGGCCTTAATCCAAATTAGCCCTGCTACCAACACCTGCTTGTTCTGCCTTGCTTGATATAAATACATTCTATTTTTAGAATCAATATATTTATTAAACTGATTTTTTGAAAATTTACCTTCAAATAATTCCGAATAATTATTTTGTAAGTCTTTAATAGCTTCAAGATACTGCTTAAATTGATTTATCCTTATTTTTTTCATGTCTTCTACAACAGTGCCACCATCATGAACATTTTGAATTGACGTATAGACCTCTATTTGGTATACAGGAAATTGAGCAGCTATTCTAAGCCATAGATGAGTGTCTTCCCATAATCTGAAGCGTTCATTAAATTGATCCTTTTGAAGAATAGTTCTATGAATACAAACTTGCGTTGGTATTAAAAACTTCTCTGAAATTTCCGTTAAGATGTTGTTAGATAAATTTAAAAAAGTTTTCTTTTTTGTATTTAAATCTTTTTGTTGATTCAGGCCAGTGCAAATTAAACCTGTTAAAAGATTTTCCTTTTCAATATACTCGGAAATCACTTGTAAATGATTGGGGGCATATACGTCATCGCTGTCTAGAAAACAGATCCATTCGCCTTTGGCATTACGAATACCATTGTTTCTTGCAGCACTTCGCTCCGCATTTTCTTGGTAAATATATTTTATTCTTGGATCATTATAAGATGCCACAAGCTCTCTAGTGTTATCAGTTGAACCGTCATCCACAATAATCAATTCCCAATCCGTAAATGACTGTGCCAATACACTTTCAATTGCTTTGGGCAAGTGATTTGCGCGATTATAGCTTGGTATAATGATACTAAACATTGTGTTTTTTCTTTCTCATCCAAAAACTTCCACCTCTGGCGCTAGTTTGAGCCGTTTTATTTTTAAAAAAATCAGGTTGATTTTGCAGGACATAATCATTCCAGAACAAAATCTCATAATTAGTATTATTCATTAAAAAAGATCTTAGGAAATATGCTTCATTATAACATAAACCTAATTTCAACCATTCTTCTGGGTATTCAAATGGGAAAAATATATCATGAACATGAATAATAACTCCTGAATTTAAAAGAGGTAGAATCTCGAAAAAAATATAATTTAAATCACCTGCTGTTTTTACAATGTGGGATGAATCAATGAATAAAATATCATTTTCTTTCAGATTCGAATAGATATCAGCATCAACCTTTTGCACAGGAATTCGCATGTATTTTGAAACTAGAAAATCACTATTACTCAATAGCTCATCAACTCTATTCGTGTAGGGATCAATAAAGATCATTTCTACTTTTGACTGATTCATTTCAAATGTATCAATCATTAAAGCTGAAGAATAGCCTGATCCAATTTCGATAATTCGATTTGGTTTGAATTTATTTAAAAAGCAGCATAGAAAAAACCCATCTATGTATGCAAACATGGGATTATCATAGAAATAGCGATGAGTATTATTTTTTGATGCTTGAAAAGGGAAAATCATACTGTAGGATTCAAATTCTTTCAGCAAATCAAATTGAAAATCCGAATTTAAATTAATATCTTTTAATTCAGTATTAAGTCCAGTTTTGTAATAGTTGTTTTCTAAAACTTCGTTCCATGTTACTATTGGGCTATTATAATTCCCAGGCTCCGCATGAAGCGCAAAATATTTTTCAGAATTTATCTTCCACTTGCCGATGAAAGGAATTGATTTAATCAATTTGGTAAGTATAACTTTCATTATTTCTTATTGATTAATTTAAGTGGTCGTTGATATGTACCGAATAGAATTTTAAAATACCCTTTAGTTAAAGACCAGAAATATTTTTGACTCTCCACAAATTCATTTCGATATTTTTTATCAAGTTTCCACATCAGAATAGAATTTATAAGCAAATTTAGGAAATGGAGCGAAAGGTATAATAAAAGTCCAAAGGAACCATGTGTTTTTTTAAAAAGTAAAGCACTTGATAAATACCGTTGTTTTATATTCCATTCTTTACTCATACTACTCCCTTCCTCTAAGTGATAAATAAATATATCATCATAAACTTTTAAAGTGAGCCCATTTTTGAGCATTCTATTACACCATTCGAATTCTTCTGCATACATAAAAAAATCTTGGTCAAAGTAACCAAACTTATCTATTTTCTCCTTTTCAAACATCATAAAAGCACCATGAATTGCTTTTATATTTAAATCATTTTTTGCTTTTGATTTTCTTTTTAAAAAGTCATATCCCAAATTATAACTGAGTATTTCATTAAAAGAAGCATTTTTTGTGTAAAAACTTTTTTGAAGAGAGCCATCTTTGTTTAGTAATTGACAAGTAATTACACCAGTATTATCTTTATCTGATTTCAATCTAGATAATGCAGTTTGAATTGCATTGTCGATGATAATAGTATCAGAGTTCAAGAGTAAAATAAATTCACCTTTACTTTTTTTAATACCAATATTATTTGCTCGACCAAAACCTTCATTTGAATGATTGTTAATCCAAATTACTTCTGAAAATTTTTCAGTAACGAAGGTTTCACTATTATCTTGAGAATCATTATCTACTACAATGATTTCAAAATTCAAGGTGGAATTTTGCTGGTAGATAGATTCTATACAATCAAAAGTAATTGAAGGAGTTTTATAATTTACTATGATGATTGATAAATCAAGCATTTGAAACTCGTTTTTTTAATGCAATCAAAATGGATCTGAATCCGAAAGGAGAAAGCGTATAAAGAAATTTCATAAAGGTTCCTTTTCTTGTTTGATTATCATACCTGTTAAAGTAGATATAAATAAGATAATCTGAATATTTACCTTTTAACTCTTTACTTCTAGCAATATTATAAATGTATTTGGTAATCTCGGCATTCTCAAAATATGCAAATATTTGATTTTCAGAACTTTTTCTAACAGTTGATTCGTGCGTTCTAAAATAATTCAATTCCTTGTCGATGTATTTAATTTGCCCTTTTTCAATAACCTTTATCCAAAAATACCAATCACCACATAACTTAAATCTTGACATGATTTTTTCAATGTTTGGTGCGCACTTTTTATTAAAAAGTACACTACTTGCATTTACAATATGATTGAAATTATACATTTCTTTGGTTATAAATACAATTGGATTAATCTTTCCTTGGTGAATGTCTAATTCATTTAAAAAAGAAGGATGAGGGAAATAATCACAACCAAGAAAAGATCCTGTTGCGCCCGTAGCGTCAATAATTTTTGATCGTGTAAAGATGAGAGATGTATTACTATCGGCAGAACTCATTGTGGAAGTTAAAAACGCTGGATGAGCAACATCATCACTTTCTGCAATCCAAATCCATTCGCCTTTTGCAAGTTTTAAGCCTTTATCCCATTGTTTAAAAGTACTCCCGCTATTTTGTGAATTGTATTCAATATGTACTACTTTTTCGTGATTACGATAGGTTTCGATGACTTCTTTTGAATGATCAGTAGACTTATCATCGAGAATGATTACCTCAAAATTGTCAAATGATTGATTGAGAACAGAGTCAATTCTCTCTTTCAGAAAGGGTGCATGATTGTAATTTGGAATTATAACACTAACTAAGGGATTCATGCAAAAGGTTATTATATTTAAACTTGAAAGTATTAAATGAAAAGTTTTTCAAAGCATGGCTCCTTGAGTTTTGACTTAATTCGTTACTCTTTTTATTTGAAATTATTTGTTTCAAAATTTCAATACTTTGATTAACTATTTGTTCTTCACTTAATTCTGATTCGATTAGGAATCCATTATTTGAATTTATATGATCTGGAATTGAACCAACTTTTGTGCTAATTATAACTGAACCAGTTCCCATTGCTTCAGCCATTGATCTTGGAAAACCTTCACTTTTTGAAAGTAGAAGGAAGACGTTAGTTTTGATGTATAGATTATGCATTATTTTTTGATCAAGAATCTCATCATAAAAGGTTGAATTTTTAATTGGCACATAGTTTTCCTTTTTAGGCCCCGCGAAATGAAAATGTATATTTTTTTCATCTATTAATTTCTCCGCAACATTATAAATTAAATGAAATCTTTTTTCGTTTGCATCTCTCCCGGCATAAAGAATGTCGAGCTTTTCGAATTTTTTTTGTGGTGAATCTTGGTCAGTAGTTATTGAATTGTATATGATAGTTGATGGGGCGCGCATATTAATTCCGCTTTTCATATAGATTCTATCCAATACTTGCGAAAGTGAATCCGATATTAGAATTCTTTTATCTATTTTAGATTCAATGTCCACATCCATATATTTAACTAAATCTTCAAACTTTAGAGTTTCTTCAAACGAATTGTGCGTTACAATAAATAATTTAAACTTCTTGGTTTTTATTTGTTTCAATATTATTTTAAAGTCTTCATCACCATTTCGGACAAATATAATATTCGTCGTTTTGTTGATTTTTGACGCATAATATCCAGACCAAAATTGAAATGGCCAATTTGCTATTCTAAATTTAAGTCTATTTGAAAAAAAAGAGGTTTTCGCTATACTTGAGAATTCAGAATATAATGACTTTGGTATAAATGTTTCATCCTTGATCCAAGGATTTTTACGATGCCAAATGATTATTTTTATTCGATTTGTTTCTAATGATCTAAGAATGTCAAGATGTACAAGTTCCGCTCCTCCAAGAGTGTCAAATGGCATGAAAAAATATGTTGTTCTTCCACTAAATGGGATTATATTTCCAATAAATTTACCAAGATGATTTAAAATAAAACCAACTAAATTGATTGTTTTTATTTTAAAGGTCATCGTTTAAATACCAATTTTAACCTATCTTTTAATAATACGGAAATCTGTTTCCATGATAAATTTTTCAAAAGGGAAGGGTCAATTTTATTTAAAGCGATATAATTTCCGTTACCATTATACAAGGTTTGAATAGTTTTACCATTTAATCTATTTTCAACATTTTCTCCTGTGGAAATGTCCGTAATTTGTCGTAAAAAATATTCTCCGGACTCTGGTTTTGACCACATTGGAGTGAAATACAAACAATTGTCAAAATAATAATGTGTAACCTGCGACCATCTGGTTAAACTTTTGTTTATAACAGGTTTTCCGCCGTGTAAGAGATTTGAAGACCAAATTAGAGCATCACCTTTTTTTAAATGTAATTCCTGCGGTTTATAGTCTTTATTTTTTATAATCTCTTCTATGAAAGTTTCATAAAGGCCATAATTGGTATAACCAGAACCTTTCTTTAAACCATCACCATCACCAGGATTATCTGGATTAATTCCTAAATCAAAATAATTAAATTGTTTTTCTGTTTGCGATCCTGGGTAATAAATTAATGGTCCATTTTCTTCATTTGTATCTTCTAGAGCTACCCAAACTCCACACATGAAACGTTCTGGTATTGAATTAAAATGGATTGAATCAGAGTGAGTTTTTTGTTGAGAGCCGTATTTAAAATTAAGCGTTTGAAACGGGATAGGTTCCCTATCGTAAAGAACACGAAGAGTTTCTATAATTTTAGTATTCATTGCAAGCTTTTTAACTGATTCTTTATTTCGCCATAAATCCTGATTACGGTTAACATCCAAATCTAATTTTTCAGGAAAAAATTCTGTTATATCTTCTTTTATTTCATTCACTTCAAAATCACTGATTAAGCCACGAATTATAACGAATCCATTTTCGTTATAATCTTTACAAAGTTGACGAAGTTTCTCAGAAAGATTTTTACTTTCAAAAATTGTATTAAATAAAGAGGATTCGATCCAGGGCAAATTCATTTAGTTCAAATTAGGGAATAAAAATAACATTATTTTCTTCTGCTGCCATTACTCTATCAGACTTTTTAGAAATGTCTAAATTTTGGTAAATATAATTTTCGTCAAATACATTTTTATTATTCATTTGCGATTTGACCTTGAGTAAATAATTTTCTGTTGTACATATGAATTGAATTGGATTTCCTCCAACGAGTTGATTGTTGTCAACATCTTTTGTTACAACAGATCCTGCTGCAATTATTACATTATTTCCAATTTTCACACCTGGCATAATAATGCTATTTGCACCAATAAATACATCGTTACCAATTGTAGTGTTTTTTATCTTTGTATAGCCAATAAATTTCTTAGTACTTGCGTCGTGCGCTAAAATATGAACATTTGGAGCTAATGTCACATTATTTCCAATCGTTATATGAAAGCAATGGTCGGGATCAATAATACAATTGTCTAGTATATCGACATTCGTACCTATTTTAGCACCTCGTTCTTTCAGATCACTAATATTTGAAAGTTGGAATTGATTTTTAAATGGTTGACTCTTTTGATTCAACTTTATTACTTGAAAACCGAATTTATTTAAAAACCGATTAAATAGATTTTTCATTTTTTTTTGTTAGGTAATATCTAGAAAATAGTTTAAGTATGATTGATAACAAGTTTCAAAACTAAACTGTTTCGAAACAGTTAGACAATTATGTTTGTGTTCATTTAATATCTGTTCATCATTAATATATAATTCTATTGAGTCAATTAAATCTTGAAGATGAGGTGTTCCTTTTTGTTTATCTATTGGAATAATTTGACCTGCACTTTTGTTTTGATAAGTTAACATCTTTGAAATTTCAGCTAAATCGGTTGAAATAATTGGCTTTAAATAAAACAGTGATTCAATTATCGTATTGGGCAGGCTTTCGCCAGGATAAAATGTTGGGAAAACCACAATATCAATCTCATTAATAATATTTTCAATTGGATCAACCAATCCTAAAAAATGTATTTTTTTATTAGCTTCATATTTTTTTTTTAGACCAGACATATAGTCTGTCTCAGAATAAGCTAAAATTAAATTTAAATTTGAGTATTTGGTCTCTAAAAAAATAAATGCATCAAGTAATATCTCCCATCCTTTGCTCTTAACTCCTCGGGCAAACATACCAAGATTTAAAGAGCTATTATCTGTACTTTGCAATAAAAGATCTTTTTTTTCAAATCCGTAGTATATTTTCTGTTTTTTAATTCCGAAATCTTTAACATGATTAAATATTTCCAGATTTTTGTCGGCACAATAAATTACGTTTTTACTAGAATTTAAAATTCTAGATGCTTCTTTAATAAAAGTTTGATTATAAACAGAAGATTGAGGATTTAATATTTCTGCTTGAGCACCATCATCATTAGAAACTTTATACAAATAATATTCATAAGGACCGTGCATTGAAATTACATGAGGGATCGTAAGGTCTTTCGAGAAAAAATCATCGGTTTCGAAAAGGTGACTATTTAATAGATCAGGTTTGAAATTGATAATTTTTTGCTTGGTTTTGCTTTCAATAAATTCTTTCCGCCAGTCTAATTTCCCAACTATCAGAGCGGCTCTATTCATTTTCCAAAGAAAAAAATCTAAGAATCGATTAGGCAGATAAGGTCCAATCAATTCAACACTAGAAAAAGCATCGCCAAATATTATTTTCACTCGATTTAGATGCTTTTCTTCAATCGGCAATAAAGAAAATAAAGCGATTTCATGTCCCTTAAATGAAAAGTATTTGGCAAGCCTTAACATGAAGTTTTCAGCACCTGCATTATCAAAATTATTAATACCAAATACTATCCTCATTGATTAAACTTTCTTAAATATGGCAACAATTGTATATCCTTTCAATCGCTTTGGAACTATCACATTAAAAAGAGCCGGAAATCGAGAAATACTACGCAGTAAAAAGGGTAATTTTCCCAGAACAGTTGCGTAATGAGCTTTAAAATCTTTTAACTGTGAAGGATCTAATGGTGTAAACAAAACTTTTTCAAGCTTCATAGGGTAATATTTCTGCAATGCTAAAAACACCTTCTTGTTCCATAAACCCATATGATGAGGAGGGAGATTAAGAATATTGTAAAGATGACCAAAGGAATCATTATTTGGAACCGAAACAATGAAAGAGCCACCTCTTTTTAACAATTTTAAAGAATTCTTTATAAAATAATCAACATCAGCCAAATGTTCCAGTAATTGAAAAGCACAAACCACATCAAACAAAGATTCATTTTGATCTGCGTACTCATGCAAAGGTGATGATAGTACATCCAAGCCTTTTTCAATGCATATTTTTATGGCTTCTTGATTTAATTCTAATCCTTTACAACTTATTCCATTTTTTTTGAAATTCTCCAATGCATAGCCATTTCCACAACCTAGTTCTAGTAAGGAAGATCCTGCAGCTATCAATTTAGAAACTGCACCAAACTCCCATCGGTCTTTTAAATAATAAAAGTCAACATTTTGTAAATGCTTGTAAATATCCTCTTTACCTTGAATTGAAAATGGATAATAAAATCGATAATTAGTGTCTAAACACCTTACGATATATATTTCTTCTAGTTCATTAAAATAGGAAGATGCATCAAAGTTAAATTGATCTGAATATAAGCTTATAATCTCCTTCGAATCGATGATTTTTTCAACAACTGTATTAGTAGATCCAGTAATAGGACTTTTAATTTTATCTAGCATTATTATTCATTAAGATATCAGGGACCATTGATAGTCATCGATATACCGAGCATGGTTTGGAATCCAATAATAATCTCGTATTTCGTTAAGCACTATCACTTCAAAAGGACAAATATTTTCCAATGTTTCAAAGTGATTTTTCGTTGATAATTCAGCAAAATAAACCGTAAGACTATATTTTCCAGGATAAAGCCGAAGTTTTGGAAAGGCACATTTTAATTTAAACACACCTATTTCATTACAAAAAGGCACCTCACTATCGATATTTAAAACATGAGTAATGGGTGTTCCTTCATTATCAACAATCTGAAAAGATACCGCAGCGCCTTTCAAAAGTTGATTTGTTTCAATATCAAAAGTAATGGCAAAAGGTTGATTAACCTGATGAATATTCGTGGATTCACTTGAATGAATTTCTACCTTTTTAATATGAGGATAATCCTGTTTAGTTGAATTAATGTATATTTCAGTACTATTACAAAGATATTTTTGAATTGCTACATTGGTATCACCAAAATATTCGATCATCCCATCATTCAACAAGATACATTTTTTAGTAAGGGCCGAAACCGCTTGCATATTATGGCTAACAAATAAAACCGTTCTGCCAGAATTAGCCACTTCACTCATTTTCCCCAAGCATTTTTTTTGAAAATCTGAATCACCAACAGCTAGAACCTCGTCAATAATTAAAATTTCTGGCTCTAAGTGTGCGGCAACAGCAAAAGCTAATCTCACATACATCCCTGAGGAATAATGTTTTACTGGAGTATCTAAGAATTTTTCTACACCCGAAAAAGCAACAATTTCATCAAATTTAGAGATGATTTCCGTTCGCTTCATACCGAGTATGGTGCCATTTAAAAATATATTTTCTCTTCCCGTTAATTCGGGATGAAAACCAGTGCCAACCTCTAATAGCGATGCTACCCTACCCTTAAGTTCTATTTTTCCTGAGGATGGCTTTGTAATTTGAGAAAGAATTTTTAGTAAAGTGCTTTTTCCAGCACCATTTTTACCAATTATTCCTATGATCTCACCTTTATTTACATCAAAACTGATCTCTTTTAAAGCCCAAAATAGAGTTGAATTATTCGCTTTTTTTGGTTTAAATATGGAGGATATAGTGTCTCTAAAAGTTGAATCTTTGATGGCACCAAGCGTGTAGCACTTTGCTATTTTTTCGACTTTTATTGCTGTATTCATTTATAGTATCCTCTAAATATGCTAGTTTTGATTTTTAAATATAATAACTGATAAATCATAAAATTAAAAAAAATCTTTATCTTGGTCACAAAACATTTTTAAAAGACATGAAAAGGACATTGATTCTTTTAATATCGCTAATTTTCGGAACTCAGTTCAATGTTTTTTATGCTCAAAACTCGCCATCTAGTATTCCCGGTCTATTTATTTGGCTCGCGGCAGATAATGGTGTTCAGACCTCAGGAAATGAGGTTACTTCATGGAGTAATCTGACTGGTTCGGGAAATAATTTCTCTTCTGTAAATACCTCTTTAAGACCCAAATTTGTTTCTACTTCTAATCTGAATGGTTTGCCATATGTCAATTTTGATGGCACTGATAATTTACAAACAGCGAATAATTTAACGCTTGGTAATTCGACCATTTTTATTGTTGCTAAACAGAATAGCGGTGAATCCGATTTTTCACGAATTATGGATCATGGGTACAATACAGGCTTTTGGATTGGTCGAACAGGTAATACTGTTGGCGGAGGCTTTATAGAAACTGGAGCACCTTTCGGAAATTTTCAATCTGTTGCCAATTCCCAGCCTTTTATATTATCCTACACAAGAAATAATGGAACCACAAATTATCATTTAAATAAGGTGCCGTTTACAACTCCTTCCCGAACAACTGGCCCTCAACAAACAAATACGAATAAAATATTTCTAGGATCAACAATTACTGGAGACAACTTTGGAAAAAAAGACATTTTTGAAGTAATCATTTATAATTTGGCTTTATCAAGTCAAGATAGAATTGCAATTGAAACATATCTGTTAAATAAATATTCAAGCAATATAACCTTAGGGCAAGATATCAATCCAAGTAATTTTTGTCCAGTTACCTTAACAGCCCCCGCCGGATTTACAAATTTACTATGGTCTACTGGTTCTACAGCTAACGCTATTTCCGTGAATCAAACGGGGCCCTATTGGTTGCAAGGAACAAATATATTTGGCGTTATTTCTCGAGATACAGTATTACTTAATTATCCTGTTATTGGCGCACCTGCTACTTCTACTATTTGCTTGAATAACACCGTTCAATGGAATACTGGTTTGGGACCTGGTTTCACTTATTTATGGAATACAGGAGCAACTACACCAATTTTAAGCATTTCAGCTCCTGGCTCTTATTCGGTGCAAGTTATGGATGCTTTGGGTTGTAGCAAAAATAGTGGCGCAACTACTTTTACAATTGATAATTACTCCCAGAATGTTTTTCTTGGTGCTGATACCTCCTTGTGTGCTGACAATCTAATTGCTTTACAAATTGGTGCACAAGAAACCATAAGTTATGAGTGGAATGGAAACTCAAGTGCAGGACAAGCCTCATTTTGGTCTGTGGATACAAGTGGAACTTACTCAGTAGAAACGATGAATGCAAATGGTTGTATTGCTCAAGACACCATACAAATAACGATTACCGGTCAAGCACCATTGGCTGATTTCTCATTTCAAAATCAATGTTTTGGCTTATCCAATGCATTTGGTGACTTAAGCGTGGGCCTACCCAACGACCCAGTTACGGACTGGCTTTGGGATTTTGGAGATGGCGCAACAGAAACTAATCCAAGCCCAAATCACACCTATAATTCAACGGGAATCTATACGGTAGAATTGTATGCGGAATCTGCTGGAGGCTGTGGGGCATTTCATACAGAAGTGCTAGAAGTCCATGATTTACCGAATGCAGCATTTACACATTTAGGAAATTGTGAAGGTCAGTTAGTTAATTTCACAAACACAAGCGTTGCTGGTGATGCTCCAATTTCTACTTATGTATGGAATTTTGATCAACAAGGCACTAATTCTTCGACACTTGCCAATCCATCTTGCTTATTTATGAATGCTGGTAACTTTGATGTTTCTATGGAAGTCAGCGATACCAATGGATGTACAGATACTGTAAGTATTTCAATTAATATACAGGCAAGTCCAAGCGCTTCTTTTATAGTGAACAATGCCTGCGAAGGAGCAAATGTAGTTATCCAAAACAACAGTACTATTGTCAATCCATTTAGTTTAGTAAATCATTATTGGGTATATGGCGATGGAACTTTCGCCAATAATCCAAGCATTGCAAAACAGTATAATAGTTATGGAAACTATACCATTCTTTTAGTCGAAACAGGAAGTAATGGCTGCAGTGATAGCATACAACAAAATGTAACTATTTACCCTAAACCCCAACTTTCTTGGACTATCGGTCCCGCTTGTCAGTATACCTACACGGAATTCACCAATAATTCAACCGTAGCAGTTGGAAATATTACAAATACCGATTGGGTAGTAAATTTACAATTCCCTTTTTCGAGTTCCAGCGCAAGCTACTTGTTTCTCACAACTGGTATTCAATACCTCAATCTGACTGCAACTAGTGATCAAGGATGCATGGAAGATACTTTAATACTAATAAATGTTGCAGGTCCTTTACAAGCTGACTTCACGATTGACCCTATCGAATTAGTAGCAGGCATTAGCAGTAATTTCATTAATAATAGTATTGGTGGTAATTCCTTCTTATGGAATTTAGGAGATGGCGTTTCGTCTTCCGAAGAAAATGTAATACATAGTTACTCCAATACGGAAATTGGAAACACACTGTCAGTGAGTTTACAAGTATCTAATAACCTTGGTTGCATGGATACGCTTGTGCAAAATTATACCATTGTCGCTCCTAATTTTGACTTAGCCATAAGCAATATATATTGTCAGGAGAATTCATCATACTGGACAATCGCGTGTGAAATGAAAAACGAAGGGAATATCATAATAACAGAAGCTAATTTAGTACTTACGCTACTAAATGGGCTACCGATTATGGAAGCATGGCAAGGGTCATTGTCACCAGGTGAGAGTACTATTTATATATTTCAAAGTCACCCTTCAGCTTATATTGCAACTCAAGATAATTATATTTCATATGTCTGTGTGGAGGGAGAAGGATTTAATGCTTTGAACCTACTCGATGAAGAATTAGCAAATAATACAAGCTGTAAGAATGTTGAAAATGATGGTGTTATTTTATTGCCACTTTATCCAAATCCAGGAAATAACTTTTTGGAGGTTAAAGTATTTGTTCCTCAAGCACAAGAATTTGAGTTGGGTTTATACGATATTCAAGGTCGAATAATCTACAAATACTTAGAAAATGAGGTGATTACCGATGCTGTAAAGCTCATAAACATTCCGACACAAGAGCTATCTTCAGGTAGCTATCTGCTTCGATTAAGTGATGAAACAGGAACTCAAATCAGGAAGTGGATAAAAGAGTGATTGTTCTATTTTTTTGAGGGGACTGAGGCTCTCTAAGGCCCGCAAAAAAAAGTAAAGAAAGTCCTCCCCCTTCCGCCGCGGCGGAGGGAAATATTCTTTTTGTAAATAATAACCTTCTAATTTAGACCTTGCAGTTGAAAGCTTTCCTCCCCCTTCATCCCCCTCCGGAGGGGGAAACAGTATTCTTTTTGTCAATAATAACCTTCTAATTTAGACCTTGCAATGGGAGGTTTGTATCAAGACAAAAGGACATGGAAAATAAGGTCCGATTTTAATCGGACAGTACTGCTTTTTTATAAAGTAAAAAGTAGAGAGAATATTATAATAAAAGAGGCTGAGTGCATGCTCTCCAATCCTAAGACTTGATCCTTTCGATTAGCTGTGTCTCTCGACTACGCTCGATTCACTCAGCGGGCATCGAGCGTAGTCGAGATGCGCTTCTCAGAATACTCACACATAATCCGCCATATCACCTTCTACCTTTTTAAAGTAAAAAAGACCAGAAATAAATAAAAATAGGATCATCACGAAGGACACATACATTAATGAACCCGGAGCTTCACCACCAAAGATTGACCAACGAAATCCTTGAACCACCCCCGCAATAGGATTAAGATAATAGACTGTTGCCGCCCATTTGGGTAATTGTTGCATCGCGAAGTCGGCAGGATATGCAATTGGTGTAATATACAAACCAATTTGGACCATAAATGGTACAACATGCTGAAAATCTCTATAACGAACTGTTATAGCGCTCAGCCAAATCCCAACTGCTAAGGCAGCTAGCATTCCAAAAAAAAGAAATACTGGCGCTAGCCACACATTTGAACTTGGAACAATTCCATAATAGAACATCAAAAAAATCATGATTAAAAGCGAAATCCCCAAATCAATTAACCCAACAGCAGCTTTTGATAAAGGAATAATTAAGCGTGGAAAATAAATTTTATTTATCATTCCTTGACTAGCAATAATAGAAGAACCTGCATTGCTTATAACGAAGGAAAAATAGGTCCAAATGGTTAATCCTGTCATTGCGAATAACAAATAGGGAACATCCGTTTTTACGCCTACAAACTTTCCGAAAACCAGCGATAAAATAAGTAAGGTTATCACGGGTTGAATTAGCGCCCACAATAAACCAATAGTCGTTTGCGCATAACGCACCTTGAAATCGCGCCAAGTAAGCGTAATAAATAAATCTTTATACCGATACAACTCTTTAAAGTCAGGAATTATACTTGAATGAGAAGCCTCAATTATTTTGTGGTGTTCGGACATTTGACATTCTATTTATAGATCAAAGGTAGATTATTTTTTTTGGAAAACTTCGGGCTACATACATTCTACGAGGATTGATTACTTAAAATAAGGTAAAACAATAGGCATGTAAATAGACAAAGTAACAATCTAACTTTTTCGAAATATAACGAAGGTATCAAAATGAATAGCTTTTTGTTAACGAATTTGTTAGTATTGGCATTATTTTAGATATTTGCACAAATAAAAAAAACATGAAATCTAAAGCACTATTACTCTTCATTATTTTATCCTTTTCAAATTTCACTTTTTCCCAAGATACTAAGTCCCAAGGTGTTTTAGACAAGCTATCTATTAAAATGAAAGCACTAAAATCATTTTATTTAGAATTTAATGCAATTGTTAAAAACGTGGACAGTGGCATTAATGAAAATCAAAATGGAAATGGTTGGGTTAAGGGAAATAAATACAATGCCACCTATGCGGGAAATACAATTATTTCAAATGGCATGAAAACCTGGACCATTATAAAAGAAGATAAAACCGTATATGAATCTGATGCCAACGACGATAATGATGGAATAAATCCTAAGAAAATAATGACAATTTGGGAAACTGGATTTAAAAATAAATATGTGAAAGAAGAACTATTAAATGCAGAAACGGTTCACGTAATTAATTTAACACCTAAAAACCCTGCAAAATCTGATTTTACCAATATCACCATTTACATTTCAAAAGCAAATAATGCTATGAAAAAGGCTGTAATCAATTCGAAAGATGGCACGATCATGACCTATTCAGTAACAAAATTTGAAAGTAATCCAGATGTGAAAGACACAAAATTTGTTTTTGAAAAAAAGAATTATCCCGGTTACCCTGTCATTAAAGATTAGTGATTCGTTTTTAATCTAACGCTTTAAAGCGCGATCCATCTCTCTTTTGTCGTCTTTCAGTTTAAGATCTTCCCGTTTATCATGGAGTTTTTTACCGGTAGCACAAGCAATTAACACTTTCAACCATCCTTTTTCCGATAAAAACAATTTGATTGGAATGAGTGTATTTCCTTTTATTTTCAAAAACTTAATAATCTTTTCAATTTCTTTTTTATTCAATAGTAATTTACGATCTGCCCTAGGTTGATGATTGTAAATAGACCCATTAGCATAGGTTGTTATATGCATATTCCTAATCCAAACTTCGCCTTCTTGCTCAATACAATACGCTTCTAAAATACTTGCTTTCCCGGCGCGTATACTTTTTATTTCTGTTCCAGATAATTGAATACCAGCAGTAAATTCATCCTCTAGATGATATTCAAAACGAGCTCGTTTATTCTTAATATTAATTTCGGGCGTTGCCATACAACAAATTTAATGCTATTATTCCTCTAATTATCTTCCATCATGATAAATCTTAACTCGAAAGGTTCAATACCATTCATTATGATTAAATTTGCTCATGAATTTACCTTCAAAAGTTCTAGAACAGGTTGTCGACCAATTGTCCTCATTACCAGGAATAGGGAAAAGAACAGCTTTAAGACTTTCCCTTAATTTATTAAAAAGAACAGACATAGAAATCACTCAATTTACCCAATCCATACTTTCCTTAAAAGAAAACACCCACAGTTGCCAGGTTTGTAGTAACATCAGTGATGAGCCTATTTGTACTATTTGCTCCAATCCAAACCGAAATCCACAAATGATCTGTATCGTTGAAGATATTCGCGATGTAATGGCGATTGAATCAACTGGTACCTACAAAGGACTTTATCATGTGTTGGGCGGGTTGATTTCTCCGATGGATGGTATTGGTCCACAAGATCTTAATATTATTCCCCTTCAGGAACGAATTTTAGCCACTGAAGTAGCGGAAGTGATATTTGCCTTAAGTCCAACCATGGAGGGAGACACAACAAATTTTTACCTTTTCAAAAAAATACAGGGCAATAAACTGCTCATTACTTCTTTATCGCGCGGTGTAGCGATAGGATCCGAATTACAATATGCCGATGAATTAACACTAGGTCGTTCACTTGAACAACGCCAAGAATTTAAAATGCCGCATTTCTAAGTGTTAATGCTTGAACCAATCTGTGCGATGCTTTATCATTCTGAAAGAAATTCCAAAAATAAAAATTGAAATAGCAAAATAAGCATCGTTCCATTGCCAATTGAAAGCACCACCAATCGAAAACCTTCTAGCCAAAATAAGAATAAGAAAAGTTGTTAAGGTGGAAATAATACTCGGGTATTCATTTGCAAAAACTGATTTTATCGAAAAGCGATTACTTGATTTTTTATACAAAAATATATTTGGAAAAAAAGCAGGAACAGAACGTGACCAATCTTCAAATTGATGCCCGAAGGAAAGTAATAAAAATTGTTCTTCAGTAAACATTATTCGTTCATAAAAGAGCCAAAATCCAGCACAAATCAACAAGCCTAGTAATGGATTTGCAAGGTAAATGAGTAAACCAAACCAAATCAAAAAATTAGCAAAATACAAGGGATGTCTTACCATTGAATAGCAACCTGTGGTATTTAACTGATGAGCAACTTGCTGATCTCTATTCCTACCAGAAGTATGCCTTGCACTGGATCCAATAATTACGGCCCTTAAAATGTGACCAAAAGAAAACAAACAAATACTTGAGATTGTGATGCAATGAACAAGTACAGGAGAATCTTTTAAAAATGAATAATCAAAAAAATAGGTAGCAGGAAGGATAATTAAAAAAAATAACAATGGTAAATGTCCACGGTAGCGAAATAAATACTGACCACTTTTCAGGAAAGAATCTTTTAAGGCCATTTAATAAATAAAATGATTACATTGCATTTGAAAACAAAAGTAATATTATTCAATCAAAATAACCATGAAAGAAAAATTTGAACTAGAGTACTTATTGAAGACCTCTCCACGCGTCTTAGAAAATATGATCGGCACTCCTAGTGGTTTAAGCGAATGGTTTGCGGATGATGTTAATGCCAATGATGATGTCTTCAGCTTTGATTGGGATGGAACAATTGAAGAAGCAAGGTTATTACACCACAAAATGAATTCAAGAATTCGGTTTATTTGGTTAGAAGACGAAGAAAATGGCTTAGATACTTTTTTTGAAATCAATTACCAAGTTGACTCAATGACCTCAATGGTTGCATTACGAATCATCGATTTTAGTGAGCCAGCAGATTTAGAAAATTCAAAAATGCTCTGGGATCAACAGGTAAACGATTTAAAGAGACTTTTAGGCGCCTAAATACCATATTCGCAGATACAACGTTTATTCCCTATTTTTGCACTAAAACCCAGCGGCTTGAAACGGCTTTATCTTTTTAGTATACGATCCTTTATTGGCCCATTCCTTATCACCTTGGTGATTTCTATGTTTATATTAATCATGCAATTCTTTTGGGTGTACATTGATGATTTGATAGGCAAAGGCTTAAGTATATGGGTCATTTTAGAATTATTATTCTACGTTTCTGCTAGTTTAATTCCGCTAGCCTTACCATTAGCCATTTTACTATCATCACTCATGACCTTTGGTAATTTATCAGAAAAAAATGAACTTACCGCATTAAAGTCAAGTGGCTTGTCACTCAATAAAATTATGAGGCCACTAACGGTGGTGATCATCATTACAGCAGGATTTACCTTTTATTTTGCAAATTATGTCATTCCAGTAGCTAACTTAAAATGGCATTCCTTAATTTATGATATTCAAAATACAAAATTGTCAACTATTATAACACCTGGCGTATACACAACAGAATTAGAGGGTTATGCCATTAAAGTGAAAGAAGGCAATGATAGCCTTTTTAAAGATATTATCATTCACGATCATTCCGTTCCAACAGAATTCAAAACCGTTAAAGCAAAAGAAGCACGATTATACCGTTCAAAAAATGGGCGCTACTTATTTTTTGATTTGAAGCATGGTACTATTTTCGAAGAACTAGATATTCAAAGCCCGATTTATCTTGCGGATGGGAAACAAGACCCCCAGTTGAAAAGTACCCATCCATCGCGTGCAACTACATTCGAGAGAGCAAGCTATAAGATGAATGTAACAGGATTTACCTTAAATAGAAGCGAAGAAGATATTTTTACGGATAAATTCGAAATGTTGAATGTCTTTCAAATAAATGCCGCAACCGATTCACTAAAGAATAAACGAACGAAGATTAAAGCATCTTTTGTAGACGGAATCATGAATAATTCGGCCTATTTCTTTAAAGTAAACACTACTGAAAATTTGAACATGAAGAATATGGAGCAAAAAGCGACCGTTAAAACATGGCAAGAAATCGATAAAAACGAAAAAATAATCGCACTAAATGATGCCATTTCAAAGCTAAGGCGATTAAATCAAAACATCCAGTCTCAACAAGATTTTATGAAAACTATCGAAAGAGAAGAAGATCAATATTGGATTGAATTCCATCGAAAGTTTGCCTTAACGTATGCCATTATTGTACTCTTTTTCATTGGCGCACCACTAGGAGCAATTATTCGAAAAGGGGGATTTGGAGCACCTGTCGTAATTGCAGCAGTGATTTTTATGATTTATTTCATACTCATTAGCATCGGTGAAAATCTGGCAGACACCTATGTCGTTTCGCCCTGGTTTGGAATGTGGATCGCTGGTATTTTCTTCACGCCAATAGCCATATTTATTACCAAGGCCGCAGCCGACGACTCCCCCATTTTTAGTCGTGAATTTTGGGGAAAACTAATTAAAAAAAAGAAACGAAATGCAGGTTCTATACATTAGTCAAAAGCCCGCATTTCCCATAATTGACGGCGGGAGCTTTGCGATAAACCGTTTTTTAAAAGATGTAAGAGAAACTGTCCATGGCGAAATAGATTACCTTGCAATTACTACCCTTAAACATCCCATGGATAGCGATGCTGCTCAAAACGATCTAGGCGATTCCATTACTATTTATGCAGTAGAAGTCAACACAAAATTATCTATACTTTCATTTTTAGCTAGCCTATTTTCAAAACTTCCCTACAATTTGAAAAGGTATAAGCAAACTAACTTTCTCCAAAAAATAAACGCATTACTTGCGCAAAAAGAATACGATTATATTATTTTAGATGGCCTATATGCAAGCGTATTCCTTGATGAAATCAAGTCCAAATCAAAGGCGAAAATAATTTATAGAAGTCATAATGTCGAACATCAAATCTGGTTAGACCGAGCTGCAACAACTAACAATTGGTTGAAACGCCAATTCCTATTTAGCTTGGCAAATAAAGTAAGTAAGTACGAGAAAAAATTACTTCAGGAACTTGATTACATTGCCGCCATTTCTAGTGTAGACTATGATTTTTTTAAGCTCGAAACAACTCATCAAGTGGAAATAATTCCCGTATCGATGCTCCCCATAAAAACAGTCGATGTGATCGCTCAAAATCAAATCTGTTTTATCGGTAATTTTGGTTGGTTTCCAAATATTGAAGGAATGAGCTGGTTTATCAATAAGGTATTTCCTATCCTAAAAATAGACTATCCATTGCTTACCTTACACATTGCTGGCTTTGAATCAAAAGAAGCATTAGCTAATCTTGTTTCTGATGGAATCGTCATTCACGGACCTGTGAATGATGCCGCATTATTTATAAAAACTCATGGTATATTTGTTTCGCCAATATTTTCTGGAAGTGGCATAAAAATAAAAGTATTGGAAGCGATGAATGCCGGAGTTCCTATGGTTTTAAGTAAAAAGTCGGCTGAAGGAATTGGCTTCCCTTCTGAATTCACCTGCTTTGAAACAAAAGAAACAGCCATTATGTTACTCAAGGAATTACTATCCAAGCCAATACATATCGAACATAATCAAGGCTTAATGCGTGATCTATTACAAGAACAATTTTCACAAGAAGTGGTAGTCAAAAAATTAAAAGACATTTTACTATGACTAGGAAAAAACTGGTCATCATGTCAACTCGGTTTCCCTTCCCAATAGAGAAAGGAGACAAACTTCGCACGTATTATTTTATTAAATCGCTGCATGAACACTATGATATTTATTTAATCAGTTTAACGGAAGAAACTATTTCGAAACAAGCACAAAGTCATATCGAGGGTATAACGAAAGAAATTCATGTTCTTAAACTCTCAAAAATTGGCATCTATTGCCGCATCATCATTGGATTATTCAATAGCAAACCTTTACAAGTAAATTATTTTACATCGATTAAACAACAAAATAAAGTCAAAACGCTTTTACAGACCATAGCGCCAGATCACATCATTTGTCAATTAATACGTTCTGCTGAATACGTAAAAAACTATCATGATTGTCCAAAAACAATCGACTACATGGACGCCCTTTCAATTGGAATGGACAGAAGGATAGGTAAAGCACCATGGTACTTGAAATTCTTGTTTAGACTTGAGACCAATCGCTTAAAAGAGTATGAGCGGCGCGTTTTTAATTATTTTGAATTTCAGACTATCATCAGTAAACAAGACCAGGCATATATTTCTCATCCCGATCAAAAAAAGATGCTCATCGTACCAAATGGGATCGATTGTTATTACTTTGAAGCCGAATCCGTAGACACCAAATACGACCTTGTTTTCATTGGCAATTTAAATTACGCCCCAAACATTGATGCTATCAATTACCTTTTAAAGGAAATCTTACCCGCATTACCAACGTTAAGCTTATTGATTTCGGGGGCAAATCCATCAAATCGTTTGCTGAAGCAAATTGAAAACACCCCTAATGCTTCGATTACAGGTTGGGTTGAAGACATTCGAACATCGTATCTTAAAGGAAAAGTATTAATCGCACCGATGAAAATTGGTACAGGTATGCAAAATAAAATTTTGGAAGCCATGGCCTTGGGTGTTCCTTGCATCACCACTACCCTAGCCAACAACGCTATAAATGCGAAGCACCTTGAATCCATTTTGGTGGCAGATACCAAGCAAGAAATGATTTTTGGTATTGAAAGCTTACTTTCAGATCCCGTCCTTTATCACAAAATTCAAGAAAATGCTAAACTCTTTGTTAGCGAGAACTATAATTGGAATAGCATCCTTTTAAAACTGGCTAAAGCTATTCATCTTGAAGGTTAAACCTTTGAAAATGATCATATTTATCCTTAATAAATAAGATTAATTCCATCTCTGTTGCCGTTTTCAAAAAGTCAGTATCAAGGTTCATAAACGAAATAAAATCGTCAAATTCATCCTCGGAAAGATTTATTATATCAAATGAAACATACAATCTCAATAACTCTTTCACCACTTTACGCTGATCATCTTTATATTCCTGTGCTGCGATCCATTTTTTATTTTGCTCTTTTTTGGAAAAAGCCTGGTAAATAGCAGTGATGGGACTTTCTAGAACATTGATACCCGATACTAATTTAGTTTCACGTAATGCTAGCGCTGCTCTTTCCTCCTTTATCTGTTGTAATGATTTTAGAGGGCGGATAATAACCTCCGTAAATTCTTGCGGAATACGCTCGATATAGGCTAAAATTTGGCATTGGCAATTAGAATCTGGATAAGCAACAAATTGATAAATCGGGTAATATTTAGTGGATAAAGCAATGATATCATTTGGCGATGCCACCACAGAAAAATGACCGTCAGGCTGTCCAAAAACTCCCCTGCCATTTGTTTTATTAATAACCATTAAGTTGTAAAAACCTTGTGGAAACAATGAATCAACCACTTGACCTTGAATTAAAACACGGTCACATTGCCCAAATAATTTGAATGAACAAATAAAAAAACAAGCCAATAATACGTAAAATTTCTTTTTATAGTTTTTCAAAATACCCAGTTAAAGGAGCTTATATCATAGCTTAAATAAATAATAAACGGAACAATAAATGAAATAATCCAAAGGAAAATTAATATAATTTTAAAGAATAAAGATGCATCCTTTTTTATCGGTGCGATTAACATAGCACTTACTTTAGGCGCAATAATTGGATCGATGTCTTCGTCAGACATTTCTATGTATTTCTTAAGCGTTGTAGAATTATCAATAAGCACAGACTTAATTAAAGAATAATCCCGATTACTGAGTTCCTCATACGTACATCGATAGTTGACCTCTAAGTCATCAAGTTTGGAACGCACGACATGATTTCTTTGCATACCCCGAACTCGAATACCCATTATAAAACCGAAAATAATAATTAAATAATCACCTACTAAGAAACCAACAGCAATCATTAGCATAGACGATACTAAGGCGAAAATCATTAAGAATAAATCACGTTGTCGGTGTACTAACAACTTAAACAATTGACCTCCATCTAAGGGATCTAAGGGTAACAAATTAATGGTATTTAAAAATATAAAAATAAAACCCAATGTGAGCAATGAATCATTTTTATAAGCACACGCTAAAAAAAATACAAACCATCCTAAGAGTAATCCAGGCAAAGGGCCAAAAAAAACGACCAATAAACTTTCTCGCTGAGAATATTTTGGCTTCGAACCTTGTACGAATGCGCCCATAAGAGGAATAAACAACATGCGCACATTTTCATATTTAAAGAACTTCATAAATAACAAATGCCCCATTTCATGAATAAAAAGGACCAAGATAAGAAAGGCAATAAATATAAACTTTTCAGAAAAAACTAAGAGTAAAGAAAGTATAAATATCACTAAGGAAAAAACAGTTAGTCCCCAATTATTTTTAACCTCCTCATTTTCTAAGATTGGTTTTTCAGGATACAAGGAATTATTATCCATGCTATTAATTGGGTGCTCCTCCCTTCATATTTTTCATTTGACTCATCATAGAGGCCATTGCACGAGGGTTACTCATCATTTTCATCATTTTTTTCATTTCATCAAATTGCTTCATCAATTTATTAACCTCTATAATATTCGTGCCACTTCCCTTAGCAATTCGTGCTTTTCGAGAGGTGTTAAGCAGTCCTGGAGTTGATCTTTCTTTGGGCGTCATGGAAAGTATAATGGCCTCAACACCTTTAAAGGCATCATCGGGGACATCTACATCCTTCACAGCTTTTCCCATTCCTGGAATCATGCCCATCAAATCCTTGACATTTCCCATTTTTTTAATTTGATTCAATTGCGCTAAAAAATCGTTAAAATCAAATTGATCTTTCATGATTTTCTTCTGAAGCTTACGTGCCTCCTCCTCGTCATAGTTTTCTTGTGCGCGTTCTACCAATGATACCACATCGCCCATGCCCAAAATTCTGTCGGCCATTCGCGAAGGATAGAAAACATCTAGGGCATCCATTTTTTCACCCGTACCAACAAACTTAATGGGCTTATTAACGACCGATTTTATCGTTAAAGCAGCACCACCTCGTGTATCACCGTCTAATTTTGTAAGGATAACGCCGTCAAAATTTATTTTATCATTAAAGGCTTTTGCGGTATTTACAGCATCTTGGCCCGTCATGGCATCAACAACAAATAATGTTTCACTAGGATTTATGGCGCCTTTTACACGGGCAATTTCATCCATCATAAGCTCATCAATGGCCAAACGACCAGCAGTATCGACAATGACAACATTAAAACTCTTGCTTTTTGCGTATTGAACAGCACTTGTAGCAATTTTAACAGGGTCTTTTTCTTCCTTGTTAGAATATACCTCAATTCCCAACTGATCTCCAAGCACATGCAATTGATCTATCGCAGCAGGTCGGTAAACATCACATGCAACAAGTAGTACCGACTTATTTTTTTTATTTTTAAGGTAATTTCCTAATTTTCCCGAAAAGGTAGTTTTTCCGGATCCCTGAAGCCCCGACATTAAAATAATGGCTGGATTTGCCTTTAAATTAATATCGACCTCATTGCCTCCCATTAATTCTTTTAATTCTTCGTGGCAGATTTTAACCATTAATTGACCCGGAGAGACTGATGTAAGTACATCCCTGCCAAGCGCTTTATCCTTAACAGCGTTCGTGAAATTTTTAGCGGTATTAAAATTAACATCTGCATCCAAAAGTGCCCTTCGGACCTCCTTTAACGATTCAGCAACATTAATTTCAGTGATTTGGCCCTGACCCTTGAGCACCTTAAAAGCACGCTCGAATTTATCGGTTAAATTTTCAAACATTGTTTACTGTATTATTAACATACAAATTTAATGATAATTACTAAGGTTTTGAGGTTATGATTGTAAAATTGCTAAGGATCTGCCTAAGAATTGAGCGTTTCGATTAGCCGTATCTTTGGACTCAAGGGGAATTGAGCGGAGTCGAGATGCCCCTTACCCAACTCTTATTTCAAAAGTGTAGCGATGCACCAAGGCGCAGAGGAATAATCAGCGACTTGATTTTTACAGGACAATAGTGAATCTTAAATAAAATGAAAATAAATCACATTAAACAATTTTTTGTTAGAATATTGATATCTTTAGAGAAGCAAAAGCTTCATTATGAAAAATTTAATCCATTTTCTTTTCTTCTTTTTCTGCCTAAGCAGTACTGTTTTTGGACAAGGACCAGAAAGAAAAGTTTTCGCAAGTGCAGGAAAGGTTGCTAAATGCCAAACGATAGGAAGCACAAACACTGTATCTTTTACAATCGGCGAAACAATTGTAAATTGGTCAAATGCCGGTACACGAAGGATCCATAATGGCTTCCAGCAACCAGATCAACTTGTTCCAATATCTCCTAATACAACAGCAATGATGATAGCAGACCCAACATTTTTAATTTATCCGAATCCATTTTCAAATTATACCATTATTGAAGGTGCGGAGGAACAAAAAGGCCTTACTAAAATTCAACTAATTGATCAAAACGGGAAATTAATTCAAGAAGAGCTTATGATTGATGCTCGGCACGATATGGATTTTGAAACTACTCTTGCCCCCGGACAATACTTTCTTAACTTTTACAATGAAAGCGGTGCTTTCCTACAACAAACCAAAATCATAAAAATTGCAAATTAATTTTTACTAATATTCGACTTATGCTTAAATCAAACATTTTTAGGATTTTCTCCTTTTCATTCATTTTGTTTTACTCTTTTCAAGTAAATGCGCAAGCACCTGATGGAATAAATTATCAAGCGGTCATCCGTAATCTTTCCGGATCGCTAATCGCTAATTCAACCATCGCCTTACGAATACAAGTTAAACAAACTAGCGCCTCTGGAACGATTGTTTTTCAGGAAAGACATAGCGTTACCACTTCAGCACAAGGTCTTGTGAATTTAGTCATTGGACAAGGAACGCTACTTGGTGGTAACTTTTCGACTATTAATTGGACTGCTGGTCCTTATTTCGTAAGTCTTGGAGTGAACTTCAGCAATGGGACAACTTATTTAGACTACGGTTCGCAGCAATTAATGAGCGTACCCTATGCGCTTTATGCTAAAAATGCAGGGAATCAACTCAATCAATGGCGATATGGGAATGTCTTACCTGCCAACAATTTAGGGGTGCTGGGAGATTTCTATCTAGACATGATTATTGGAAATGTATATTATAAGTCGTCAGCAACGACTTGGATATTAACAGGAAATATTAAAGGCCCAACGGGTGCTACAGGAGTTGCAGGTCCGGCAGGTGCACAAGGTTTGATCGGTTTAACAGGTCCTGCGGGTCCGGCTGGCCCAACGGGTGCTACAGGAGTTGCAGGTCCGGCAGGTGCACAAGGTTTGATCGGTTTAACAGGTCCTGCGGGTCCGGCTGGCCCAACGGGCGCAACTGGAGTTGCGGGTCCGGCAGGTGCGCAAGGTTTGATCGGTTTAACAGGCCCATCGGGTCCTGCTGGCCCAACGGGAGCGACTGGAGTTGCTGGTCCGGCAGGAGCACAAGGTATAGCGGGCCCACAAGGTATTCAAGGATTAACAGGTCCAGCAGGACCAACGGGTGCAACAGGTCCTTCAGGAGGCCCAGCAGGGCCAACTGGTCCTCAAGGTCCCACGGGATTAACAGGTCCAGCTGGAACTAACGGAACAGCAGTCTTGAATGGAACTTCTGCACCAAGCATAAATACGGGTGTGGATGGAGATTTTTATATCAATACGGCCAGTAACGAGTTATATGGACCAAAAGCAAATGGAGTTTGGACAACAAGTGTGTTGCTTATCGGACCGGCGGGCCCTTCAGGAATAGCAGGAGCAACAGGTTCAGTAGGTCCGATAGGTTTAACGGGCCCAGCAGGCCCTACAGGAAACGCAGGATTACCTGGCGCAACAGGTCCGATTGGCTTAACAGGTCCCGCAGGCACAAATGGAACGGCAGTCTTAAATGGAACTTCTGTACCTTCACTCAGTACTGGTGTGGATGGTGATTTTTATATCAATACGGCAAGCAATGAATTATTTGGACCGAAAGCGAATGGAGTTTGGTCAAATGGGGTTTCACTGGTTGGACCAGCTGGTGTTAGCGGTACCCCAGGAAATCCTGGTCCGCAAGGACCTCAAGGCGTTCAAGGTCCTGCTGGAGGTGGAATGACCGTAAATTGCGGTACCACATTTAATACGAATTACACCATTAGAGGTGATGGAAGCGGCACCTATGAATGTACAAATGCCTTGGTGGTTACGAGTACTGGAAAGGTAGGAATCGGAAATACATCTCCATCATCGTCGTACGATTTGAATGTTGGAAATGGGGGCATATTGGTTGATGGTACAACAACAACATCAAATTTCGCTGGAAAATTACGTGTTGGGGGCACAACAAGCACAAGTTACGATTTTCAAGTAGATGGTCAAGCGTATGTTACGAGCGGATTGCGCATAGGGACAACCTCAACTCCGGTTACCGGTGGTATATTGACATCAGGTAATATAGAAACTAATGGTCGCTTTGTACAAAATAGTTCTACAACAGGTACTGGGACAGTATTGGTACGCACTTCCGCTGGTGAATTGAGACCTCAATCATCTACTAAATTTGTAAAAGACAACATCCGCGATTTACAATACGACAAAAAGAAGGTGTTTGCGCTTCGTCCAGTTATATACAATTTAAAGCCCGCACTCGGTGGTGATCAAGAAATTGGCTTAATCGCTGAGGAGGTTGCTGAGGTAATGCCTGAACTTGTTATTTTAGGTCCCGAACGACAATGGGTTGGAAATACAGGGATCCCTCAAACAGACGCCAATGGCGTAGAGATCAATGATCCATCTAAAATGGTCCCTTATTCTGTCTATTACGACCGTTTGCCCGTTTATTTGTTATCCATAATAAAAGAACAAGAAGAGCGAATTAACGCCTTAGAAAAAAGGTTAAATGCCTTAGAAAAAGAATAGACTATTCCGCCTCCTCTGGTTTCTGGGTTAATCCAAAATTACGACTGATGTTTTTTATAAAATCAGAAAAGGTATTCCGCACCATAATGCGATAACCTTCACCCATATCAGCAATACCTTGAACATTATCTCCAGGACTACCTTTGTATTTAAATTCATACGATTTATTTATATTCCTAATGTTAAAGGCAAAGTTGAAATTTGCATCTATACCAATAACCCAGTTTTTAAAAATATGATTTTCTGTATATTCCCATAGGTTTGGATATTTCGTACCCTGATAATTATCTTCTTGATTTTCTATATTATAAGAAATTAAAATCACTAGGTCATTTGGACCAAGTTTGGTATTCTCGTTAACCATTTCAATTCCAAAAAAATCATTACTAAAAATCCCAAACAAAACTGACTTCATCTCTTGCACTACTTCTTCTTCCAATAAGTCTAAATTACCCTCTGAAAAATTAGTTTTCAAACTCAAAAGGTACTCAAAAGAGTGTTGTTCGCCGTATGCCAACATCGCTATTTCTTTTGCCTTAGCAGAGTATTCATAGTAATCTTTCAACTCGATTTTACGATCAAAATCTATATAAATAGTCGATAAATCTTTTGAACGCATGTAGTTTAACAAGTCACGAAAAAAAACGACCGATTTTCCATCTACTTTATGACCCGCATTTTTAACTGAAGTCTCGTAAATAGTAAATTCTGCTGTCCACAAATCGTTTAACTTTTGTTTTGATTGAGCTAAGTATTTTGAAGTTGGATATTCCGTTATAAAAGATCGGACAATAGCTACATTCGATGATTGTTTTACTTCCTCAAACCTAACATATTCCATTCTTCGTCCTCCGTCACATAAATTATAATATTGCCGAAAATTGAACTCAGTAGGATTCTTTATAACATTATCAAATGCCATTTTTTCTTCAATAATTTCTAATTCTTTCACATAACGACCACTTGGATAGTCAAGAAAATATGATTGCATACTTGTTAAAGTTTTTGACTCCTTTGCTTTATTAAATGCCAGTCTTTCCTTTAGATAAAAAGAGTAAAAAAAGATACTTCCAATAAGAATTCCAATTACCACATTACGACGCTTATTCTGCATAATTATTTATTTTAGGATTTATTATAATTTTAAATTTATTGAGTCCTAAATTAGTTTTAAGACAATCAAATGTAATCAATTTATTGATTATCAAACACTTATTATTATTATTTTAATAGAGTCCCTAGTCTACTGTTCTTGTGTCCATAAAGGAAATACACTACCAGGCCGATGGCAAACCAGATGAAGAACCATTTCCAATTGTTTGCGGCCATTCCTGTGAGCAGATAGCAGCATGACACTAAACCGAGCACAGGAATTAAGGAAAGATTTTTAAGAAATGAAAGAACAGTCATGACCAAACAAATGACAAAGAAGCAATTCATAGGAATACTCTGAGCATAGTTTTCGCCTTTCAAGAAAATAGTTTCTGTAAAAAATGTTGGAAACTGAATAATTAAAAACGTGAATGTAGAAATGATAATTCCTGGAAAAATATACTTCGCATTGATGTATGGAAGGCGAAAACGACCTTTCGTTGGCTCTCCTTCCGGCGTACCTTTTTGAGATGGGAGCATGAGGACACCTCCACATACCAGAACAAATGCAAATAATGTTCCTATGCTTGTGAAATCAAGTATGAAATTTTCATCGGTGAATAACATCGGAACTCCTACAACAAATCCTGTTACAATTGTGGCAAAACCAGGGGTCTTATATTTTGGATGAATCTTAGAAAATTTCTTTGGTAATAATCCATCGCGACTCATGGTCATCCAAATACGTGGCTGTCCCATTTGGAAAACAAGCATAACGCTAGTCATTGCAACAACGGCGGCAACAGAAACAATGTACAGCATCCATTTTACTCCTTTTAACTGAAAGATTTCCGCCAAAGGATCAGAAACACCTAAATCTTTGTACGAAACCATTCCAGTTAGAACAAGCGCTAGTAAAATATAGGCTACCGTGCAAATTACGAGCGAATAGATCATTCCACGCGGAAGATCTCGCTGCGGATTCTTTGCCTCTTCGGCAAGGGTTGAAACAGCATCAAATCCAATGTAGGCAAAAAAGACAGCAGATACCCCAGCCATTACGCCACCAAAACCATTTGGTAAAAATGGTGTCCAATTATCAATATCGATATAGAAAAACCCTACTACAATGACCAATATTACGACAAGGAGTTTAATCATAACCATAATATTGCTGATGTTTCGCGATTCTTTTGTTCCAACGAAAACAAGCCACGTAATTAATACATTAATCATGATTCCGGGCAAATCAAAAATAATTCGCAGGCCACCTAATTGTGGTGCTGAATTCCATGCTGAAAATCCTTCAGTTCCAATTTTGGTGGAAGTGAAAGCATCATGCGCAGCTCTATAGTTAATGGTTAACCATGTGGGTAGGTCAACACCGAAACCATGAAGTAAATTGGTAAAATATCCACTCCACGAAAAAGCAATATAAATATTTCCAATAGAATACTCCATGAGTAATGCCCATCCAATAATCCACGCAAACAATTCACCAAAGGAAACATAAGCATAGGTATAAGCGCTTCCAGATACCGGCACTCGAGCAGCAAATTCTGCATAGCACATTGCAGTAAATCCACAAGCAATAGCACAAATAACATACAACAAAACTACACCTGGTCCTCCAGAGAAACAGGCATTCCCAATGGCGCTAAATGTTCCACCTCCAATAATGGCAGCAACACCAAAGAACGTAAGATCACGAACAGTCAATACTTTACTAAGGCCTTGACCGTGGCCATCGCCTACATCATGAGCCGAAACTGTAGCCGATTTTTTACGAAATAATGACCTAAAATCCATCTTGTACCTTTTAAGAAAGCTAAAAGTAAAAAAAAATAAGATTGTTGTCCCATTTTATCGGCATAGATTACCTTTACACCCGTGAAAAGTAAAATCGTAATTAAAGGTGCACGTGTAAATAACTTAAAGAATATCGACGTAAGTATAAATCATGGCGAGCTAACGGTTATTACAGGAGTTTCAGGATCAGGAAAATCATCCTTAGCTTTTGACACCATTTTTGCCGAAGGTCAGCGACGATTCATCGAGAGCATGTCTTCCTATGCAAGGCAATTTCTCGGAAAACTAAATAAACCAGAAACAGATTACATCAAAGGCATTGCCCCAAGTATTGCTATACAACAAAAAGTAATTACGAATAATCCAAGATCTACTGTTGGTACAAGCACCGAAATTTATGATTACCTCAAACTTTTATTTGCCCGAATTGGCGTTACCATCTCCCCAAAATCAGGTGAAATAGTCAAAAAACACGTGCCTCAAGACGTTCTTAAAGCCCTGAAAGAATTTCCTGATTCACAAAAAATGGCAGTAGTTTGTCCGATACATAACTCAGCCAGCGTAAGTGTAGATAAAAAAATTCAATTACTTATAGAACAAGGATTTAAACGAATTTATATAAACAATAAAATTATAAATTTAGATGAACTAAATTCCAGCGAAACTTCTCTAAATACCGCACTATTAGTGATTGATCGAATTGTTGTAAAAAAAGAAAGCGACGAAAACGATGCTCGCTATATCGATTCAATTCAAATTGCATTTAGCGAAGGCAAAGGCGCTTGTGGACTTTTGGATATTGAACAAGGAAATGTTACGTGGTTTACTAATTTATTTGAACTCGACGAAATGACATTTCAAGAACCTAGCGTTCACTTTTTTACCTTTAACAACCCATTTGGTGCTTGTAAAACATGCGAAGGATATGGTAGAGTGCTAGGAATTGACCAAAATTTAGTTTTGCCAAACAAACAACTAAGCGTTTACGAAGGGGCAATTGCACCATGGAAAGGTGAAATCATGGGCGAATACCTAAACCAACTTGTGTACAATGCGAAAAAATTTAACTTCCCCATTCATCGCCCAATTAGCGAGTTAAGTGCTGAGGAAATCGATATATTATGGGAGGGAAATAGCTACTTTATGGGTTTAAATAAATTCTTTAAATTCCTTGAAAGTCAGACCTATAAAATTCAATATCGCGTTATGCTTTCACGGTATAGAGGTCAAACTGAATGCCCAGAATGTAAAGGAACTAGGTTAAGAGGCGATGCGAATTATGTAAAAATAAATCAGTATTCCATTCAAGATATTGTGCTGCTTCCCATAATTCAATGCCTTGATTTTTTCAATCAACTTGAATTAAGTGTTACTGAAAAAGAAATTAGCAAACGCATCTTACCCGAAATAATTCAACGGCTTCGCTTTCTAAAAGATGTTGGATTAGGATATTTAACCCTTAATAGAGCAGCCAACACCCTTTCCGGTGGAGAATCTCAACGAATTAACTTAGCAACAGCATTAGGCAGTAGCTTAGTTGGTTCTATTTATGTGTTAGATGAACCATCTATCGGACTTCATCCTCAGGATACACAACGATTGATTTCGGTATTACAGCACCTAAAAAATCTTGGGAATACCGTTTTGGTTGTTGAACATGACGAAGAAATCATGAAAGCGGCAGATTCAGTGATTGACATCGGGCCATTAGCAGGTCAATATGGTGGAGAGGTAGTTTATCATGGTACATACAAAGACCTTCACAAAGCAAAAAATAGCTTAACTGCCGATTATTTAACCCAGAAAATTGCCATTCCATTACCACAGAAAAGAAGAAATACAACTAAAAAAATAATGATTGCCGGTGCAAGGAAAAACAACCTTAAAAACATCCATGTTACTTTACCTTTGCATTCCTTAGTGTGTATTTCAGGTGTTTCAGGCTCAGGTAAATCTACCTTGATAAAAGAAATTGTATACCCCGCTATTCGAACCCATTTGGGATTAACAAGCGAACTAAATATTGGATATGACACCCTTAGTGGCGATCTCAATTTAATAAAAAACGTTGAATTCATCGACCAGAATCCTATTGGAAAGTCATCTCGTAGCAATCCCATCACCTACGTGAAGGCCTTTGATGATATCCGTGAACTTTTTGCACGACAACCCTTAGCTAAAATGCGCGGATACAAACCAGGATTTTTCAGTTTTAACGTAGAAGGAGGTCGCTGTGAAATGTGTGAAGGAGAAGGAACAATTACTGTGGGCATGCAGTTTATGGCCGATGTTGAACTATCGTGTAATACGTGCAAGGGAAAACGGTATAAAGCAGAGACCCTTGAAGTTAATTATCGAGGAATAAACATTCACGAACTGCTCGCCATGAATTTAACCGATGCGTATTCCTTTTTTGCAGCATCAAACGAAAGAACAGAACAGAAAATCACAGAAAAAATAAAACCATTAATCGACGTTGGACTAGGCTATTTGAAAGTTGGTCAATCATCAAGTACCATGAGTGGCGGAGAAGCACAACGCATTAAATTAGCGTCATTTCTTTCTAAAGGTTCAACTATTGACACCCTCTTTATTTTCGATGAACCAACAACAGGCTTACATTTTCATGATATCGAAAAACTCATTATTGCCTTTAACGCATTAATTAACAAAGGGAATTCCATCTTTGTGATAGAGCATAATGTGGAAGTAATGAAATGTGCTGATTGGATTATTGATTTGGGTCCGGAAGGAGGTGAAAATGGTGGGAATTTACTTTTTTCAGGGGTTCCAGAAGCAATAAGCGAACTAAAAGATAACTCGACAGGTCTATTTTTAAGAGATAAATTAAAGAACAAAAAGACTTAAACATCAACTAATCAACAAAATCGATTGAAATTCCTATTTTTGAACATCAAACTAAACCATTGAAAAAACTCACCATAGCTATTGACGGATTTTCATCCTGTGGAAAAAGTACCTTAGCCAAGGATTTAGCGAAAGAGTTAAACTACATTTTTGTCGATTCTGGCGCTATGTATAGAGGAATTGCCTATTACGTTCTTCAACATAATCTTTTTGCCAATGGAGAACCCGATACAGTAAGCTTAATTGAACGATTAGATGAAATTACCCTGACTTTCGAATATAATCCTGAAAAATTTGAAAGCGACCTACTTCTAAATGGCATTACAATATCAAATGAAATTAGGAAACCTGAAGTAGCTGCAATAGTTTCTAAAATAGCCGTTTTGAAAGAAGTCCGCAGTAAACTGGTAAAGACACAGCAACAGCTTGGTGAATTTGGCGGTATTATTATGGATGGTAGGGACATAGGAACCGTTGTTTTCCCTTTTGCTGACATCAAGTTCTTTGTTACAGCAGATCCAACTATCAGAGCAGAAAGGCGCTATAAAGAACTCGTTTTAAAAGATTCAACTATTACCTTAGCGGCCATCAAAGCAAACTTAGAGGAACGTGATTTCATAGATACTACTAGAGAAATAAGTCCCTTAAAAAAGGCTGATGACGCCATTGAACTTGATAATTCCAATTTATCGAGAGAAGCTCAATTGGCATTTGCACTCAAACTCATCAAACAACGAACGATTGACGTATGATTAATTCTATTTTTTCAACATTAAGCCTTGTACTATTGTTTTTTTTTGTGATACTTACCTCATCATGTCAAGAGCAAAAAGAACGAAAAGAAGTTTCCATTGAAGAATTACCGACAGATCATTCAGATCTAAATACGTACGCTAAACGACACATAGAAGCCGCATTGCGTATACCTGCCACTGAAAAATACACCTTAAGTATTCACAAAGAAAATTTAGATGGTGATGATAAACAAGATGCTATTATTTTGGTTAATCGTTATCAATATGCCATGGATGAGGCTGTAAAATCGAATAATTCTGCAAAACGAGCAGAACTTGGCTTTATGGGTAACTATAATTACATTTTTTACTTTGACGGTGCCTTAAACTTAATTTCTCCTCCCCTAGCCATTCCTTCTTCCCCAATGCTTCCCCTTAAGGTTAGTTTTGAAAATATCAGTTCATCATCCTTCAAAGACATACTCATTGATTTTAGAATTCGCAATTCGAGTTATAAAGATTATTATACTGTTAACAATCATTCGCCTCGAAGAATTTTCCAATGGAAAATTTTTGATGGCCTAGGAACGCCTAATCAAGAATCATTTATTTTTAATTACGAAACAGGAAGCTACAGCGAAGCGAAAGATATTGTCATTTCAAAAGGTCGAATAGGCGCTATTCCAAAAAAAGCAGATTTATTCATTTACGAGCCGACAATCACTGCCGAAAATAAACAAGAAACTCTCTATAGGTTCTTTTATCTTCCTCAAAAAGGAATCTACGCTACCAACAAATAAAGAAAGATTAAGATTGGCTTACTTAATCAATCTCGTACTTCAATCGCATCGTGATATTAGCCGTTTTACGTTTTGAAGACGTATTAAAGCTACCTCCCCATTCAAAATCTTCCGAAGAATTTTCGGCTGTAATCTGAAAAACACCCATATCAGCACTTTTCATATTACCTAAACTACCACCTCCATTCTCAGCAATTTTCATAGCGCGATTGTAGGCATCCTTAGTTGCTTGCTCAATCATTGATAATTTTAAAGCAGCTAGTTTTGTGTAATAATACTCCGGGGCATTTGAATTTAATTCAATACCTGCATCAATTAACTCAGAAACTTCGCGCGATGTTTTCTCAACAAGATCGACATTTTTTGATTGGATAATCATACTTTGCGTTAGATTATATCCACTAAATAAGGAACTTCTTATGCCTCCATTTTCATCGTATTCATATGAATATTCTTTTTGAATAGATGCCGCCTCAATAACAATATCCTTCGCGTCTATTCCTTTTTTGCCCAAGTATTCTTTTACTTTCTTTAAGTCGCTATTTAATTCAGCGTATGCGTCTTTTAATGACAAATTCTTACGCGAAAAATCAGCACGCCAAACAATTAAATCAGAATCAAATGTAGTTTCACCCAAACCAGTAACACTAATGGTTGGATCGGCCTTCCCCTTTGAAAGGTATGAATGTCCTAAAATATACCCTGTAATAATTACTGAAAAAGTAATGATTATGCTTTTAAAATTTGATTTAAGAAATTCCATAGTGATTATAATTTTTATGAAATTAATAGTATTTCTTTAATGTACCAATTTAAATTCATAATTTGGTATTGAACTAAATTAACTAACTCTTAATGAACCTACCTGAAACATTAGACAATGACCCTAATTTCCGTCCCTGGAATATGGAAATACACTCTTTTTGCATGCTGATGCACCTCTCTCAATTTGCAGGGATGATCGTTCCAATGGCTGGCATTATATTACCAATCATCATGTGGACAACAAACAAAGATAAATCTCCACTTATTGACCAACATGGGAAAAATATTCTTAATTGGATGATTTCTTTTTTTATTTATATTATAGTAAGCAGTATTCTAATACTTCTAATCGTTGGTATTTTTGCTTTAATAGCTTTGTGCATCATGTGGTTTGTATTTGTTATAATGGGTGCAGTAAAAGCGAATAATAAAGAAATTTATAATTACCCACTTTCTATTCAATTTTTAAAATAACAAATAGCTCCTTTTGAGTGTTTGAAGTTAAATTGCGAGATTACTATAAACGTAAGAATGAAATTCATTCCTGTTAAAAGTATTTTTTAAGCATACTTACGGTAATGTATTACCTTTATCAAAAGCAACCTTTTTTAATTATTATTTGTCTATGACTGAGTAGATTTTATCACTAATAATAAAAAAACCATGAAAAAAATAAGTATACTATTTCTAGGCGCTTTTTTTGCGTTGACAGGCTGTAATAAAAAAAATCAAACGCTAACCTATGAATTAGGTCAGAATTGTCTTGGTGGAATTGTTATCCAACTTGACGCTTCAAAAGAACATGGCTTAGTGGCTGCGCTTTCAGATCAAGTTACCTTTGCTCAACATTTAGACTGGGCTCAATCAAAGGCAGCGTGTGAAGCCTATACGGTAGGTGGCGCTGGTTGGAGACTTCCTGTACAAGCTGAATTGGAGTTGATGTATACGCAAAAAGCGACTATTGGTGGATTTCAATCAAGAGATTATTGGACCTCAACTTTAGGCGGTAATAACAATGCTTGGTCTAAGTATTTCGGAACACCCGGTGGAATTACAACAAGCAATTGGAAACAATTAAGCAATTGCACCCTTTGTTCTAGAGCCGTAAAGGAATTCTAATAATTACATTAGTCTTTTTATTTTTAGTTTACTTATTGATAAAATATAAGGACAAGCAATTCTATTAAAAACTTCCTCTAAGCGTTAGAATAAAATTCCTGCCTGGTGCAGATATGTTGGAGGCGTACTGACGATAATTTTGATCTAAAATATTTTCACAAGCTACCTGCAAACTAATCGCCTTTGTGATCGAATACGATACACGTGCGTTTAAAGTAAACCACGAAGGCATTCCATCAACTGTTGCATAGGCAAAATTATCCTCGCCAATCATATTGTAATCAACAACTCGCTTCCATCCAGCATAATTAACGAAGAATTCAGTTCTTAATCGATTAACAGAAGAAATCACACTGAACTTTCCGAAAACGGGTGGAATATGATCTAAAGGATAAGGCACTGAGTCAGTTTCAATGCGACCCTTTGTGTAATTCACCGTTCCTAAGACTGAAATGTATTTGTTTAATTGTCCAGCAATAGCTCCTTCTATACCATAGATGTATGCTTTTCCTGCATTTACAGTTGACATAACTTGACTTAATTGACCATCATACATAATAGAATCAGCTCCTTGAAACTGGCTGTTTTGTGTCATCAACCCATTTGTCAATCGCGTATAGTAAACATTCAGATTTAAACGCAATCCGGGCAAAATTTCCTTTGAAATTCCCAATTCTCCATTAAGCGTATATTCCACTTTTAACGAAGGATTTGGAACAACGACACTTCCAGGAACCGATTCAAAAACTTTACTTAAATCATCCACATTTGGCGCTCTAAATCCGGTAGAAAGATTACCTGTAATTCTCCATGTTTTTGCTGGAAGGTAAACAAATCCTAAGTTCCCATTAAGAGCACTATTGTTTTGGGTAATCCTATTAAATGGAAATGGAAAATACGATTTATCAATAAAATTAGCATTCAAGCCAACATAGGAAAAACGTAGGCCATCGTTGATAATAAATTTATCACTAACTTCCCAAGTGTGCGTTGCATATACGGCCGCGGACCACATAGAAGAACCACCATCTGGATAGCGTGTACCGATTGCCGTTGAAGTATCAACAGCAATATTAGTAGCAAATGCCGTTGAATTTACTTTGTTTAAATATGCTTCCGCACCATAGCGAAATTCATGCTTATTCATTTTTTTAGCGAAATCAGCATTTAAAGTAAAGATATCGAGCTTTTCAATATTGTGATTTTCCCACACGTTGTTGAATTTTCGATTTATCCGACTTTCTTCAATAGCTTGATACGCTAAAATCACACGGCCTTGATCGAAGAACTTATTTTTCTTTTTAAAATCAAGCGTGTAAGCCGCCATTATTCTTTTCTGTGGACCATAGTACCATGTTGCAAACTTGGGATTAGCACCACTCATTTGGGTCAAACGGTCATAACGAGGAACATCACCAGAATTAGACAATTGAAAATTCAATTTATGTGTAATGACCTCATTTTGCTTAAAAGTAAATTTTTGTAATACGTCATATTGGGTGTATCCTGAACCTACTTGCACATTAGTATCAGCATTCATAACCATCGAATCGACACCATTAAATGTTGCCGCATACCACGGTCTAGAACCAAAATTCCCTACATATGGACTTCTATTGGCACCTTGACGAAGATCACCATAGTTTGAATAGGTAAAAGATGTCAATGAACCAAAACGCTTTGAAGCCACCGAAACATCCGCATGACCTGAGTACCCATTTGCGGCAGAAAAATAACGTGTGAAAGCCGATGCTTTTACTAATAATTCATCAGTTGTACTGAGCGCGGGACTCTTGGTGGTAAAATTCATTACGCCACCAAGTGCATCAGAACCATACACAACAGACCCTGCACCAAAGACCACTTCTACCCTATCCATGATTGAATTGTCTAGCGTAACGATATTCTGTAAGTGACCACCACGATAAATAGCATTGTTCATTCGAATTCCATCCACTACCATCAGGACTTTGTTCGTTTCAAATCCTCGGATAATTGGACTACCTCCACCCAACTGACTTTTTTGCACCATGACATTACCGGAATTCGCTAGAACATCAGCCGTTGAACTTTGGTTTTGAAAAGCAATCTCAGCAGCGCGAAGTACTTGAATTTTTTGTGCAACATCTTTTTTCTTTTCTTCGAATTTGCTTGCTGAAACCACAATTTCTTCAAAAGAATTAATGTTTTGATTGACAAAAACTTTGTAATTTGAGCTTTCTATCTCTTCTATTGAAAATAGAATCGAAAGATAATCTGGATGAGTGAATAAATAATTGAGTTCCTTTAAATTTAATTGAATCTCTCCTTTTTCATTTGTTTTTCCAATGACAGCGGATTTATCACTTTTTGAGACAATCACATTTGCTACAGGTTGGTATGTAGCTATGTCGATCACTTGTATAGTTTTTTGCGCATAAGTCCATCCCATAAAGAGAATGATAAATGCTGAGAATACTAATTTCTTCATTTAAATAATTTTTAATTTATTCTAGTAAAGACAACAAGCATCAACAATCCCAAGAAAAAACCAATGTATTTTTTCACGAAGTAAATTTACAATAATTTACACAAAATAGTTAGAGAAATACTCATTCCCCTACTCCTTTTCCCGCGATGAAGCCCGTTGTCCAAGCAGCTTGAAAATTATAACCACCTGTTATGCCATCGATATCAAGAACTTCCCCGGCAAAATGAAGCCCAGGGATTATTTTACTCTCCATGGTACGAATGTCCACATCTTTCAATGCGATGCCACCTGCCGTTACAAATTCCTCTTTAAAGGTAGTTTTACCAGAAACTTCGTAACGATCATTAATTAGAACATTTATTATTTTATTGATGCTTTTACTGCCTAGATCTTGCCACCTCAATTCCAAGCTGAGCGCACATTTCTGAAGAAGAAAATGCCACAAACGATTGCTTATTGGAAAAGGATTTAAATTGCCCATCATTTTTCCACCTTGCGTTGCAATTACAGTTGAAATTACTTCATGCAGCTCATTTTCTTTCTGATCGTTTAACCAATTAACAAGCACAGCAAATCGGTATTCTTTTTCATGAAATACGCGAGCACCCCAAGCTGATAAGAGTAAGATGGCTGGACCGCTCATTCCCCAATGCGTAATCAATAATGGCCCTTTACCCACTAATTTTGTTCCTTCCACCTTTACGACCGCTTTTTCCACCACATTGCCCATTAATGCCGTAATTGGATTCCCGGGCATATTGAAGGTAAATAAAGAAGGTACCGGATCAACAATGGCATGTCCCAATTTTTCTAGCCAATCCATTCCACTTTTTTTAGGTTGCCCTCCCGAAGTAATGATCACCTTGTCGAATTGATAGTTTTTCTCTCTCGTTTCAAGAATAAATTTATCTTGGTCCAATCGGATTGCTTGAACAGCTGCTTGGTATTCAATTTTAATGCGTAAGCGACTTGCTTCCCTCATAAAACAATCAATAATAACTTGCGAATCGTTTGCCACTGGAAAAACACAGCCGTCCGGATAAACCTTCAAATCGACCCCACGTTGTGAAAACCACTGAAAAGTGTCTTCCACATCAAAAATATCAAAGGCTTTTTTTAGGTAATTTTCACCTCTTGGATAAAACTTGGAAAGTTCAATTGAATTCCGTTGGTCATTGGTTACGTTGCACCTACCACCACCAGAAATTTTAACCTTAGCCAAGACCTTGGTAGTCTTTTCTAAAATGATGACTTCATGATTCGGAAAATGTTGCTTTATTGATAGTGCAGAAAAAAAACCTGCTGCACCACCTCCAATTATTGCAATTTTCATTTTGTAAAAATACTTTAATTGGCGATAATCTTAAAGATTATATGGTGTAAATTCTAAGTACCTTTGCACCAATTCAAGAGAAAGTTAAGCGTAATGGAATCGAAATCCTTTGAGATAAAAACCAGTAAAACACAACGCTATTTTACGCACGGCGATTTAAAAAAAACATCAAAACTTCTAATCGTATTACACGGTTATGGTCAATTAGCGGAACATTTTATTCGCAAATTCCATCAGCTACCTGAGAATTACTACATTGTAGCACCAGAAGCGATGCATCATTTTTATCTGAACGGTTCATCTGGGCGCGTTGGGGCTTCATGGATGACAAAAGAAAATAGAATTAATAATATTACTGATAATAATGAATATCTCAATAATCTAGTAGACTTCTTACAAACAGAAAATGAATTTAGTGAGCTACTTGTTTTGGGATTTTCACAAGGAGGCGCGACTGCAGCTCGGTGGAATGCACAAAGAAAAGACATTGATCAACTCATCCTTTGGGCCAGTATATTTCCACCTGACCTTGAGGAATCATCATTTAGCAATAGTAAAAATGGAACCTTTGTAATTGGCAAGCACGATGAATTTTATGATGCTACTGCTCAAGATAAAGAAATAAACAAGTATAGATCTTTAGGTTTTGAAATCGTCGTATATGATGGAAAGCATGACATTGATGCAGACACCTTAAAAAATCTATTGGATAGATAATTTTAAGAAGGTTTTTGCTTTCGCATAAGCGCTCGGAAAAAGGCCGGAAAATAGCGCTTAATGTAAACCGCTAGCACTTCTTTACCACCCATTAAAACCTCTGATTTTTCTCGACGTGCGGCACGTAGGATTATTCGAACACATTTTTCTACCGACATACCCGAGATATGATTGGGATCGATGATTTGCGAAGCTTCACCTTTCGCATTAAGTGCATTGAAGGAAATAGAAGTATTGATCTTCCCAGGACAAACCATTGTCAAGCAAATCGAATCTTTTTCTTCTAAGGCCAAACTTTCAAAGAAACCATGCAAAGCATGCTTGGAAGCTGAATAGGCAGAACGAAAATGGAAACCAAATTTACCCGCAACGCTACTAATAACGATAAGTTGGCCGTAGTTTTTTTTCAGGGCCGGTAATGCTGCCTTGGTCAGCGCCATGGGCCCAAAATAATTCACCTCCATGATTTCACGATCCACCTCGATCGCCGTATCTCTAGCATTGGCCCGTTGACTGACACCACCATTATTAACTAAAACATCTATACCACCCATTTCATCAATTACTGTTGAAACTAAGCCAATAAATGTATCCGGCTTTGCCAAATCTAAGGGCAGGACAAGATGCTTAGTTGGATGCATGAGCTTAGCTTTCAATTCATTTAGGCTCTTGACGTTTCGAGCAGATAAAACCAAACGTGCTCCAGCTTGTTCAAATTGCCGAGCCAACTCAGCCCCTATTCCAGAGGAAGCTCCCGTTATCCATATGACTTTATTATCGTAATTTCTTTTCATTTCCTTAACACATAGCAAACAAAGTTAAAAAGAAAGCGATACGAACTCGGTGAATAATTGTTATTTTTGAGGACCAAGGATTTTTAAAATGGAAACAGCTCGAATCGATCAACACTTTGAAGAAGCTAAAAATACACTAGCGGCCTTTCATATTCCAGAGAACATGGAAAAAATAGCAGAGGCAATCGGGATAATGAGTCAAGCCTTACAGCAAGGCGGCAAAATTATTTCTTGCGGAAACGGTGGATCGATGTGCGACGCCATGCATTTTGCGGAAGAATTAAGCGGGAGATATAGAAACAATCGAAAAGCACTAGCGGCTGTTTCGATCTCCGATCCATCACATATTAGTTGTGTAGCGAATGATTATGGGTACGACTTTGTCTTTTCAAGGTATGTAGAAGGCTTAGGACATTCACAAGACGTTTTACTAGGAATTTCGACCTCCGGCAATTCAAAAAATGTGATCCTAGCAGTTGAAGCAGCAAAAGCAATCGGCATGAAAACGATTGTATTAACAGGAAAAGATGGCGGTAAATTAGCGGCGTTAGCCGACTTAGAAATCCGTGCGCCTCATAGCGAATACGCAGACAGAGCACAAGAAATTCACATTAAAGTGATTCATTCATTGATTGACGGAATAGAGCGGATGGTTTAGTTTTATCCTAATCTTTGATCTTAAGATAAACAACTTAGTAAGAAAAATAAACGAAGCCTCTAGTTTCATTTGAAACAGCTTGGTAAACCATAAAAATAATAAGAGCAACAACCACTACCTGAAAATAAATAGATAGATTCACGAAACGGGTGGAGATGGCATTTTTGGTATTTGCTGGTAACCAGTGTATTATAAATCCAAGAACCATAATTAGAAAAACGCTTAAAAAAGTAGAGGTCACCTTTACAAATGTATCTATATCGAATCCGAAATGGTTCCACACGTGTTCTAAAAACGCCAAGGGCTCGTCATTGCCCTGCATAACAAACCAAATTCGAGTAAAGGTGATGAAATTAAAAGTAAGCAATATTTTCCAAATATGGGCCAGTTTACGGGTACTGTTCTCGTAAGGGCTTATCTTTTTCCAATGATTGTAAAGGATTAAGGCCAAACCATTCATAGTTCCCCAAATCACAAAATTCATACTGGCGCCATGCCATAATCCGCCAACCACCATGGTAATCAATAAATTAAGATCGCGATGAACATACTTCGTGAAACTCGGAATGTATTTAGCAGCCAAAAGGTAAAAAACAGTTATTCCTAAATAAACGAAGAATAAACCATACCAACGGGTGATAAATACGAGAAATAAAAAGATACAAAATGTTAGAATATAGGTTCCCCAACCCCCTGATTTATTACCACCTAAAGGAATGTATAGGTAATTTTTAAGCCATGCCCCTAAAGAGCGGTGCCATCGTCTCCAAAAATCGGCAACATTCAACGCTTTGTATGGCGAATCAAAATTTTGAAATAACTTAAAACCCATTAATCGGGCAATACCCGTTGCCATATCTGTGTATCCCGAAAAGTCACCATAAATTTGTAAAGAATAGGCCCACATGGCTATAATACCAACAAAACCGGGATAAGCCTCAGGTGCATCCGTAACTTTATCTACAAAGTGAACAGCGATGTAATCGGCCAAAACTAACTTTTTAATGAAACCTCTGAGGATCATGACCAACGCCTCACTAAACTCATTTTGACTTAAGGTATGAGGCTGTCTGATTTGAGGGATGAAGTCTTTGGCCCGAGCTATTGGCCCCATCAAAATATGAGGAAAAAAAGTAATAAAAAAGGAATATTCAAAAAAATTATGAACGGGTTTGATGTCTTTTCGATGAACATCTACCACATAGCTGATACTCTGAAAAGTGAAGAAAGAGACACCTGCTGGCACCAATATTTGATCTGCCAAAGAACCTTTACCAGTAAAACCACTGCTCCATTGAGCAAAGTAATTCAGGGCTTTAAAGTCTGTTTGGAACATGGCATTAAAGGATTCTGTAAAGAAAAAAGCATATTTAAAATAGGCCAAAACCAATAAGTTTAATGCCACTGCGAAAATCAAAGTGATTTGTCTATATTTTACTGACGTAGCTGAATAAATCCAGCGTGCAGAAAAATAATTAATACCCATAGAGAAAAGAAGAATGACAACAGAAACTCCAGAGGTTTTAAAATAAAAAAACAAGCCAATGGCTGTAAAAAAAATAGTTTTCATCAGAGGTTTTTTACCCCAAATGGCCAGACCAATCATCGCAAAGAGAAAGAGAATCCAAAAATTCAACTGGGTGAAGCCAATTGCATACTCTGAACCATAATTGAAAGAAAATAAATCTTTTAACATGCCCTATTTATTATTATCAGATAAAGCGTCCATTTGAGATAACCATTTTAAAAATGCATCAAAATAAAGATCTCCTTTCAAATGATATCCTTTGGCTGTAAAATGAACCAAGTCGTCGCGCATGAGCCCAGAGCGAAACCAGGTTTTAGACGATCCCAATTCACCCATAATGCCATAAAAATCCCAAATGGGACATTGGAATTGTTGAGCCAGTTCAATAATGACCTCACGTTGTCTTGCTATATTTCTATTTAGGCTAGACCGGTGATAATAAGAATCGTTGGGAACCGTCATCAATATCGCACAATTAGGATTTGTTTTAAGCACTTTATTAATGAGTAGTTCCAAGTTGGTTTTATATTGCTCTGGATTGAAATCAGCGTAAGGCACATTAGCGTCATTGGTCCCAATAGAAAAAGCAAAAAAATCAGGTGGGGATTCTCGAAGTTGTTCCTCAAAATTAGGACAGTCTAAATAATTCCAAACGGCTGCACCATTGATTCCAATAGCATTGTATGCTATACCTGGAAATTCATTTTTAAGTTGGAAAGCAGACAATTGAAATTCAGTTTTAATGGGGGTAGTTCGTACTATTTTAAGGTCAAAATCTTGAATGTTTTTACCTAAATAAATTTCCGTGAAACCTTCAATTGGATTATGTACTTGTTTAATAATTAAAGAATCATATTGATTCAAACTTAACTCAAACGGAAAATCTCCTTTGGAATGAAAGATTTTTATCTGGTTGAATGGCGGTTGAACTTGAGTAGTTCCATAATTAAAGTGAATGTCTAGAATAGAGTCGGAACAGCCAACAACTGCACCTAATAATCCAAATTCAAGGGTAGGATTTACCTTAGTTACATTTCTATAATAGGTCCATAAATTGCTTGATGTGAATTTATAATTTGCTGGGTTATTGGTATTGGTGAGGGAGAATGGAAAAACGAAACCCCGTTCACCAGGCAGACCATTCCAATGGCTCTGTAAATAGGTTCTGATGTCATGCGTATATAAATCCGCCTGAATGTGGGATCCTCCAATATGGTAAAAATTTAATTTTTCATTTTGGTTAAGAACCATAGATGTGAACTTTTTATAGAGCAAAAACCAATTAGGACTTGCCGTCGAAAAAAATTTAAAATGATTCACTTCGAAATGAATAAAAGGGAATGTATTACGCAACTGGGTATCTAAAACAAAAAAATCAGGAAATCTGTAGTTATGAAGGGAATCTCCCGATTGTTTTTGAGACCAAGAGGCGCCAGAATTAGCCGCAAGGAGAATGACAACCCATAAAATCTTCGTCCACTTCAACTTGCTATTTTGTTTTTTGTTTCCATCTAGCTAATTCGGTCTCAAATGCATCATAAAAAAGTTGTGAAGCAATACTCGAGCCATTCGGTGTGAAGTGAATATAATCTTTTCCTGCCAAACCCTTTTCAACCCAAGCCGGCATAGAATTGATTCCTCCCATAGCCCCGTATAAATCCCAATATCCTGCATCTGCATTGTCAGCAGCTTTCCGCATTTGTTCGACGCAGTATGGTAAGTACGGATAAGTTTCATATATACCCCCTTTGTAACGTGACATGTCACTAGGTCCAATTACCAAAATGGCCGCAGTGGGGCGTAAGCGCTGGAAAGCTTGAAGCTGAGCTTGAAACCTAGCCGCGTATCCACGTACTGCTGAGCTGTCTTTAAAATAAGGTACAGAATTACCTCCAAATTGAAGTATAATCAACTCTGTATTAAAGTCCTTGTACATTTCAGCCAAACTGCCTTGATGAATACTTTCAAAGATGGTGCCGCTACACCCACGCATGGCAACGTTGTCAACTTGTATACCATAATCCCCCTCTAGAGAAAAGCCGCAAATATTGGGGCTAATCGTACTAGAAAATACATATTTTAATTTTTCAGGGCAAGACTCAAAACTTAGTGTAATTTTATGGTATTTCCCATCAGTTATCAAACTGTCCTCGTGTATTAATATACCATTCTTATAAACCTTAAGACCACATGGTGCAATACAACTGTTGTATAATAAAGCCACATTATTGTATGTTTTAGCCCTGCTTTTGGCATTTGATGAAGGCTCAATTTCAATCCATGCTTCTTTAAGGGAAGTCATTTTAGCCGCTGAAATACTGTCTGTCACCTCATCGGTAAAACGGGCACTTGTAGCCATAATACCATATTTTTTACTTTTTAATTTAGAACCTCCAAAACAAGTATATCGCTTGAAATTGGGAGAATAACTTTGTTTAAAAGACATGGTATTGTAAACATTCATGGCTGGAATAATGCCTGGTCCGTATCCTCCAAATTGAATCTGAATTCGCTGGCGAATGTAACCAGTCATGCGGTCGCCCTCTATCTGCGAATCCCCATAGTGCACAATGTGTATTTTTTTACCCTGACTAGATGCAGTAGTCAGTTCAGTGAAAAATTGATACAAATTTATTTTGGCTCCATCACCTAAATACAAGGTAGTGGTGCCTTTGTCTTGAAAGTCAAAACCCTCCGGAGCTCCTAACTGTCCATTAGAATTATTGGTGTGTTTTTTTAGGGAGACCTCTGCGGTATCGACTTTTGTAACTATGGCAGAAATATCCTTTTTTTCTTGATGCTTGGGATTCATAAACCTTTCCCAAGTTAAAAAGTTAAATTTAAATCCCCCAATACTGAAACCATCTTCTGAGATGAACATTACAATGGGAGTTAATACCAGCAAAACCGCGAAAATAAATATAATGATTTGACGCACTTTAAATGCTTTCATAGTTCTTTTTAAATACAAAGTTAGGATAGAGTTTTGTGACTACCTAATCTATAAATAAAATTAACCATAATCTAAATTAATAATTGAATATCGACTTTTAAAACAAAATCACTTCATTATACTGCACATATTTAGTTTAAACTAAAAAAGTGATTACCCCATGGGGATGCACTAAAAACTAAATTAAAAGTGAGGAAGTGAACTGTTCCAAATAGTGGAAAAGTTGAAAATACGAGCAGAATTCGGAAAATGAGAGAAACTTTACTGAACGTATATTCGCTTAGTTTCCATCTTCTAGTAAGGCTTCCAGATTGCTTTTGGAAAGTTTAATGGTTGAAATTCGATTGTAACTTCCCATGATCCTTACCTGCGCTAAAATCAACAATTCCGAATAAGGCGTTTGAATCATGTCGCATGCTTTAATAGGAACACTTTTACCGATGTATTTGGTTCCCCTAAGCTCCCCATTTTGGTCGTATAAACTCAATAAAAGTTGCTGACTTCGGGTAGAAGAAAGGAAGGCCCGGTAAACTTCTCCTTTTATGCTTAAGTTCTTAATTAAGGTAGGACTTTCAGTATCTAATTCGGCATTTCCTTGTGCTTCTATCGATGAAGCCATGGCTATATTGGTTGGCATTAACGGCGCTTTTGAATTGTAAAATACATTTTGATTCAGTTGACGTGCGACGGCAAAATCACCAATTCCAAAAGGCAGCAAAGCAGAAATACCTACACCGAATCCAGGTCCGTTGTAAACCCCTTGAAACGATAAGTCACTGCCAAGAAATACGGTGGAGAAGCTGTAATTGTAAAAACCATTGACAATATAATTTTGCTGATCAGGAGTAGCTTTAATAAAAATGGGCCAACGTTTTCCGGTATGCATCGCATGTTTCAAAATATAATCATCTACATTTGTATTGATGTTTAAATAAGCCTGCTGATCGGTGGTATCCAACGTGCTACTCACTTGGTGCACGCCCATCGCTTGCCAAGACAAAGGACAATTAAGAATCATCAGGTGTTGACCGGTATAATGGGCATAAACAGGATACAGAATGCTTTCAAAAGACGACACCTCAATGACCGCTTTATTGGACTCATCTATTTTTAACAAACGCGTAAACAAGCCAATTTGATCCATGCAAATAATATATACTTCATTTTGAATGATGATGAGCTCTGGAGACGCATTGATATACTTATTAGGAAGCTCTAAATTCCACTCAAATTCGCCATCATTATCTATTTTCATTAGTTGAATGCGCCAACCTTCAAAAGCACTGAGAACAAGATAACCATCTGAAGTCGGAGACTTTGCTATTGAGAAAGGTTCAAATGATTTATTACCATTTTTATCATCGTAAATCTTCAAACTAGGCAAGGAACTTAAATCCGGTTTTTCACAAGAAAAAAGAGTGTAAAAGAGTAGAAAAACCAAGAAATATAGCGCTTTTTTCATCCTACCATTTTTTATGAAGGGGCACCATCGCCGTAATTAAAAAATCCAAGTTCAATAACTTAACCTGATCGAATACATCTAAATATGGAGCGGCAAAACCTGAAAAATCTTCAAATCTTTTCGAATCATTAATCGTGGGACGCATTCCATATTTTATGTTTCCAGAGATGGACAAAGCGAAGTCTTCATGATAGTAAACAAATCCAGCACCCGCCACAAGTGACACATTAAAACGATTGAGGTGTTGGGTTATTTCAGCTACATTGCTGTGCCCAGCTGATTTTCGATCGACTTCACCATCAATATAAGCATCGCTGTAAATGATTTTACTTCCAAAATAAACAATATCTGCAGATAAACCAGCTTGAAGGAAAGGAGAAAATTTTCGAGAAGAAAAATCCAAACGACCCATAATGGGAATACATAAATTTGAGATCTTTTGGCGATGCAGAAATTCTTTGTAAACCTCTCCGCCTGAAAGGCTATCAGACCAAGAATAATTTGTCATGTAACTAAATCGCTGGGTCTGAAACGTCGGTTGACAAACAACAGAAAACAATCGGGTATAAACAAAGGAAAAATGAAGACCATAATTCCCGCCAATATTTTGAAATAGCCCCTCATACTTTTTATCAAAGTCGGTGGCAGCAGATTGTGGAGTAGGTTCTAAAATATTATAGCGTTCATGAATAATGGGTTGCGTGAAGCCAAAGCCCAAAGATGTTCCGATATAATAGTTATCCTTTCGATAAAAATGCTTTCGGCTTTGCCCCCATATTGAAGTCATCAGACTAGAAAGTATTAGGAAAGAAAAAATAAGTGTTAGTTTCATCAACGGTTCAACATTATTTTTTCAGTTAAAGTCGCCTCATTAGCACGCAAACGAACTAAATAGGTTCCAGATGCCACATTTGGAAATTGAAAAACAACAGTATGAGATCCAGCTTGTGAAGGCGGCTTTTCAACGGTACCGACAACTCGACTTGTAAGATCTAAAATTTCAATATGAACCTCAGAATCATTTTGAATCATGTAATCGATGGACACACTTGATTGAGTTGGATTTGGATAGCACGTCATTTTAAAGTTTTCTTTAAACAACTCTGATGTGCTTAGTATTTTACACTCAACATAATCAATACGATTATCAACAAAATCTTGAAACTTCACCGCTTGAATGGCTTCATCGCTAGAATTGAACCAGTCTTTTACAGCCGAAGTGAATACCTGACGGTAATCGAATTGCATCGGAACATTTCCGTATTGAAGCTGCGATAAATTCGGATTTGTCCCATAAACTCCTGGGTTGATGCATGTTCCGAAAACTAGCATCGGAGCAGCATTTCCATGATCTGTGCCATAACTACCATTGGATGCCACCCTGCGACCAAATTCGGAAAAAGTCATAGATAGTACACGGTCTGCTAAACCGAGGTTCTGAAGGTCTTCATAAAACGCTTTCATAGCAGTGGATATATGATAAAGCAAAGCAGCATGTGGTCCCATAGTGGTATTGTTGGACTCGACTTGATTGGCATGGGTATCAAAACCACCTATCCTACAAATAAAAATCTTTGTTCCAATTCCACCACTGATTAAGCGAGAAATAATTTTTAACTGCGGCGCCAGCGGATTATGGGCAGCGCTTGCAGGTGCGATGTAAGGATAAAGATCAGGATAGACGGCGCCCGAATTAGCTCCTGCCATATATACATCCTTGAGACGTTCCGCGTAATTATTTGCTTGTTTTTCAATTTGCATAATGTATTCTATCTCATCACCTGCATGGGTATCTGGGATACTCACAGGCGGATCCACACCAACACTGTTAATCAAGTTATAAAATGCGACAGGATTTTGAATAGACAAGCCTGCGGGTATACCTTCTTCGCGATGAAAAGCTAAAGACACGCCAGTTCCAATCTCAATAGCCAAGGGATCTGGGTATTGAATACTTGGGTAATTATCTGGATAACCCGGATAATAATGATCAAGATAGCGCCCCATCCAACCCGAATTAAAATACTCGTCATAATCTCCTCCCATCATCCAAATGTCACGACTACGAAAATGAGACCCGTTCATATTTTCATAAGACACATTTTGAATCACAGCCATATGTCCTTGATCATACATTGCTTTTGCAGCAACCATATCAGGATGCAAGCCTATTTGTTGGTTATCGGGCAATGTACTGTCTAAGGTGATGTAACTCCTCAAACCAGCCTGTGGAATGGCAATGTTCGCCCGAGAATTGTAGTATTGTCCGTAATGATTGATGGGTATAATCGTATTTAAACCGTCATTTCCACCGTGAAGTTCAATAAGCACCAATACTCGGTCGTTAGAACTGGATTTGGCTATTTTATGAAGAAGACTATCGCCCTGAAACGCATGTAGAGGTATCCCGTTAAGACTTAGCAAGAGTCCAGATCCTGTAAGCGAGGATAATTTCATAAATAATCTTCTATCCATTTCTTCGCTTAATAAAGTTGATATTCAGGAGATTGCATAAGGGCTAAAATAAGTAATTCTAATTGAGTTCGCACAACAATTTCATTACTTGTATTCTGGTAATTTTGCCATTCAGAGGTCCAATTGAGGACACCTAGATTCAAGAAAACGTCATTTTTGAAATAATCAAAACGGGTGGTATCCAAACTAATTGGCAGTAACCAACTAACCAGCTCCGAAACCAAAACTTGTGCATCTGAGGGATTGGATACTTGATTCGCGATGAAAGAAAGTACATCTAGTTTCATAAGGACACTTGTCCCGCTGTTAAAACCAGAAATGATATACTCCGCAAATTTATAGCGGTTAGCTAGATAGTTAGCTGAAATCCAGTTTCGTTGGAAATGTGGTTCTTGAAAATAAGCATCGTGGCCAGCAACATCCAATGGTTCAAATAATTCTAGTCCTTGAAGACTCAGCTGGGATTCCAATTGACCAAATAAGTTATAGTGATTAGTCAATGCTGAAGAAGGCAATGGAACGCTTAAATTAAAAAGGCGCATGGTTCCAATCACCAAATCGACAGGAGATTTAATAATGGCTCCGATGTTGTTATCACTAGTTGCTGGGGTATCTACATCATAAAAATGCTCACTACTCAAAAGCATCTCCAAAACAGGCATCACGTCGAAATTATTAGAAACAAGGAGAGCTGCCAATGGATCAATGATATCCGTTTCAATTTCTGGTGTTATTTTGTAGTATACAAATTCCCTATAAATTCTTCTGCAAAAATGTTTTGCCGTGAAGATTGAATTAAAAATCATATCGATGCTTTCATCTAACTCAGTAGATACAGAACTGATGCTAGCATTTCCATTAATGATAGAACCTGTTTGAATGGAGGTATTAGAAAAAGCCGAAGAGAAAATCTTTTGGCTAACATCATGCTGAGAAGCAGACACGCCATCGCTCGACTTAACTTTTCCTCGTGGAATATTAGTGACAGGATCTATAGATTGAAAAGTAGAATCTTCACCCCAACCAGTCAATAATTTGGTCAATGCCTGAACATCTACCTCTGAGAACGAAGTATAATTTCCTGGCCCTTGAATGCTTCCTTTACCCACTGTGAATAACTCTAAAAATTCTCTTCCAAAATTCTCTTGAGGCGAACCTTTGATATTCAAACGGCCATCTAAGTGGATGAGCATCGCATTATCTATACACATTGCTTTAGCTAATTCCTTATAATTACCCAGCGCATAAAAGTGAATCAAACGAAGATAATCTATGGGAAATTGAGGCTTCCATTCAATTCGAGTCATGATCATCGGAAAATGTGTATAATAAAACCACATCATCCGGGCATGTAAACTAAGTGAAGAACCCCTCATATTCTCCAACCACCATGACTTGGTATAAGGGGACCATACGTTATTAATCTGATTGGGGTCTATCACGTTAGGATAAATCCAATCAGTCCCTGTATTGGGATCTTTTGGAAAAGGTTGTAGGGTGTCTGGCTGCATCAGAGCAACAATGGCCGATTGAATGGTCATGTTAGCCCAGGTATTTATTTCCGAAACTGAAGGCCCCATAGTGGCACGCCTCAACAAATGTCCGGCACGTTGCAAACCTAATACACCAGAAATAGGAACTAAAGAGGCCATATTTGAACTCAAATTATTACGGATAAATATACAACATTTAACATCAATCGCAATATTATGAAATCATTAATAGGTGAAAATCCATGAAATCTTAATTGAACAAACATGTAAAACGCTAGTAAAAAGAAACTTAGGTCGGAGAATGTAAATTTCTAGAAGATGAATAATACTTCGATTTGAACAAACGGACTAAATTAATCCGCCCCTCTTTACAACATGCGACCGACTAATCTAGGGTCAATAATGCATTCTTTGAAGATATTTTTTCTGCGACGCGCCACAAAATCATAGCATCGATCCCTTAGTTTTAAGGGAAGTAACCACCCCAACTTTAGAATACCGGTATACCAACGTAGTTTCGGAAGTAATTGAAGGACTGCAGTAGATTTTTTATAGAGCTTTGAGCCATCAAAATAATACACGGAATCTTCGTCCATTGGCATGTCAGGATGGGCCTCTCTCCATTGCACACTACTGCTTGCATTAAGTGGTGAAAACAGTAAGTCTTTCTTTGTCTCGTGCGACAATATGAAGGTCAGTACACGATTACAAAGCGGACACTCTCCATCATAAAACAGGATGCATTTAGGAAGTATGGCTTGATCTTTCAACATCTCAATGTTCTAACACCGTACCAAGAATATCGTTCGCCATCTACTAATTTAATTTCGGCATCGGGGTATAAACTTTGATAATGCGACACGTGGCTTTCTTGGAAAGGAAAAGGCTCCGAACTCAAGAAGACGACATCAGGTTTGATTTCCCCAATGGTATTAGCATCAGGATAACGTTCTACTGAAACACAATTTCGATATCCCAAGGCTCCCAAATAGGAATCTATGTAGGTATTTTTTCCAGCCACAAAACCTGGGTTGTGCCAAATAAAATAAAGAACGGACTTGCCAGCGCCTTCCGTAGCATGTAACTGAAAATATGATTGGAGGTCCTGAATCAATTGCGCACCTAACTCTTCCTTGTTAAAAATACTCGACAAGCTAGCGATTAAGTGGTAGGTATCTTCAATGGAATTCACATCGCTCATCCAAACAGGAGCTATAAGCATCAACGCTTCGATATCCTCTTTGGTATTTTCTTCTTTATTGCCAATGATCAAATCCACATGAAGTGACTTAATCTTATCAATATCAATTGTTTTAGTCCCTCCTACTCGTTGTTTACCTTTAAACCATTTATCGGGATAAATACAAAACTTAGTGATCCCCACCACTTCTTGTTCCAATTCAAAATAAGCCAATAATTCCGTTAAAGAGGGAACGAGGCATACTATTCTTTTGGGCGTGGCGGGAAGTGTAAGTTTCCTACCCAATTGATCGATATGAGTTTGTTGAAACATGAAATTATGACATCGCAGAAATAACATCGTAACGGGTCACAATGTGGTATTTCCCCTGACCCAAATCCACTAATACAGCGGGTGTATCGCGGTTAATCAATTTACAAAGATCATCAATGCTCACCGTTGGCTGGACAACAGGAAATGGCGCTTGCATGATACTTGAAATGGACGAATCTTTTAAATTAGGTTCGTCTACCAGCAATTGGTAAACGCTGCGATCATCGACAGAGCCTACAAAACCACCGTTTTTCATGACAGGAATCTGGGATATTCCAAATTTCCGCATAGCGGCAATGGCATGGGATACTAATTCTTCGGCATACAAAGATACCAAAGGCCTTTCTCCATGTTTGTGCACTAAATCCTGAGCAGTTACTAAATTCTCTTCTAAGAAACCTCTTTCCCGCATCCAATCGTCGTTAAAAATTTTACCAATGTAGCGGCTACCATGGTCGTGGAATAATACAATAACCACATCCGTTTCAGTCAATTGGTCTTTTAGCTGCAGCAAGCCTTTAATGGCTGCACCTGCAGAGTTACCAACAAAAATTCCCTCTTCCCTAGCCAAACGTCGCGTATAAACAGCGGCATCTTTATCAGTAACTTTCTCAAATAAATCAATAATGTCAAAATCCACATTGGCAGGCAAAATATCTTCCCCTATTCCTTCAGTGATGTAAGGATAAATTTCATTCTCATCGAAGATCCCTGTTTCCTTGTATTTTTTGAATACGGAACCATAGGTATCGATACCCCAAATTTTGATATTTGGATTCTTTTCTTTCAAGTATTTACCAACCCCAGAGATCGTTCCTCCGGTACCAACACCGACCACGAAATGCGTAATCTTACCCTCTGTTTGTTCCCAAATTTCAGGACCAGTTTGCTCGTAATGTGCGGTGCGATTTGATAAGTTATCGTATTGATTTACGTACCAAGAGTTTGGAATTTCAGTGGCTAAGCGTCGAGAAACAGAGTAATAAGACCTTGGATCAGTAGGTTCAACGGCAGTTGGACAAACTACCACTTCAGCACCCACGGCACGCAAAATGTCCATTTTCTCTTTTGATTGTTTATCGTTCAATACACAAATCAACTTATACCCTTTGATAATAGCGGTTAAGGCCAAACCCATGCCCGTATTCCCGGAAGTACCCTCAATTATGGTACCCCCCGGTTTCAAGAGACCAGATTTCTCCGCATCTTCAATCATCTTTACCGCCATGCGGTCTTTAACCGAATTACCCGGATTAGTAGTTTCAATTTTAGCGAAAACCTGAGCTTTAACATCCGAGGCCAACTTATTGATACGGACAATCGGCGTGTTGCCAATTGTTTCCAAAATATTGTTGTACACTTTCATTCCAGAAATTTTGACAAAGTTAATCTTTATTTTGAGCCTAAAACATTCCTATTCCCCATTAATTTTCTTGCTCAATTGAGCGAATAGCTTTAATTTTGTTGAAAATGATAGCATTTAAAAAAGTAGCCTTTTATACCCTCGGGTGCAAATTGAATTTCTCAGAAACTTCAACCATAGGGCGATTATTTGAAAATGCGGGGTATGCGAAAGTTGATTTTGAAGACATGCCCGATATTTACATCATCAATACCTGTTCCGTAACTGAAAATGCCGACAAGAAATGCAAGCAATTAGTGAAACGAGCAAAAAAAATAAACCCAGATAGCTTTGTTGCTATTATTGGGTGCTACGCCCAATTAAAACCTGAAGAAATTTCAAAAATTCCCGGTGTAAATATGGTGCTTGGTGCCAATGAGAAATTCAATGTGCTAGAACATATTGAACGTGAAGAAGCCTTAAACAACGGAATTTACATCTCTAATCAAAGTATTAAAACCACCAAAGAATTTATTCCCTCACATTCCTATGGCGATAGAACCCGTTCTTTTCTAAAAATTCAGGATGGCTGCGATTATTTTTGCACCTTTTGTACCATTCCATTAGCAAGAGGAAGTAGCCGTAATGCAAGCATAGCAAAAACAATCATCGAGGCAAAAAAAATTGCCGCTACCTCTGTAAAAGAAGTAGTGCTTACAGGCGTCAATATTGGGGACTTTGGACAGGGAAGTGACGAGAATTTCTTGTCCTTAATCAAAGAACTCGATAAAATTGAAGGAATTAATCGCTTCAGAATTTCATCCATTGAGCCGAATTTGTTGAGCAATGACATTATTGATTTTTGCCTGCGCGATTCCATCCGTTTTGCACCACATTTTCATATTCCCTTGCAAGCAGGTTCCGATCGTCTTTTAGTATTAATGCGGCGTAAATACCTTCGAAATATTTACACCGACCGCGTAAATCAAATTAAACAGCTACGACCTGATGCCTGCATCGGTGTAGATGTAATTGTAGGTTTTCCTGGCGAAACGGATGACGATTTTAACGAAACCGTAAATTACTTGAGTAATTTAGATATTTCCTACTTGCACGTGTTTACTTATTCAGAAAGAGCGAATACCACAGCAATAAAAATTGGAGAAAGCGTACCAATGGAAGTCAGACGAAAGAGAAGCAAAGCCTTACACCTGCTTTCAGAGCAAAAAAAACGTAACTTTTACCTATCAAATATCGATACAACAAGAGAAGTATTATTTGAACAAGAAGAAGATGAAGGATTTATGTATGGTTTTACAGAGAATTATATTAAAGTTAAATTTCCATACAATAAAGCTTTAACCAATACATTTCAAACCCTTAACTTAGTTGAAATAGATCGAGATGGAATAATGCTTTGCGAGCCTAAAAAAGAAGTATTAGAATTGAACTAAAGAAAAAAATGAAAACAATTTACATAACCCGGAGAGAAACCTTCAATGCGGCACATAAATTATATCAGCCCAACTGGACAGAGGAAGAAAATAATTTAGTGTTCGGAAAATGCGCCAATAAAAATTGGCACGGACATAACTTTACCTTATTTGTAACCGTAAAGGGAGTGCCAAATAAAGAGACAGGTTTCGTAATGAATCTAAAAACACTAAGTGAAATAATAAATACGCACGTTATCGAATCACTTGACCATAAAAATCTAAACCTAGACGTTTCTTATCTTACAGGCATAATGGCTTCAACTGAAAATTTAGCCATTGCGATTTGGGATCAATTAGCGAATGAAATTGCAAAGAATGGTGGGGAATTAGCAAAAATAAAACTAATCGAAACAGAAAATAATTTCGTAGAATATTTCGGTGGAAAAGAACCATTTTGATTGTTATGTGTCTTTAGTAAATAAAACAGAAAAATTTTGAAACAAAAAGAACTAGAAGATAATTACAGGTCAATCCTCAGCCATTTGGGTGAAGATGTCAAGCGAGAAGGATTGGAAAAAACACCTGAGCGAGTTGCTAAAGCAATGGCATTTTTAATGAATGGATACGATGTAAATCCTGACGATCTCATAAAAAAAGCGATTTTTCATGAAGCTTATTCTGAAATGGTGATTGTGAAAGATATCGAAGTATACTCCATGTGTGAGCATCATATGTTGCCATTTTTCGGAAAAGCTCACGTAGCTTACATTCCTGATGGTAAAATAGTTGGGCTAAGTAAAATTCCAAGGGTTGTAGATGCCTACTCTAGGCGCTTGCAGGTTCAAGAAAGATTGACCATAGAAATCAGAGATTGTGTGCAGCGTACCTTAGAACCTAAAGGAGTAGCCGTTGTAATAGAATGTTGTCACATGTGCATGCAAATGAGAGGTGTACAAAAGCAAAATTCAGTTACCACGACAAGTGCATTTACAGGATTATTTATGAATAATGAATCTACTAGAAAGGAATTTATTAATTTAGTGCAAGCGAAATTACATTAACCTTTAAATATTAGAATTATGAGCAATACATTAGACAACAACAATGCACTAACCGCAGCAGCTAGTAGAGCATTTTTTAGAAGTGTTTACACGTATATGTTTGGAGCACTTGGAATTTCTGGAATTATTGCCTACACAGCAGGTACTCCGGAATTTATGAATACCTATTTTATATCCAATGGAAGTATTTCACCGTTATTTTGGGTCGTTGTTTTCGCTCCAGTAGGCTTAGGATTATTGATTCAGATGGCCTACAATAAACTTTCCCTAGGTTTGTTGACCTTACTTTTTATTGCCTACTCCGCCTTAATGGGATTAAGTTTATCAACTATATTCTTGGTTTATGCAATGGGAGCAATTGCATCCACATTTTTCGTGACTGCTGGTGCATTTGCAGGGATGGCCATTGTAGGATACACTACGAAAACAGACCTTACTAAATTCGGAAGTTTATTATACATGGTTTTCATTGGAATGTTCATAGCAGGAATAGTAAATATTTTTATGAAAAGTGATTCTATGGGATTCATTATTGCCTGTTTGGGTGTTTTTGTCTTTACAGGCTTAACAGCGTATTCGATGCAACAACTAAAAGGAGTTGCTGAATCACCAGATTATTCTGAAGATCAACGAAATAAGTTAGCCTTAATCGGTGGATTGCAATTGTATATCTTGTTTATCAATTTATTCTTATCGCTTCTCCGAATATTTGGAGGTAGGAACTGATTATTAAGACTTCGTTAAAATAGCAACATTTATCCTTGATAATGGTTGTCAATACTAATCTTTTTTTATCTTTGGAAAAAATAATGTATGTCAGATAATTTCTTTGAAGAATCAACTGTCGCTCTCGGAACAATTTATACAATTTTTGTGCTTAGCGTAATTGTTTCTATTTTAGTTTGGGGATAATTTTTCCTTGCAGTTAAACTACCACTAAGGTAATAACGAAATGGCGATTGATGCGATCTTTTCATGGTATATTGAAAAACGCATTCATCGTATTGCTAATTATACAAACAACCCTCTTTTTTGCCAGGAAGATGTATTATCTACCCTAATTACCAAAGCAGGAAATACCTCATTTGGAAAGCACCATGGATTTGAAAACATCTCAAGTTATGAAGACTTTTCTGCCTCAGTGCCCATCCAGGATTACACAACACTTAAGCCTTTTATAGAAAGAGCCATAGCTGGAGAACTTGATGTTCTTTGGCCCGGAAAAACAGATTCTTTTGCAAAATCGTCTGGCACTACAGGTGATCGAGTAAAAATACTTCCCATTACCAATGATGCTTTGCACGAAAATCATTTTGCCGGTGGAAAAGATTTATTGGCTAATTACTACCTTAACCACCCATCCAGAAAGTTATATTCTAAAAAACATTTAGTCATAGGCGGTAGCGCCGATTTAACACAAAAAAATGCAAACGGATTTATCGGAGATCTATCTGCTATCATTGTAAAAAACTTACCCTGGTGGACCGAATATCGGCGAACCCCATCGGTAGAAATTGCCCTTAATCCTGATTGGGAATCAAAACTACAAGAAATGGCTAAAGCCAGTATTTCCGAAAACATTGGGATTATAACTGGTGTGCCAAGTTGGACTTTGCTACTCATTAAGCGAGTACTAGAGCTTAGCGGAAAAAAAGACCTTCATGAGGTATGGCCAAATCTAGAACTGTATATGCACGGAGGAATGAATTTTGCCCCTTATGAAAAGGAATTTAAGAAATTGATTCCATCTGAAAAAATGAACTATGTCGATTCGTATAACTCATCAGAGGGCTTTTTTGGAATGCAAGATCAGTTAGGCTCAAAAGAACTACTTTTAATGACAGATTCCGCAGTATTTTATGAATTTATCCCCATGGATTCTTTCGATGGCCTAAACTCGAAAATAATTATCCCATTAAGCCAAGTTGAATTGAATACAGAATATGCATTAGTACTTAGTGCATCTTCAGGATTGTGGCGATATATTATTGGTGATACATTGCACTTTGTATCCTCCTCTCCATATCGATTCTTAATTTCTGGAAGGACAACACACTTCATAAACTGTTTTGGCGAAAAAATGATTGTTCAACATGCCGAAAGTGCATTAACAGAAGTTTGTCACCGACTAAATGCACAAATCAGTGATTTTACCGTAGGGCCATATTTTAATGAAATAGGCTCAAATGGAGGTCACGAATGGCTCATTGAATTTGATAGAGAACCAGCGTCACGAAGTAATTTTGAGGAAGAAATAGATAATGCTCTAAAAAAATATAATTCAGATTATGACGCTAAGCGTTATCGAAATATTAATATAAGTTTTCCTAAATTTCAATATTTACCCAAGGGTTCTTTCGAAAATTGGCTAAAAATAAAAGGGAAATTAGGAGGGCAACATAAAGTACCCCGATTGATGAATGATCGGAGCATAGTAGAGGAACTAATACTAATCAATAAGCTATGATGGTCTTTCTTTTTATTCTTTCGATGCTGCAGCCTCAAGCGCATAAACAAACGCATTCTTGGATAAAGATTGATGAAAAGGACATTCCTTCAAATACTGAAAATTGGGCCATTGACGGATTAGGAAACTACTATTTCTGCTCGAATCAAGAGATTATCAAAACAAATTCGGAAGGAAAAAAGCTCTACCAAATGAGCCTTAAAAAACAAGGGGAAATAAGCAAAATAGTGCACATTAACGCCCTCAAAATGCTTATATATTCTGAAATACAGCAACAAATCTGTTTCTTTGATAATACACTTAGCAATAATGGCAATTGCATTCAAATGGAGGACCTAAACCTTCAAAATGTCAAATTAATCAGTAATTCAAATAGACCAAATTTGGTTTGGTTGTATGATGAATATAATTCAGGACTGTATTTATACGATTACGTGAGTAATAAAATTATTCAATCAGTCAGTAATATGAACAGCCTAGTTGGTTTAAAAGACATTTATCAAATTATTGAAATTGAGTCCACCCTATATGTTTTAGATGAATATGGAAAAATGGTCTTGTTTGATTTATTTTTGAACCAGACCTATAGTTTTCAGCTACCAATTAAAGAAATTCAACAATGGGGAAACCATATTGTTGGAATAGCCGACCATAAATTATATGGATTTTCATTGCGTGGAGAAGAAAAATTTATACTTGACTTACCAATAGAATCTAAAGAATTAGTGGTTGTTGGCGAATACTATTATTTTAAGAGTTCAAACAAAATAATAAAATACCAATTGAAATTAAATTAGCTCATAAAATAATGCCGATTAATTCTTATTTTAGCATTCTTAAATCATAACATTATGCACGTTGCTATTGCCGGAAATATTGGCGCAGGAAAAACAACCCTAACGAATTTATTATCTAAGCATTACGCTTGGGAAACTCATTACGAGGATGTAGATCAAAACCCCTACCTAAATGACTTTTACGAAGACATGCAGCGCTGGTCCTTTAATCTCCAAATCTATTATTTGAATAGTCGCTTCATGCAAATTCAAGAAATAAGAAATACGGAAGGCACGGTAATACAGGATCGAACAATTTATGAAGATGCCTTTATTTTTGCTCCGAACTTGCACTCAATGGGATTGATGACCACCAGAGATTTCGAAAATTACTTTACGCTATTTAATTTAATGGATTCCTTTGTAAGTCCACCCGATTTGTTAATTTACCTACGTGCGAGTGTCCCTACCCTCGTTAACCATATCCAAAAAAGAGGAAGAGACTACGAAGAAAGTATTCGCCTCGATTATTTAAAAAGATTAAACGAGCGCTATGAAGCATGGATTTCTACATACGATAAAGGCAAATTATTAATTATTGATATTGATAATAACAACTTTACTGAAAGCCAAGAAGATTTGGGTAAGATTATCAACTCCATAGACGCCGAAATAAACGGTTTATTTTAATCTAGATGATAGTAGTAACTGGTGCTGCAGGATTTATTGGAAGTTGCTTGATTGGGGAACTTAATCGTAAAGGGCTGCAGGAAATAATTGCCGTTGATGAGGAGGAAAGATCCGATAAAAAAGTAAATTATTCCACCAAAAAAATTCATCAGTTTATTAATAGAAATAACTTTATTGAATGGCTAGAAACCAATGCAGCTAGTGTTGATTTTGTTTTTCATATTGGTGCAAGAACAGATACTACTGAAAAAAGCGTAGCCATTTTTAACGAATTAAATTTAAATTATTCAAAATCAATTTGGAATATTTGTACCCTTCATGAAATACCAATGGTGTATGCAAGCTCTGCCGCAACCTATGGATTAGGTGAAAATGGCTACCAAGATAATCATGATACAATTCCATCATTGAAACCATTAAATCCTTATGGCGATTCAAAACAAGCTTTTGATTGTTGGGTATTGGAACAAACTAAATGTCCACCATTTTGGGCAGGATTAAAATTCTTTAATGTTTATGGTCCAAATGAAAACCATAAAGGAAGAATGGCAAGTGTGATTTTTCATACTTTCCATCAAATTAAAGAAAAGGGTGAAATGCGCTTATTTCGTTCGCATAATCCCAATTATAAAAATGGAGAACAATTGCGCGATTTTGTATATGTCAAAGATGTGATTAACGTTTGCTGCTTTTTAATGTATGAAATGCCTAAAAGTGGGATCTATAATTTAGGTTCTGGAAAAGCAAGAACCTTCATGGATTTAGCATCCTTGACCTTTACTTCATTAGGCCTAAGTCCTAAAATAGATTTTGTTGACACACCAGAAGACATTAGGGCAACGTATCAATATTTTACCGAGGCAGACATGTCTAAATTACTTGGAGTTGGTTACTCCTCCCCTTTTCACACCTTAGAAGAAGGAATTTCAGACTACGTCAAAAATTACCTGTTAAAGGATGTTATTTTTTAAATCAACGAAGTACTGGGCATTTATTTCCACTTCCTAAGCGAATTGTTACCATACCGCCACAGTAAACATACCAATCTTTCGTCGTTGGGTTTCCACGAACAGCATAACGATCATCTACGAAACTTTGATTTGACAAATCGGCAGCTAAAGATCCATATTCATTTGCAATAATCGTAGGGTCGGCATAGCTAAATGCTTTAACATCATCGATATAATCTGTAAATGTTTTGCGAAGAGCCATATCAAAATTAAACGTGACATTTTTACCTAAGGCAGCTTTCACCCCTAATCCAAGAGGAACGCACAATTGAAACTTAGAATATTTTCTACTGCTATTAATACTGGTGCCCTGAGCTTCTGTTCCCAACACTTGTAAATCAATGGTTTCTCCATTAATGACGACACTTGGACTCATATAAAAAACACCTAATTGCGCTAAAAGATATGCGGTACCTGAGTTTTTTTTCTGACCAAATTGAAAAGGAAAATAATGAAATTCTACACCGCCTGCAACTTCCTTAATTGGCGATTGAAAAGAGAGATTACGGTTAATGGTAACAGGATTTTTTGCATCACTGTCATATGCCTCGACTTTCCCTTGCAGGTAGTTAAAACGAAGAGACAATCTTGAATGCACATTATACCTAAACATAAGTCCACCTGCCCAATTACTTTTATAGAAAGGCTTAAATTTATTTAAGTCGCCAATGTAATACATTTGACCAATCGATACCCCAAATTCAGAACGCGAAAAAAAATTTGCCTGCTGAGCGTGAGTAGAAGAGAAAAACAAGATGAAAAAATAAGATAAAATCTTAATTTTAAGAAGATTAGGTGTCAATAAAAAAAGATTTTGTTTTAGGTTCATTTTATTTTTAACAAGACCAACAAATAATAGAATGATCGTCGGAACAAGAAACGAAAGAATGTTCATTTTGTTTCATAAGTGAATTGACAGAAAAGCTATGTCCACCTTGCTTCGCCTCAATTTTTTGAATTAAGTCCCAATTTTTTGTGTCCCAAATCTTAATTGTTTTATCACGACTAGCTGTTACGATAATTTTACCATCTAATAAACTAATGATATCATAGATAACAAAACGGTGAGCAGGAAAGCGCAAAACCAATTCATTTGTGGGTCTATTCCACACACACAAATGCGCATCTTTTCCGCCACTAATCGAAAATAAATCCGAAAGATTAACATAAGCAGTGGCACCTAGCTGATGACTACCATAAGTTGCTATTTCATTAAAAGAATCACAATCAAAGGAGCGTAATGTACCATCTTGACAGCAAATGACAAAAGAAGATGCTGACTCATTGAGGATAATACGTCTAATTTTTCCCGCATTAGTAGGAATTTTTAGAACTAAATCAAAGGTATTAATGTCCCAAACACAAATATTACCATTTGCATCAGAAGAATATAAATGACGATTGGTTCTATGCTCACAGAAAGCAAAAATGCCATAATTATGCCCAACTAATTGCTTAATCTCTATTCGCTTTTCAATATCAAAAACCAGTAATGCCCCTGATTGCAAACCCACAAAGAGTATTTTCGAATGGTCTACTAGGGAAAGTGCGAAAGGCGTATCATGTAATTTAATAGAAAATCGATCTTGAATTCCCAGTTGCTTTGACCAACGCGCTATAAACTTATCACCACTAGCAGAATAAATATAGGAATCATCCTCAGCAATTGCATATACTGGACCTGCGTGTCCGGAAATCGATAAGGTTTTATTAAAATTAATAGCAGACACTACTCGTCATTCATATCCATGTCATCATCATTGACATGCTTTAAACGATCGGCATAATCTGATGGTAGGAAATCAAAGAAGGTATCGCCACGCAGTCCTAATCGAAGACATTCTAAAGGAATCATATCATTTGGTGCAATATTACCAAGATTAACTTCTGCACCAAACAACTTAATAAACCAAACTTGTTGATTTTTTTGAGGGGCTTCCCACAAAATAGATTCAGGCGCAACTTTGGCAATAATTCGATTAATCAGCATAGTATGGGCTGTCCCATTTGGACGAAAAACACCAACATTTCCAGCTTCTCTACCCTCAGCAATAACTTTCCAACTACCGGCATCAAGCTCAGCTTTCATAGAATTGACCCATTTAGCAGGCGAGATCATTATGCCAGAATCCTTAGAACCAACCTCAGATAGTACTGTTTTGTGCCGTGCTAATTGCTTAATAATTCGACATTTTTCTTTATGTGGAATGATGATCGAACCATCGGAAATCTCGGCTAAATCAAGATCATATTTATCTAAAACACGCAAATAATCTTCATAACATCCACGGGCATAAAAAGCTTCGAAAAGTGTACCGCCTAAATATGGCCTTATTCCTGCTTCCTTGTATAATTTAATTTTAGCAGCAAAATCTTTGGTAACATAAGAAGTTCCAAATCCAAACTTAACAATGTCTGTTAAATGAGCGGAGGCTTCAATAAAATCTTCGGTTTCTCTTAATCCGAGACCTTTATCCATCATCATAGTAAGACCTTGATTTCTAGGCTTATTAGATCTTTCTGGAATATAAGGAAGTGTAAAATTTAATTCATTCATCTTGCGTCAAAGATACAAAATCTTGATCATCTAACAATGCCGGATTAATTTCAAATAATTGCTTTGCATTTGTTTCATTATTAGATAAACATTTCGCAAATAATTCAAGGGCATGTTTTTTTTGACCGAGCATCCAGTTTAGATTGACTTCTAAGACCGCTGAAATAGGATTTGAATTATGCTCAGCAATAAAATTTTGCAAGAAATCCATCGCATCCATAGAAGAATTTTTAGCTTTAAAAGCAACATAATCCATCAAGCAATCCTCATCTTCAGCATCGAGCATCAAGGAAGATTGATAATACTTATCGGCTAGGACAGTATTGTCAATTTTCTCATACGCCCCTGCAAGCACGTGGTGAATTGCCGCATTTTCAGGATCAAAATCTAAGGCTTTTTGAATCAATATAATTCCTTCTTTTGTTTTTCCTTCCAAATCTTCAATGATGCCTAATCCAAGCCAAGCTTCTGGTAATGTTGGAGCTAATTCAATACTTAATTGATAATAATGGCGAGCGAGCTTAAATTCATTCAACTGCTCGTGTGCTTCTCCGATATAACAATAAGACATGGCATCGTCACCATCTAACTTAATACATGTTAAAAACCGCTCAATGGCCTGATGATATTTTTCAAGGGACAAGTAAGCATTTCCCATATTAAAATAAACAGGTCCAAAATCAGGATTAATCAGAATTGAATAGTCATATGCCCAAATTGCTTTTTCAAAGTTCTCTGATTTAGAAAATGCATTTCCTAAATTATACCATGCCGTAAATGAGTACGGACTTTCATCGATAAAATCAGAATAACATTTAATTGCTTTATCATAAAAACCAGCTTGATCATAACAAAAAGCAATTTCGTATAAGGCTGCTTCATTTTGGGGATTGGCTTTTAATGCTTCTTTCAATATCTTGCATGCCTCAAGGTATTCGCCCATACTTTGATGCTCCATTGCGATATCAATATAAACCTCATCACGATCTTCGATTTCGCAATATTCCAAAGCCATCTTGAAATATTTTATGGCATTTTTAGGATCACGAAGTTGACTAAAAATAGAAGCTTTAGTGAGTAATAACTCCAAATTATTTATGGCTGTTTTTTCGATTTGATTTAAGATATCCAAGGCATCAGTAAGCAGACCTAGACCACTCATTGATTGCGCTAATCTCAGTTTAAATAAATCATTATAATAAAAATGATAGTTGGCCATTTCTGATGCTGAACGTGCTTTAGCATATTGTCCGACCAACAAATAGTGATCAATTAGGGCCTCTAATCGATCGCTTTCCATAAATCCAATTGACTCACCTTTTAAATGGGCTTCGAAATACTCGATGTCTTCATTTAATTTATTCTCAGCAAAGTCGTCGTCATCGTCGTCGAACATAATTTATTTTCTATAAAAATAAAAATTAATGAATTGAGTTGAGAGTTTAAAAAAAAATAATTATGAACAATGTTATCTTACTAAAACAAAAAATTATAAAAGCGTTTCAATAATTTTGTCCATGCTAAATCCTTCCGCTTCCGCTTTATAATTCTTAACCAGTCGATGACGAAGAATAGGCTTAGCAACGATTTTCACATCCTCAATATCAGGAGAATACCTTCCATTTATAGCGGCATGACATTTTGCACCAATTATTAAATATTGGGATGCCCTTGGACCAGCTCCCCAAGTAATGTATTTTTTAGTAATATCAGGCACATTATCACTATTTACCCTTGTGCTTCCCACTAATTTTACCGCATATTCCAACACATTATCCGCAACAGGGATTCGTCTAATTAAATCTTGATAATCGATAATTTGCTGAGCAGAAATTACAGGATTAATAATGTGATGGAAGTCAGAAGTCGTTGATTGAACAATGGCTAATTCTTCCGTATATGACGGATAGTCTACCCAAATATTAAACATGAATCGATCTAGTTGTGCTTCAGGTAAAGGATACGTTCCCTCTTGTTCGATTGGATTTTGAGTGGCTAAAACAAAAAATGGAGCGTCTAATGTATAGGTGTTTCCTGCGGCAGTTACTCGTCTTTCTTGCATCGCTTCCAATAATGCCGATTGCGTTTTTGGTGGCGTTCTATTGATTTCATCTGCTAAAATCATATTTGAAAACAAAGGGCCTTTTATAAACTTGAAGTTCCTTGTTTCATCCAAAATTTCAGAACCAATGATATCAGACGGCATCAAATCTGGGGTAAATTGAATCCGATTAAATCCTAAACCTAAGGATTGAGCAATCGTATTAATTAATAAGGTTTTGGCTAAGCCAGGCACACCAACCAATAGACAATGACCGCGTGAAAACATAGAAATTAAAACTTGATCAACCACCTCATCTTGTCCAATAATAACCTTATGAATTTCTTGCTTCAATAATTTGTAATGTTCTACAAGCTCGTCTAATTTTACTTTATCTGACATAGTTTTTATTTCATTTAATTTGTGCTCCAGTTCAATCTAAAATTACAATTGATATAATCATCATCAATTCTAAAAAAAGCATTTCCCATTTTTGCTTTAAGCCAATTATCAACAACTTTTTGTTTTTTATCATTTTCTGCTGCTACTTTAATCAGCGCATAATCATCCACTAAATTGGCCTTATGCTGAGGGTATCTTTCCATTAGGCGGACAATTCGAATTCCTTGTTTTCTTTCGTAGAGATCCATATACAAATTAGGACTCGATATATCTCCTTTTTCCATGGCATCCGTTAAGAGATAAATTTGCTGATCGATCTCATTTAAATCATCCATGCTCCATGATTGATCGCCTGTATAAGGATTAGAAATAATACCATGATTTTGTTTTGTGATCGCTTCATTTGAAAATCTGATTACTGCCTGATCCCAGGTAATTTTATTTTGTTTCAGCAAAAGATAACATGAATCCATCAAGTTGGATGATAAATCAAGGGCTGAATTATTAAATTCCGGCCTCTTTAAAATGTGTAAACAAACATAATCGTCTCCCTTTCTACTAATTAATTTAATTATATGGTATCCAAATTCCGTTTCGATAATTTCTGATACCTCACCAACTTTCAAATTATAGACAGTTGATTCAAATTGAGAAACCATCATCCCTCGTGAACCGGAAATTTTACCTCCCAATTGAGCGCTTCCATAATCATCAGAATGAATCCGAGCTTGAGTTTCAAATGATTTTTCATTCGTGACAATATCCACTCTAATAGCAGCGATTTTTTTAAAGGCGATTAACTTATCATCTTTTGTAATCTGTGGATAATTAACAATTTGCTGAAAGCTTAATTTCATGTTTATAAATGGAATGCTATCGGAATTTAGAGAATTAAAATAAGTATGAACCTCTTTTGGAGTGACAGTGACATTTTCAGTGATTGTTCGAAGCATTTCTTGCGCCAGTAACTTATCTTTTATAACCACTCTAAATTCATCTTTTATTTGAGTGATGGTTTTACCATAAAACGCTTCTAATTTTTCTCGGCTACCTATTTTACTTTGAATTACCCTCAAGCGATTTTCCATCTCAGCATCGACTTGTTCATCAGTAATAATAAGACTGTCTAATTTCGCTTGATTGATGTATAACTCTTCAGACATGAGCTGCTCAAGAATTGAGCAATCCATCAGTGCTGTAACTTCAACACCAGCTTGAACCGCTTGCATTTTTTGGCTTTCAATATCAGAGAGCAGAATAATGTTATCACCTACTTGGGCAATAATTTTATCGATTACCTCATTCTGCGAAAATAAAGTAGTTGATGAAACAAAAACAACTAAAACGAATAGAACTGATTTTATCATTTATTTACCTAAAGAGTAAAGAACATCATAAAAAATAACGATTGGGTGTTTTATTCTTAATTCCTTTATCCATTCTTGTTCAAGGAAGTTTTGATAATCAGAAGTAATCGAGCCTTTTGCCTCTGTAAATTCTTTTCTCATTACAGGTAATTTGTTGGAAACTTTTACCACATAAAATTTACCTTCAAACTCATACATTTTATTTACACCTAGAACTAAATCTCTATCTTTTAAAGTGGGCGTTTGCGTTACATCAAACTTATTCATTTTTACTTTGAGGTTTAATTCACTATCCTTATTAACAACATCCAAAACATGCTTAGAATTAATTGTGTCATTCGCTAACATGCTAGACACTTTTGAAGCAATATCAGCATTTAAACATTCATAAATTGTTGCATCCACCCTATTTGGCCACTGATATTTGTCCCTATTTTGATTAAAGAATAATCTTAAACCACTCGTGTCTTTTACAGCTTTATTCCAAACCTTATCTGACATTACCTCATAAAGTAATATACCGTCATGGTATTCATTCACTAAAGCCTTATATTCTGGATACTTGTTAGCAAGTTGACTTTCTTCGTATTCTAAAATAGCAGCCTTCTCCCAATTCTTCAATTGCATAGAAACCACAGATGAAGGAAGGTCTTTTTTAATTCCCCTGTAATTTTTCAATAAGTATTCAGCAAAATCTTTCTGCTTGAATTTTTTCTTATTTAGGGTAAACATCACTTTATTTGATTTCAACTTATCATAATTCCACTTACCCATGAAATACGTTGAATCGATATTAGATACAAACCAATTAGTTGGCTTAGATCCGGCATTTGTATACTTGTATTTTGCTTTTAATTTAGCAACAAAGGAATCTTGGGTTTTTTTAGATCGTTCATCTTTATTCACTTTCATTTGAATTTCTTTCTTTGCAAGGTCAAAAGACTTAACATCGGTCCATTCTAATCGCTTAATAATATGATAACCATAATCCGTTTTGATGGGAGCGCAAATATCACCATCTTTTTTTAGCGTATACGCCGCATCTTCGAACACTGGAACCATACGTTGTGTTGTACCAGAACCAAAAGCTGGCAATTCCCCACCTTTTTTGGAAGTGCCTGCATCATCGGAGTTCAATGCAACCATTTCATCCCATTTTGCTCCCGTTAACAACTTTTGATAAATCTCATTAATTTTCTTTTCGGCATTATCTTTCGCCTCTTGACTAACCTCCTTACCTGTTGAAATCATCAAATGAGCTACTTTTATCGTTCCTCTTGCTTGACGTTTGTCTGTTACTTTTACAATATGGTAACCATATCGTGTTCTAAAAGGATTAGAAACTTGGCCAACAGCCGTTTTGTATGCATTATCTTCAAAGGGATAAACCATCTGAAAAGCAGTAAAATAACCTAAATCACCACCATTATTTTGAACGGAAGGGTCATCAGAGCCATTTTTCATCTTTGCAACAGATGCAAAATCTTCCCCTTTATCAAGACGAGCTTTCAAGCCCATCAATCGATTGTATGCAGCCAATGTATCAGCAGGTAAGGCATTTGGATTCACATTAATCAAAATGTGGGAAGCACGAATTTCAGATCGTGTTCGCTCATATGCCTCAAACACCAATGCTTGATTTTGAGAGGAATCAATGAGATATGGAAAAGCCAATTGCTTTCTGTACCCTTCTAATTCTTTCTTTAATTTAGGAATGGTATCGTAACCCAAAGCCTCCGCCTCAGCTACTTTTAATTTAAATTTTTGAAATAAATCCATGTACTCATCCAATGATACTTTATCATATTTAGGACTAGGATTATTTTTTAAATAAATAGATAAGAATTCAGACTTATAGACTGATTCTCCATCCATTTTCATTACGGCAGCATCTTTTTGAGCAAAAGAAGTTCCGATAAAAAGAAAGGCAAGCGAAAAAAATAAAGATTTCATATTGGTAATTAAGTTAGTTATTTAATACTATAATTTGGTGCTTCACGGGTTATCATGACATCATGCGGATGAGATTCCCGCATTCCCGCAGTAGTTATACGAACAAAGCTAGCACCCTTCAAGCGGTCGATAGAGGCTGCACCACAATATCCCATACCAGCCCGCAAGCCGCCAATAATCTGATACATTACTTCGGCCATATTTCCTTTGTAGGGAACACGACCAGAAATCCCTTCCGGAACTAATTTTTTGATATCATCTTCGGCATCTTGAAAATAACGGTCTTTTGAACCTAATTGCATCGCTTCAATGGATCCCATTCCACGATACGATTTAAATTTTCTCCCTTCAAAAATGATCGTCTCACCAGGCGATTCTTCCACACCGGCAAACATTGAACCTAGCATAACACTGTCTGCGCCTGCAGCAATTGCTTTTACAATATCACCTGTATAGCGAATACCACCATCAGCAATTACTGGAACACCCGATCCTTCTACTGCCTTAGCTACCTCATTGATTGCCGTTAGTTGCGGTACCCCAACACCTGCTATAATTCGAGTAGTACAAATTGATCCTGGTCCAATTCCAACTTTAATCCCATCAGCACCAGCAGCAACTAAAAATTTTGCTGCTTCAGCAGTAGCAATATTTCCAACCACAACCTCTATGTGCTCATATTTTTCTTTGATCAATTTTAGCTGTTCAACAACGCCTTTTGTATGTCCATGAGCCGTATCAATTACTAGTGCATCAACTCCAGCTTCCACTAAAGCGCTAACGCGATCCATGGTATCGAATGTTACACCAACGGCAGCTGCAACACGCAAGCGACCTAAATTATCTTTACATGAGATTGGATGTTCTCTAACCTTTATAATATCACGGTAGGTAATTAAGCCAATTAACCTGTTTTGATCATCAACGACAGGCAACTTCTCAATTCTATTTTCTTGTAAAATCCCTTCGGCAGTTTGTAAATCGGTTCCATCACCCGTTGTAACAACGTTTTCTGATGTCATTACTTCCACAATTGGCCGATCAATATTTTTTTCAAACCTTAAATCCCGATTGGTTAAAATCCCTTTCAAGATTCTATTTTCATCAACAATTGGAATCCCACCAATGCCATGTTCGCGCATTATTGCAAGGGCATCTTTCACTAAAGCAGATGACAATAAAGTAATGGGGTCAATTATCATCCCACTTTCAGAGCGCTTAACTTTACGAACATTCATTGCTTGATCAGCAATTGACATGTTTTTATGGATAACACCAATCCCTCCCTGCTGAGCGATCGCAATCGCTAATTTATACTCCGTAACGGTATCCATTGCTGAGGATAAAATTGGGGATTTAATGGTAATGTTACGAGAAAACTTGCTTTCCAAAACGACATCTCTAGGTAATACCTCCGAATACGCAGGCACTAAAAGCACATCGTCATAGGTAAGTCCTTCTGTAATATTCTGTAAATTATCCAATGACATTAAGCGGTATATTTAAATAAACGTCTGCAAATTTACAAAAAAAAAGATGATTTTTCAGCATAAAACAAAGGGGAAATATCATAATAAAGCTAAAATATTTTAAGATGGCGAGAATATTGATTAATCTTGTAAATCATATGAAACTTAAAAGATATTTCATCCTAATTTTTTTACTGCAATGCTTGGGCATTCATGCACAGCGTATGGTGCTAGACACCAGCAGTATGATTCAACTTTCAGGCGTGATTGTCTCAGAGATTGATTTAGCCCCAATTCCTTTTGTAACAGTTTATGATAAATCAATTAAGCGAGGCGTAATTGCCGATTATTACGGTTTTTTCTCAATGGTATCTTTTCCTGGGGACACCATCTTTTTCTCAAGTCCAGGCTTTAATACATCTTCCTTTATTGTGGCTGACACCTTAAAGGATGATCGATACAGCATCATTCATATGCTCACCAAAGACATTCAAAATTTACCGGAAATAACAGTTTATCCTTGGCCATCTAGAGATGATTTCGCAAGGTATTTTGTTGAAATGCAGCCTTATGATGATGCACTTCGAAAAGCACAGCGAGAATTATCTGGAGAATCCCTAGCTTTTGTTGCTGCTCGACTTGATGCAGATGCATCCTTAGCATCCGGATACGTTCAAAACCAGCGAAATACAAAATTATATACCAATGGTCAGCTCCCGGTTAACAATTTACTAAACCCATATTCATGGGCGAAATTAATTAGTGATTGGAAAGAAGGGAAATTAAGCAGGCAATAAAGCACTAATTAGTAGGGTAACACAAAAAATATTTTTCTACCGGTTGAGCCAAAGCCGAAATATTCAAATTATCTGATGCCGCGCTTAAATCAATTGTTTCGCCGTTTTTCATTAGTAATTTTATGTTTTCCTTGTCTTGGTTATACGCTTTATTTGTCAAAATATCTTGATAAACAAAGTATTCAACATCGGGCATGCTCAAGCCATAAGTTGTGGCGCAAAGCTCTTTTTCGTAGCTTATTCGCTCAGCACTAAAGGGTGTTTTACTAATTTCAATTTTAAATAACTTTCGGTTGACTAGTCCCTTAGCTAATTTAGACAAAATGGGATCTTTTTCATCTTGCCAAACCTTAATTGAACTCCAAATATCGTAATCATCCAAGCGGGAAAAATAATCAAGAACTTGAGGATTCGTTTCAAAATCAACTTTAGTAATATCATTTTCGAGAAAAAATTGTAATGCTGGACTACAAAATAAAGGATTTCCCATTTTAATTAATGCCTTAGCTCGTCGTAATGTTTGAATCAACATATTTTCAGCAACAACCACTGTCTTATGCAAATAAACTTGCCAATACATTAAGCGTCGGGCAACAATAAACTTTTCAATAGAATAGATTGCTTTTTCTTCCAATACAAGATAGCCATCATGCACATTCAACATTTCAATTAATCGATCAGTACCAATAATTCCCTCACTCACACCACTATAAAAGCTATCGCGGTTTAAATAATCCAATCGATCCATATCCAATTGACTCGACACCAACTGATAAAGAAAAGGCTTTGTGTATTGATTTTTAAATATCGCGTGAGCATTTTTCAAATCGCTACCAAACTCTTCGGTTAAGCGCTCAATAAAATACCCTGATATTACTTCATGACTAACACCAGAGACGATATCATATTCCAAAGCGTGGCTAAAAGGGCCGTGACCAATATCATGTAAAAGAATCGCTAATAAAGCTGCGCGCTCTTCATCCACAGTGATTTCATGTCCTTTTCGACGAATGGTAGCGATAGCTAAAGACATTAAGTGCATGGCACCAAGTACATGATGAAAGCGCGTATGTAATGCCCCAGGATATACCAAATGACTCAAGCCCAACTGCATAATTCTCCTCAAACGTTGCATGTAAGGATGCGCAAGCACATCAAATATTAATTCATCAGGAATAGAAATAAAACCATAAACAGGATCGTTGATGATTTTCTTTTTATTGTTTGTCGTTCGATTTGGTCGCAATTGATTACTTTTAAATTCTTAACCAAAACTATTAAAAATTAGCCATATGCAAGGTAAAATTCTATGGGCAGATGATGAAATCGAATTATTAAAGCCACATATTCTATTTCTAGAGTCGAAAGGATACAGCGTAGAGGCCGTTACAAATGGCTCTGATGCCATTGATAAAGCAACTGAAAACACCTTTGATATTATTTTCCTAGATGAAAATATGCCAGGATTATCTGGTTTAGAAACATTATCAAGAATTAAAGAAATAATTCCTTTAATTCCTATTGTGATGATTACGAAGAGTGAAGAAGAATACATTATGGAGGAAGCAATTGGAAGTAAAATCGCCGATTACCTCATCAAACCCGTGAATCCGAATCAAATATTACTGAGTTTAAAGAAAAATTTAGACCAAAGTAAATTAGTTTCCCAAAAAACCAATTCGTCGTATCAACAAGAATTTAGGCAGTTGGGTATGGCACTTAACTCACGCATGGATATTAATGATTGGAAAGAAATGTATTCAAAACTAGTTTTTTGGGAACTAGAACTAGAAAAAATTGAAGATTCCGGCATGCGCGAAATACTCGAGTTTCAAAAGAAAGAAGCCAACCTTTTATTCTGTGACTTTATAGAAGATAACTATTTGAGCTGGCTGAATGGTACCGAAAAGTCGCCAGATATGATTTACAACACAATAAAAAATGACATTAGCCCATTTCTCGGAAAAGAAAAAGTAGCTGTATTAGTCATTGATAATTTACGATACGATCAATGGAAAATGGTTGAACCAATTTTTTCAAAGTATTTTAAGAAAGAGGAGGAAAAAATAATTTTTACCATACTCCCTACTGCAACGCATTATGCGCGTAATGCTTTTTTCTCAGGACTATTACCAAGTGAAATTGAAAAGAAGTTTCCGCAATTTTGGAAAAGTGAAGAAGATGAAGGAGGAAAAAACATGTTTGAAAAAGAATTATTGGAAACCAACCTCAAACGCCTTGGTAAGAATATAAAGTGGAGCTATACTAAAATCACAAATTTAGAAGCAGGAAAGCGATTAAATGATCAGTTTAGTCAACTAAAGGATAATGATGCGAATTTCATTGTTTATAATTTCGTCGATATGTTGTCGCATGCGCGAACAGAAATGGAAGTTATAAGAGAATTGGCTTCTGACGAGGCAGCATATCGATCTATAACCGTTTCTTGGTTAGAACATTCCCCTTTACTTGACATAATCAAAAAGATTGCTGATGCAGGCATTAAACTAATTATCACCACAGATCATGGAACGATAAAAGTAAATTCACCAATCAAAATTGTTGGAGAAAGAAATACAAACTCAAATCTTCGCTACAAATTAGGCAGAGGTTTAAACTATAATGCGAAGGAAGTATTTACCGTCAATAATCCACAAGATGCCTTTTTACCGAAAGTAAGAATGTCGACCGAATACGTATTTGCTAAAGGGCAAGATTTTTTCGTTTATCCAAATAACTACAACCACTTCGCAAATTATTATCAGAATACCTTTCAACATGGTGGAATTTCGATGGAAGAAGTCTTGATTCCATATGTGGTTTTAAGTCCTAAAGATTAACGATAATTTGATTCAATTTAAGACCTTGCAATAAGAGGTATTTAAAACCCATTGAATTTGGTTTATGTTAATACTATCTGAAAGATCAGTTCGGTAAACAACATTATAATTGAAATAGTAATAATTTTTAGGGAAAATATTATGTTATTTAGATAGATTTAAAATAAGGATTATCTAACTTTGCAGAAACAATAAGCATTTTGCAAATACCTCCTTTTAATGTTCGTGAAATCAGAGAACAATTTCCTGCGCTTCGCCAGAAGATTTATGGTAAGAATTTAATCTATTTTGATAATGGAGCAACATCGCAGAAACCTCAAGTTGTGATTGATGCGATTAACCGTTATTACGCTCTTGAAAATGCAAATATTCATCGTGGCGTTCACTTTATGAGCCAACGGGCAACCAGTGACTTTGAAGCGTCTAGAATACGGATTCAAAAGCACCTTAATGCGCGAAAATCAGAGGAAATTATTTTCACAAAAGGAACAACTGACAGCATCAATTTAGTGGCCTTTTCTTATGGAGAATTATTAAATAAAGGAGATGAAATTATCATTTCCGCTATGGAGCATCACGGCAATATTGTTCCGTGGCAAATGCTTTGCGCAAGAAAAGGCTTGGTCTTGAAAGTAATACCCATCAATACTAAAGGCGAAATCATCCAGGAGGAGTACGATAAATTATTATCCAATAAAACGAAACTAGTTTCAATAATCCATATTTCAAATACCTTGGGAACGGTAAATCCCGTGAAAGAAATGATAAAAAAAGCGCACGCAGTTGGCGCAAAATTTCTACTCGATGGCGCTCAAAGCATTCAACACATGAAAATTGATGTCGCTGACTTAGATTGCGATTTTTATGTATTCTCTGGTCACAAAGTATTTGGTCCCACAGGAATTGGTGTTTTATATGGAAAAGAAGCCTTACTAGATGCCATGCCGCCATATCAAGGAGGGGGAGACATGATTGAAAAAGTAACGTTTGAAAAAACGACATACAATCATCTTCCTCATAAATTCGAAGCTGGAACACCACACATTGCAGGAGGAATTTGCTTGGGTACCGCTTTTGAATTTTTATCGACTATCGATTTAGTAGAATCAGAAGCATACGAGCGTGAGCTAGCTCATTATGCTGAGCAAGTCTTGGAAACTTTTGAAGATTTAACAATTATAGGTACCGCTAAAAATAAAACAAGTGTCGTTTCTTTTAATGTAAAAGGATTACATCCATTTGATATTGGTACTTTATTAGACAAACAGAGCATTGCCGTAAGAACAGGCCACCATTGTACTCAACCCTTAATGGATTTTTACAAGATACCGGGAACTGTCCGTGCTTCATTTGCTTTTTACAATACAAAAGAAGAAGTTGATTTTTTTGCTGAGGCCTTAGAAAAAAGCATTAACATTCTAAGATAGCGTATGGAAAGCAATACAGATATGACGAAGATACAACATGAAATAATTTCAGATTTTATGTTGTTTGATGATTGGATGGAAAAATATGAATACATCATTGATCTCGGAAAAGACCTGCCATTAATTAATGAGAAATACAAAACAGATGAATATATAATTGAAGGCTGCCAATCGAAGGTATGGTTACATGCCGCATTAATCAATGGGAAAATGGATTACAGCGCAGATTCAGATGCCATTATCACGAAAGGAATAATTGGCTTGTTAATTCGCGTAATGAACCATCAAGCACCAGAAGTAATCGCCTCAAGTGACTTGTTCTTTATTTCAGAGATTGGATTACAAGAACACCTATCGCCTACCCGCTCTAACGGATTGGTTGGCATGGTAAAGAAAATGAAAATAGAAGCCATCAAAAGTTTAAATCAATAAAATGAGCGAAGAGAAAATTGATATGCATGAGTTAGAAGGCAAAATTGTTGCCATTATGAAAACAATTTATGACCCTGAAATACCTGTTGATGTTTTCGAATTGGGATTGATCTATAGTGTCAAAATTTCCGATGAATACCATGTTGATATTGAAATGACCCTTACCTCTCCTAATTGTCCAGTAGCTGAAACCTTACCCAAAGAAGTAGAAGATAAAGTGGCTAGTGTTGAAGGCGTTGAAAGTGCTAAAGTGCATATCGTATTCGACCCACCATGGGACAAGGACATGATGAGCGAAGAAGCGAAGCTGGAATTGGGATTCCTATAAGCGAGATCCATATAAAGGCTTCAGCTGTGCACTTAACCTGATATTACCCTCCCTTTTTTTTCGTTTTTACATACCCTTCCTTTAGCAATAGATCAGCAATCTTTTCCTTGAAATTTCCTTGAATAAGGATTTGACCCTCTTTTACTGTTCCCCCTACGCCGCATTTCGACTTAAGCATTTTACCCAAATCCTTGAGGTCATCTTCCGTTCCAACAAATCCTTCTATAAGCGTTACCTCCTTTCCTCCTCGTTGTTTCCGATCAATCGAAACATATAAGGCTTGATCATTCGACGGGAGTGTTGCCTGTTCATCAGCTTCAATCGACTGGTAAATAAAATTTGGATTAGTTGAGTAAACAACGTTAGCGATATTTTTATTTTTTTTTGACATGGCTATATTTATTAAGTTTAAAGATCGCCTGGATCTTGACCCGAAACTTTACTTTTATTCCCCATTTCTAATTTACCAAATTTGTATGAAAGCGTAATATAAACGCGTCTTGTCAACCATTTAAATTCACTAACTTGATAAATATTCTGCTGATTTACTTCCATAAAAAATCCTTGACGGTTGAATATATCCGATACCCTTGTCCCTACTGTCCATTTACCATCATTGAATTTTTTATCAAATGATATTTCGACAGACCCTTTTCGCTGAGCAGTGCCTTGAACAGTAATTCTTGGGGCAATATAATTGACATTCAATTGCAAAGTAGCTGTCTTTTTCCAAAAATCGACTGAACCCATATACTTAACATTCCAATTAACGCCACTTCGGTTCCAATTTGGGTCTGATGTTTCGTATTGAATATAATTCACATTGGTTGAAAGGGTATTTCGCCACCAACTAGTTGGGCGATAGGACGCGATTAATTCCGTTCCATAACTATGAGATTGACCGATATTTGCGAAGGTAACTGCGGAGGAATTGTCGGCATAAAAAACCTTTATTCGCGAAATAGATCCAATAGTATGTCGATAAAAAATGGCAGCAGAGAAATTTAACTTATCTTTTTCAGCGGTATACGCTAAGTCATACGAATTGACAAACTCTGGCTGTAAATAGGGATTTCCACGTCTTAAATTAAAGGGATCTGAATAAGCAGTAAATGGATTCAAATCTCCTGAAGATGCTCGTGTTATTCTACGACTATAACTTAGACCAATTTCTGATTTTTTGTTTAACGAATATTTAATGTGAGCGGATGGAAAAAAGTTAAAATAATCATTGGTTATTTTTATCGAATCGGAGATCAGATTTGGAATTTGATAGGCTTTTTCGAAACGCACTCCGCCCTGGTACTTAAATCTATTAATTTGGTGACCAAAAATCCCATACGCACTGTATATCTGCTCATTATACTGATATAAAAAATTGGCTAAAGTATCTTCAAAATAGCTCAACGAAGATTGATCATAGGTTTCAGAGTAAGTGTCTACCCCTTGATCGCGGATAATAGCTTTAAGACCAAACTCAGAGCGCATTAATTTTTCTGGCCAGAGATAAGTAAGGTCGGTTTGAATGGAACTTATATTATTTTTCTCGACATTAAATAATCGCTGACTCAAATATGAAGAGGCATCCACCACTGAATCCAAACTATAGTTCCCTTGCAGGTAATACCCTTGAATTGACTCCATGCCGATCGACTGATTAGCATCTACGACTAGATTACCTCGGTTGTTTTTAAACTCTTGTCGAAAATTGACATTAAAATCATAATTATGTTGTTGAGATGGATCATATGAAACCCTTCTTGTCAATCCTACTAATTCCTGATCTATATCTTTAATGCCATTCCAAAGATCACCAGTTCTGTCGCGTCTTCCATTACTACCTGTTGTAGAAAAAGAAATTGTTTTTCTGTTTTTAAGGTTAAAATCGAAGCCAAAACGATAGGTATTACCAGCATTCAAATCAGTACCCGTTCGGTTTTGGTCCAATATCGAGACAGAATCATTTAGAAATGATTGTCGAATGAAAGAAGTATTGTTTCGATAACCCGCTAAATAACGTCCGTTATACGATCCATAAACATTAAAAAATGTATTTCGATAACTCATAGACAAACCACCATCAGCAACATTTCCTCCTGTAAAATCTCCTGATCCGATATTTGAACTAACTAAACCATTGAATCCTTTTAATTTATTTTTCTTTATGACAATGTTAATGATACCAGATGTTCCATCAGGGTCATATTTGGCAGATGGATTTGTTACAATTTCAATCCTTTCAATCGAACCAGCAGGAAGCGCATCCAATAATGTTTTTCCATTTCCACCAGATAAAGAACTTGGTCTACCATCGATTAGTACCGTAACCGATCCATCACCACGCAACATAATTCGCCCGTCCTGATCAATATCAACAGACGGAATATTTTTTAAAATATCATTAGCTGTTCCGCCTTTTACAGACATATCTTCGCCAACATTATATACTTTCTTATCAATGCCTGAAGTTAAAATATCAGCATTTCCGAAAACGTTTATTTGATCGAGTTTTAGTGTTTTATCAGCTTGTAAGCTTACAATTCCTAAATTTATTCCTTTTAGATTTGACGAAATTAAAATAGACTCGCTATTCTTGGGCATAAAACCCGCAAAAGAAAACTTTAAGTAATAAGAACCCAGCAATAGTTTATCAAATAAAAATTTCCCGTCTTTATCGGTATATAAACCAGTAACCAAAACTGAATCTTTTTCTAGATAAAGGCGAACAGTTGCATACTCAATCGATTTGTTATTGTCAGCGTTAACAATTCGTCCCATAATCATTCCCTCACCTTGGGGTAAATTTTGAGCATAGCTATTATAAACAGTTAAAAGGAGAAGGAGTAGAAATAACTTTTTAATAATCATATGGAGATTCAGCGTGTAAAAATAAGCAATCCTAACTAGATATTAAGCCTAATTAAGCCTAAAACGAATTAATACTATCTAAATAAGGAGAAACTGCCAATTACTGTTTTTAGCTCGTTGCTTGTACTTGCGCTATAGGTTAAAATATAAGAATAGACGCCATCTTGTGCTTTATATTCAGCGTAATTACCATCCCAATAAGCAAAAACATCATGACTTTCGAAAACCAATTCACCCCAACGATTATAAATTAATAAACCGAAGTTTGTTGGATCGACATCGCCTGAAAATACAGGTTGAAATACATTATTATGCTCATCACCATCTGGGGTAAAAGTATTCGGTACATACACCGAAAAATCGTTTGTTATTTGAATGGTATTAAAAGTAGAATCAACACAACCGAAAGATGAAATGGCTACTAAATAGGCAGTTTGTGTTCCCTCTAAAAATGGAAAAGTATAATCAAATTGGGCTTGATTTTGACTAAAACTAATACCTTCTATCGTCCAAGTATACGAAATTCCACCAAGCGAGGTATTTACGATATGTCCAACAGGATCTCCCATTGAAATAACGGATGGACTAAAATAAAAAGTGGCCGAGGGATTCGGATAGACCGTTACAGTGACATTTTCGGGCAGTGAAACACATCCGTTTTGATTTGTCCCGATAACTTGAAAGCTTGACGAAATTGCTGGAGACACAACGACACCTCCATTCGTAGTTTGAGCAAGAGCAGGCGACCATTGGTAAGTATTTGCCCCTGAAGGAACTAAAGTAACTGCCTCTCCTACACACATTGATTCATCATTAGCGGTAACAACTGGCAAGGCAAGGGTGGACAAACTTAAATAAACAATTGAATCACAACCAAAACTATTTTGCAAAGAATCAATGTAATTGCCAGAAGCAGAAAGAATAAGACCATTAAAGGTATACGTTGTACCGATGCAAAAGGAATCACTTATGTTGATTGAATTCACCTGTAGCATGGTTAACGTAATGCTATCGACATCCGTACAACCATTGAAATCGGTCACAAATACACTGTAGGTTCCTCCAACAGTACTAACTAAAGAATTAGCAACAGAACCAGTAGACCATAGCTGACTACTAAAATTTCCATTCACTTGAATTTGTAAGGAATCCCCTTGGCAAAAAGATAAGTCAGGACCTAGATTAACCGTTACAGAATTCAAGGACACTACAATTGAGTCCCTAACGAAACCACACCCACTTGGAACCTCCACCCAATAAATACCCGGGGAATTTACCTGAATACTTGCTGTAGTTGCTCCATTATTCCATAAATAACTCGGGAAAATGGTATCCAAGGCCAATGCGATACTTTGTCCAGAACAAATAGCGGTATCTGCTCCAAGATTAGGAAAGGAACCAGGAACGGGCAGTTGATAATTGTATAGTGTCTGTCCGATTGTCCCAGGCATTGCACCATGACTAGTTCCCGTGCAGGCTGGACCAGTATGCAGAACCATTCCGGAATTACCACCAGCGAGTTGCGTTAAAATATTTGCGGGAGCAACTGGGGCAGAAAAAGCAATCGTTCCACCACCACCTCCACCACCAGGTCCGTGGCAGGCAGAAGCCCATAAAGTACTAAAAATATTGCCGCCAAAGCCACCTTTTACATCGATGGTAAGCGGTGAAGAAATAGCATTAGAAATGAGATAAACGCAACCACCTGCTCCACCTGCTCCAGCACCTTCTGAATCGGTATTGCCTATTACATTTGCGCCCCTAGCATTGATTGTATTATTGTTTCCATTGATGAGTGGAGAAATTAAAAATACCATTCCAGCACCATTACTGCCTGCCGTGGCTGGCAAACCATTATCACGATATCCTCCTCCACCTCCTCCACCTAAAAATGCTTTATAATTCGAATAATTCAATGCAAACCCACCCACACCAAACGAAGCATTCAATTGGCAGCTTCCATACCATTCATTGCCACCTCTTCCACCGGAGCCACCATTTCCACCACCACCGGCACCAGGATTTCCAGTATTGGAACCTCCCCCACCATTTGCTAGCGGCGCTCGATTTCCATCTTGTCCTGCTGGCGCAACAGCTATTCCCTCTCCTTTTTTTCCAGCACTAGCCGATGAATTGGCCCAATTCATATCACCACAATTAAAAAAACTTGTTGTGAAAGATCCACCAATAAAACCAGCACCTGAAACGTTTATACCAGCATTGAAGGTAATACTACCCGTAGCTTTAATAGCTACAATCCCTCCTGTAGTGCCATTCCACGGTTGACTCGTTACCGTTCCTGTAATAGTAACATTGTTATAAACCGGCACTTTTACCAATTGAACAAGACCACTAACGGTATACGATTTACATAGATTAGATGCAAATGTCAAGGTATTACCTACTTTTGAAAGAATCGTTGCAAATTCAAAATTTCCAGCGTTGTTTAGGTTGGTAATAGTCCCGAAAGCTTGAATATTCCCTGTAGTTATTGTAGCACCTTTCATTTGAATTAAGAGTACATAATCGCCGACATTAAAAGGAGTTCCATTGGATACTGTTACTGAATTTATCGTGACAGTAGTGACGCTGCTGTAGGAATTAACAATACCTGAAATGTTTTGGGCAATAGTTCGTTCTGCGAAAAAGCAATACAATAATGAAGAAAAAATTACTGCGATAATACGATGATTCCAAAACATAATTTTGGTTTTAATATATTAAATTGACATGCCCAAAAAGCTGTCTTTTTTTAGTTGCTTTTTTATCAAAATATTGAATAACATACGAATACGTTCCTATTTCAGCCTTCATCCCACCATAATAACCGTCCCATCCTTTATCGGTAGAATACGATTCAAAGACACATTCTCCCCAACGATTGTAAAGCGCTAATTGATAGCTTGCTGGATCAAATCCTGTGGTAAAAATCGGTAGAAATACATTGTTATGCTCATCACCATCAGGTGTAAAAGTATTGGGGACATAGTAAATTGGATCACCCGAAATCTGAATAGAAATTTCGGTGGAATCCAAACACCCGAAATCAGAGGAAACAGAAAGAATGATGGTGTAGATACCATCTTCATACGGATAAGCATGAATTACTTCAGAATAATTATCATTTGAAGAAGTACCATCTCCAAAATACCAAGTAGAAGAAAAGGCATTGAGGGAATTATTGTAAAAGGTAGCAAAGGGAGAATCGCTTAATAAATTTAGGGACAAGGCATCAACTAAAGCGAGCGGATTTGGATGCACAATCACCCCAACTTGAGTGGTGTCGGCACAACCGAAGGTATTTGTTCCAATAATGGTAATGGATTCAGAAGTCAAAGGTTGATAAGTATAAATGGAGGAAGATTGACCATTAGACCATTGATAAAAATCTGCTCCTGCTACTTGAATGGTAACTAGCTCGCCAGAACAAATTTCACTTAAAAGTGGACTAGCACTTATTGTTGGGACAGGATGAACAGTAATATAAAGCGAATCCGAGGAAATGCAAGCGAATTGATTTGTTCCTGTTATCGAATACATCCCACTAGTTTGAGCCGTTATAGATTGAGATGCCCCTGTAAAGGAACTTAAATCAATACCAGACCATGAATAGCTTGTGGCACCCGATGCATTCAATTGAACAGGTGTATTTGGACAAACAGTGTTGTCGCTAACAACGAGTTGGGTTGTCGGCAATGGATTAACGGTAACCGTAACCGTATCCAAATCAAAGCAACCCTCTATGTTGGTTCCTTGAAGTACATAGTTCGTTGTAACGATTGGATCTACCCACATCTGACCCAAATTATCAACGAAGTTGACTGTTGGTGTCCATGTGTATATCGTTGCCCCAGATGGAATTAGCAGCGCAGAATCACCGAGACATATTTGCAAATCCGGTGAGGTGACAATAGGATTAGTAGAAAAAACAATATCCAAAGTAAGAACTGAATCACAACCGGATATAGATGTTAATGTATCCACATAATTCCCTGAAACATTTAGCGGGGTTCCGTTGAAAAAATAAGTACTACCGTCGCAAATCGTATCTGTTAGCGGGGTTAAGAATGAAGGATTAACGGTTACCACCACTTGGTCCGTCGTGGGGCAAACACCAGGACTAGTCGTTAATGTGGAAGAAACCGTATAGGTTTGGGTAATGGGAAGGTTCGTATTGTTTGGTAGATTCACCGTTGGATTAGAAACGTTTACATTACTTAATCCTGTGGATGGAGACCAGGAGTAAGAAAACGCAGGATTATTTGCCGTACCAATAGAAACAGCATCATTTGGACAAGTTTGAACATCTAAACCTGCATTTGAGGTTGCTTGAGCTGTGTAAATTACCACATTGCGTATTGAATGTTGATCATTTGCACCCCCAGTTCCAGCGGTAAATCCCATATAACCTGAAAAGTTTATAGGGAAATTAGCGGTGAGATAAAGTATATTATTTATCAATAAACTAATAGCACCGTTGTTATAGATTATTCGAACAGGTTTATAGGTATTCCCACGAATAAAATTCAAAATGCCACCAGTATTGGTTAACTTAACAATACCCGCATTGCATTCTCCATATCCTACACCATTATAAATTTGTAATTCTGGATTTGCCCCACAGCCGTTATCCCAAGTATCCAAGACTACTTTGAGACCATTTGCAGTGCCAGGGATGCCAATTCCTCCACCGCTAACAAATCCAACCGGTGGAACTTGCAAAAAGCAGAATGCCAAACCGTCGGCTGCATTTCCACCCCAAATTCGATAATCAAAATCAACTGTCCAATTCGAACAGAGACCCAAATTCAAAGGCTGCGCATAGAAAATACCACCACTTTGGCTCCCACTCGCATTGGTTAAAATTAATTCATTGCTAAAATTGTCTACATCACCAGGCGTATCTCCGACGTAAGCATTTCCATTCAGGTTCCAACCTTGCGTGTTTAAAACAGGAGAACCAGTTAATTGACCAAAAACAAAAGTCTGTGAAGAAGCTTTTAAAGAAAAAAGTAGAATACTAAAAAATAATAAAAAGTGCTTCATTAAAATTATATTATTAAAATACTTTCAACAGACGAAATTAACAATAAATCGTTGGCTATTTATTATTATTACCTTTGATATGATAATTACTTAGTGTACTTTTGACACAATTGAATTAACAAGACAACAAAATATGTCAAAAAAAATTAAACATACAGAAGAATTTGAGCCCTTCAACATAGTAGTTTTTGGTGGTGAGGGAGATTTAGCCATTCGAAAAATTTATCCTGCTCTCTTGCATCGAGAATTAGATGGTCAATTTTTAACAAGCTTCAATATAATTGCAATTACGAGAAAGGCGCAGAGTGAATCAACATTCTATCAAGACTTAACAAAACACCTATTAAATACAGCGGAGGAAGGTACAAAAGAGGATGAAATAAATAACTTTGTTAAAAAAATTACATTAATTACAACAAGTGAAGCTACGGCTGAAGCATACCAAGACCTAAAAATTCACCTTGATCAATTTAAAGATCACCAAAATATCTTTTATTTCTCTACCCCATCTTCGGCATTTGGAAAGATTGCTCAAACCTTAAAAGCATGCAACTTGATTTACCCGAATAGTAAAGTTGTACTTGAAAAGCCATTAGGATATAGCTTAGAATCATCCAATGCGATTAATGCAGAAATAATGCAAGCATTTGAGGAGAGACAAGTTTATCGTATTGATCATTATTTGGGTAAAGAAACCGTTCAAAACCTAATGGTACTTCGCTTTGCCAATAATCTTTTTGAGCGTGCTTGGGATTATCAGAACATCGACAACATTCAAATAACAGTTTCTGAAAAGCTAGGTGTCGAAAAACGTGCTGATTATTACGACAACAGCGGCGCTTTACTCGATATGATTCAAAATCATTTAGTTCAATTGCTTTGCTTAGTGGCAATGGAGCCTCCCTATGTTCTTCAAGCTGATGAAGTTAGAAATGAAAAATTAAAGGTGTTGCGCGCTTTAAGACCGTTTACCAAAGAATCTGTCTTAACAAACACTGTCAAAGGGCAATATTCTCGTGGAAGTATTCAAGGAGAAGAGGTTAGTTCATATTTAGAGGACATCGAAAAATACAATTCCAAAACAGAAACGTTTGTTGCTGTTAAAGCATATGTCGACAATTGGCGTTGGAAAGATGTGCCTTTTTACCTTCGAACTGGAAAAAGATTGAAGAAGCGTTACTCTGAGATTGTCATCAATTTCAAAGAAGTAAGTCACAATATTTTTCCATCAAAAGAAAAATTAAACAATAACAAATTAATCATTCGCTTACAACCTGAAGAGCGCATAGAACTTATTCAAATGACAAAAGTTCCTGGTCCTGGAGGATACCGTTATAAGCCCATTGCCTTAAAACTTGATTACACCGATTCGTTTAAGGAGCGATTTGCGGATGCATACGAACGTTTGATAGTGGATGTCATCAGAGGTAATCAAACACTTTTCATGCGTCAAGATGAATTAGAAGCAGCATGGATGTGGATTGAAACCATTACATCGAATTGGAAAGCAGTTAATCAGCAAAACATACTTTACGAAGCAGGAACTTGGGGTCCAGGCGATGCTATTTTAGATGAAGGGGCAACATGGATAACCAAATCTTGGCGAGACTAATGCATGTATTTAATGACCATTCGGAATTAATTAAAGTGCTCACTTCGGACATCTGTTCAATCATTGAGAGCGCCATACAAAAGAAGGGGAAAGCTCACCTACTACTTTCTGGTGGGAGTACACCAATCCCCTTATACAAATCGCTTGCTTCGTGCGATTTAGATTGGGATAACATTCACATAGGACTTGTTGATGAGCGCATGGTAGACCAAAACAGTGAATTTTCAAACGAGACACTTATTAGAAATGCTTTCAAATCGGCCAATACACCTCATTTTTCGAGCATGGTTTTGGATCTTAGCGACCCAATAAAAAATTTAGTACAGGTTTCAAAAAACTATGCGCCATTTATTGAAGCAGATTTAGTCTTATTGGGCATGGGTGATGATGGTCATACAGCCTCACTTTTTCCAAATGACCTAGAGAGTGAACTAGCCATGCAAGATAATGACTCAGGAATTTGTTATACTGCGGCACCAAATCACCCCATAAAGAGAATAACGTGCAATCGTTCTATGCTTATTAGTTCGTCGCAGCTATTTTTATATTTTACTGGTTTAAAAAAATTAGATAAATTTAAGTTGGCTAAACAAGAGCGAACACCTATATTTCATTTTGAAAATCAGCTAAGTGCCGTGTATTTCACAGAAAACACCTAAAAAAAAATGAACAGTAGTATTATTAAGGTCACCGAGAGAATTAAAGAAAGGAGTAAATCTTCTAGAGAAAAATACCTCTCCGATATGGCAAAGTCACATCAAGAAGGAGTTTCTCGTCAGGGAATGAGTTGCGGAAACTTAGCGCACGCCTCCGCTGGATGTGGCACACATGAAAAGAATGAACTTCATGGCGATATCACGCCGAATATTGGTATCATCACGGCATATAACGATATGCTTTCAGCACACAAGCCCTTTGAACACTTTCCTCAGCAAATTCGCGATTTTGCCATAAAGCATAAGGCAGTTGCTCAAGTTGCAGGGGCTGTACCAGCAATGTGCGACGGTGTTACCCAAGGTCAACCAGGCATGGAATTATCTCTTTTTAGCCGAGACGTAGTCGCCATGTCGACTGCAGTAGGATTATCACACAATTTATTTGATGCTGTTCTTTGTTTAGGAATTTGCGACAAGATTGTTCCAGGTTTATTAATTGGATCATTACGATTTGGTCATTTACCGACAATTTTTGTTCCGGGCGGACCTATGCATTCAGGTATTTCTAACGATGAAAAATCACAAATTCGTCAAGCTTTTGCAGAAGGAAAAATAGGAAGAGATGAATTACTAAAAGGAGAATCAGATTCATATCATTCGCCTGGCACCTGTACTTTTTATGGTACTGCAAACTCCAACCAAATGCTAATGGAAATAATGGGCTTACAGCTGCCAGGTTCGAGTTTTGTTAACCCAAATACAGAATTAAGATCACTCCTTACCGAAGAGGCCGTAAAAGTAGCAGCCACCAATTCGAAACTAGGATTAGAAAGATCCTTAATGCATATTATCACAGAAGAATCCATTGTTAATGGAATTATTGGATTGCTTGCTACCGGAGGTTCAACCAACCATACCATTCATTTAATTGCCATAGCTAGAGCCGCAGGAATCATTATAAATTGGGATGACATGTCTGATCTTTCCGATGTGATACCTTTAATAACAAGAATGTATCCCAATGGTGCAGCCGATGTCAACCACTTCCATGCTGCTGGTGGTATGTCGTATGTTATTAGTACGCTCTTAGAGCATAGACTATTGCATGAAAATGTGACTACAATCCTTGGCTCAGGTCTTAAGCGTTACACACAAGAACCCAAAATCGATACGAATCAATTAATTTGGGTTGAGGGCCCTAAGGAAAGTCTGAACAAAAGTATCATTCGATCTGCATCCGATCCATTTTCAAAAGATGGTGGCATTAAAATATTACAAGGAAATCTTGGACGTGCTGTGATTAAGACAGCAGCAGTTGAATCAGATCATCGAAAAATTGAAGCTCCTGCCATTGTATTTTTAGAACAACAAGATTTAATTGATGCCTTTAAAAAAGATGAACTAAACAAAGACTTCATTGCTGTTTTACCCTTTCAAGGTCCGAAACAAAATGGCATGCCCGAGTTACATCAATTAACACCAACATTGACCATCCTTCAAAAGCGTGGTTATAAAGTAGCATTGGTCACTGATGGACGAATGTCCGGTGCCTCCGGAAAAGTCCCTGCGGCTATTCATTTATGTCCAGAAGCAAAAGATGGTGGCATGATAGCTAAAATTAAAACTGGTGACCTCATCCATCTTGATGCGATTAAAGGAGAATTATCATGTCCAAATTTTGAAGAAATCTCTCTTCGTGAATGTTCACTAAAAGATGGGGACAATACAATTGGTTATGGACGAGAGCTCTTTGGTAATTTTAGATCAATTGTATCTGCAAGCGAAGAAGGAGCGAGCGTTTTATTCTAGCTCTGCCGATTTTTTTCTAGTCAAGATAGATATCACTATAGATCCCATCAATACAGACACTACGATTAGCAAGGACACCAAAGTTTCAATGTGATAGATCGGGGCAATCAACATTTTTAGGCCAATAAAACTCAAGATAATGGCTAGTCCGTATTTAAGTTTTGAAAATAGTTCCATTGAATTTGAGAGTAGAAAAAATAGCGATCGTAATCCAAGAATCGCAAAAATATTGGATGAATAAAGGATAAATGGATCATTGGGTGCTATGGAAAAAATAGCTGGTATGGAATCTACTGCAAAAAGCAAATCAGAAGATTCAATAATAATTAGAACTAGAAATAGCTTAGTACCGTACCAACGAAGTTTATTTTTATACATTTTTCGCTGAAAAAATTTATCACCGTTAAAGTTGGTTCTGATGGGAATGACTTTCATAATTAGTCTTACCATGAAAGAATTATTATAATTATCAATTTTTTGGTCATCTTTCGAAATCCCCGATTTAATCCCCGCATAAATAAGGAATAAACCGAATAAGGTCATGATAAAATTAATTCTGTGAAAGGTGTTAGTAGAATAATCAATCGATTCTTTACCTGTATTACCTAGAGCGAAATGCCAATTTCCGATTGAAAATTCGGGAAGATAGGTAAGATTTATAAGGCCAATGCCGGAAAAAATAAAGATTGCACGAAAAACAATAGCTCCGATAATTCCCCATAATAATACCTTTTGTTGTCTATAGCCATCAAGGTTAAAAAAGGAAAATATCAACAAGAAAACAAAAAGATTATCGACAGACAGGGCCTCTTCAATCCAATAAGCCGATTGAAATTGCGCAAACTTTTCAAACCCTTCCATGTTCCAAATAAACAAACTAAAAAGCATCGCTAAACCGACCCATATGGTGGTCCACATCAACGCTTTTTTAAATGCCATTTTAGTTTGCTTCACCTTTGTTAAAAGACCTAGATCAAAAGCAAGAATTAAAACAATTAGGACAATAAAAACAATTATAACAATAGGTGAATTCACACTCTTTATTTTTCACAAAAATAATCCGAATTTGAACATCCCGAACAAAAACAATGAATATTGTAATACATTTTATACTTTTGGCTTTAAAAAGTATTTTGAACTTTCAGATTAAACATTTTAATGAATTAAGTCTTATCGAATTTCACGATTTAATTGCACTTAGAGTAAAAATATTTGTAGTAGAACAAAACTGCAGCTACCTAGAATTAGATGGTAAAGACAAGCTTAGCTACCACGTTATTTGTCGCAATGGCACAGGTGAAATTATTGCTACCGCAAGGATATTACCTCAAGGCATTAGTTATGAAGAAGTATCTATTGGTCGAGTTGTTACTGATGAAAGCGTAAGAGGAAAGGGAGAAGGGCATGTTTTAATGAAAGCATGCATGGATTTTATAAGCAAAGAATTCGGTCGAGTGCCAGTTAAAATTTCTGCTCAAAGCCATTTAGAAAGATTCTATAATGCGCACTTATTTTTTTCAACCGGAAAAGAATACCTAGAAGACGACATTCCTCATATGGAAATGCTATATCTCCCCCAAATAGATTCGCAATAATGACATAGTTTATTGCAACATTGATTCCTCGAAGTCCTCTAAAAGTAATTTCATACAAGGAGTAATAATAGTAGACATTCTTAATGTATCTGTATCGCTATTTGCCTCTTCAAAATTTTCATAAGTATCTTCAACTTTTTCTAAAGCACAATCACAAAATTTAGTTTTTGCTTTCATCGAAAACAAATTTGATTCATCACCTGAATTCATGCCTTCCATCAAATCTTTTCGAGCATTTGCCATATCTTCTTCGGTCCAATTACCTTTGGAACTTTGATTGCATGACATCAACATAATAGAGAGAATAGCAATACTTAAAAGTAGTTTTTTCATGTAGAAATTTCTTTGAAAATACAAAAAATATTGGTTATAACATCTTTTTAAAAATAACCGATGCGATGTGTCCCCCAAAACCAAATGTATTGCTCATCGCATATTTTAGAGGATGTTCAATGGCTTTGTCGAGTGGAAATTGAAATAAATCCTTAAAATCAGGCTCAATATTTTTTGTGTTAATGGTCGGCGGCACTTTGCCATCTTGAAGCGCCTTAACACAGATTATGGCTTCAATTGCACCAGCTGCACCAAGCAAGTGGCCTGTCATGGATTTCGTGGCAGAAACGAATAAGGAATTCCGTTCTCCAAACACTGTTTTTGCCGCAATCAGCTCAGATTGATCTCCCTGGGCTGTTGAAGTGGCATGCATATTTATATAATCAATGTCGTCAGGAGAAATACCTGCTTCCCTAATTGCTTCATTCATGCCTAAAACAGCTCCTAAACCTTCAGGGTGCGTTCCTGTGAGATGGTAAGCATCCGCAGCCATTCCGCCACCGACTACTTCGCACAAAATGTTTGCACCTCTTTTTATCGCGTGTTCATATTCCTCTAAAATTAATGCTCCGGCACCCTCCCCCATTACAAAACCATCGCGAGAAACATCGAATGGTCGAGAGGCTGTCTCTGGTGCATCATTGCGAAGGGACAAAGCGCGAGCAGAAGAAAAACCACCAATAGATGCTTGCGTAATAGCCGCTTCTGATCCACCGGTAATAATCATTTCAGCTTTACCCCATGAAATGTAATTAAATGCCTCAATAATTGCCGTATTGGAAGTAGCACATGCAGAAACAGGGCAAAAATTAACGCCTCTTAAACCATATTTAATGGAAATAATTCCTGAAGCAATATCCACCAAAATTCGAGGTATGAAATACGGAGGGAATCTTGGAGTACCATCACCTCTGCAAAATTCCATCATCTCATCTTGAAACGTTTGAATTCCACCATTGCCAGATCCCCAAATCACCCCAATTCTATCTTTGTTTAATTCTTCGAAATCAATACCAGCGTTTTTAACAGCTTCATCAACTGCCACTAAAGCATATTGTGAAAAGAGGTCGTATTTTCTATTTTCTTTAGGATCGAAAAAATCACTTGAGTTATACCCTTTCAATTCACAAGCGAAATGCACCCTAAATTTTGAGGTGTCAAACTTAGTTATGGGAGCAGCGCCACTTTTCCCATTAATAACAGAAGACCAAAAAGACTCCACATCATTTCCTATTGGAGTGAGAGCCCCTATTCCGGTAATTACAACTCTACGTTTCACTTGTCTAAATTAAATCCAGCATACGATTTAGTCGTATAAATTTGAACAGCTTTCTGAAGTGATTCATTAAAATCATTAAAAACTTGATACGAATCGCTGCTGCTCCACAAATCTTGAGCAATATTCGCTTTTAATCGCATTTGGATCATTTTTTTACTGATTTGATATTCTTTTTCGTTAAAAATTAATTTAGGCGCTTCCTTTTCGACATAGTTAAAAAAATCAGTCATGAAAACTTCATCGCACGTAAATTTACTTTTAAAGGCGGCAAAATTAGGATACGAAGATTTTAAGTTTGCTCTATTTTTATTGATGTAAGAAATCACATAATTATTGATGTGACCACCGCGAACAAGATCACCAAAATAATCGGTAATATCAGTGGTATCAAGAGCAACGAAAACATCAGGCATTATTCCACCTCCACCATATACGGTACGTTTTGTTTTTAGGGTAACATATTTAAGGGAATCCGGAAATTTAATCGAATCTGCATTTTGAAACTCCCCATTAAGATAGCGTTGTGTTAAGTCATTTCTATATTCTTTTGTATCTTCATAAGGCTTCTGAATAAATCGTCCTGTTGGCGTATAATAACGAGCAATGGTAATTCTAATTTCACTGCCATCAGAAAGCGAAATCGGCCGCTGTACTAGCCCTTTTCCAAAGGTCCTTCGTCCAACAATTAAGCCTCTGTCCCAATCTTGGATTGCCCCTGAAAAAATTTCACTTGCAGAAGCAGCGTATTCGTCTGTTAGGACAATAAGTCCACCTTCTTCCCATAAGCCTTTCTTACTAGCCCTAAGATTACTTCTTGGTTGAGCGCGACCTTCAGAATACACAATTAATTTGTCGCCAGAAAGAAATTCATCAACTAGATGATGAGCTGCATCTAAAAGTCCACCACCATTTCCTTGAAGATCAAAAATTAATTGTTTCATCCCCAAAGCTTTTAATTCCTTCAAGCTCTTCTGAACCTCCTCAACGGTTGTGCGAGAAAAACTATTCAACTTGATGTAGCCAATTTCATTCGTTATCATATAGCTTGCATCAACAGAAAAAATCGGAATTTTATCCCTTAGAATAGTGAATTTAAGCGGTTCATCTCTACCATCTCGTAATATCCCAATTATTACTTTAGATCCTAAAACACCCATTAATTTACTTCTAACATCATTGTTTTTTAATCCGATTCCAGCAATATTTGCACCGTCAACCATCACAATTTGATCGCCTGCTAGAACCCCTAATTTTTCTGATGGCCCACCAGGAATAGTAGAAATAACCATTAGTGTATCTTTCACAATTTGAAATCGGATACCAATACCGACGAAACTGCCATTAATTTGTGACTGTGCATCATCAGCATCCTCTGCAGGAATATAGGTTGAATGAGGATCAAGTTCTTCCAACATCGCGACAATAGCAGTTTCAGTAAGTTTTTTAGCGTTTACTGGATCGACATAAAGTTGTTGAATATGATTAAGTACTTCCTCAAATTTAACGGAGGTTCCGATTAGTTCAGATTGTACTTGCGAGAACAAAACAATAGGACTTAATAAAGCAATAATAAAATTAAAAATTTTCATACATTAAATTTTGACGTTGAAACGAAGATGGCAAAAATAGTAACAGAAACTCATTTTAATCATTTATTTCAAAGAAAGATTAAATTTGTTTTTAGGTAACGCTGTAATAAAATTCATTATGACTGCTAAAAGCAAAAAAGAATCATCGGTAGTAAAAAAAACAATCCGTTTTATATTAAGATTTATAGGGTGGTTTTTTGTCATCTTTATTGCTGCAATACTCCTTTATTTTCTCGTTTATTTTATTTTATCACGCATGACGGTAAAGGCAGAAAAAACAAACAATCCTACTATAGTCGTTTATTTGATGAATTCAGGTGTTCATACTGATTTTGTTTTGCCTGTAAGCAATGAGCATGTTGATTGGCGCCGTTATTTTCCTATTGAAAATACCAAAGAGAAAGATACATCACTAAGATTTATAGCGATTGGCTGGGGAGATAAAGACTTTTATTTAAACACACCTGAATGGGCCGATTTAACCTTTAAAACAGCAGTGAGCGCTGGATTAGGCTTAGGAACCTCTGCCGTACATGCCACCTATCATGCATCGATACTAAAGGATCGACCAACTGTTAAACTAACAATAACCATAAATCAATATAAAAGACTAATTAAATACATTACAGGAAGTTTAAAATTCAATAAAAACAAAGAAACGATAATGCTAATTCCAAATTTTGAAAACGTCCTTAAAAATCACGATGCATATTATGATGCAAAGCAAAGTTACAGCATCATACTATCTTGTAATACTTGGATCAACAATGGACTGAAAGCTAGTGGACAAAAAGCATGTGTTTGGACATCATTACCCCAAGGTATATTATATCAATATGGTAAATAAAATTATTTTCATTTTAGTTTTATTTCAATGCATTTTTACAAATGCACAAACCATTAGTAATGATACACTAGCTCATCGATATTTAGTTTTTATTAATGGCCATAGGGGGCCAAAACACGATAAAGACATTGCAAGTAATAACATTAAAATAAAGGATTCTACTGGTTATTGGCTGAAATATGATGATGCTATTATTAAACGGTTCCCTAGTAGTAAAGCCCTCTATCTGGATGGACACAATTCCATAAAAACATCGATGCAGAAAAACTTTATCAAAATTGGCGCCTCTTATTTGGGCTCTCGATTTTGTTGGTTTTCGAAAAAAAGTCGTTGGATAATCAATCCAAAAGTAAACGCTGAAGGCTTTTTAATCCGAATGAAAAATGGAGCTGAAGCCGGTAAAAACTACCTGAATCTATCTTGTAATACTCAAAAATGCAATACTGTCAAGGATACCATCGACATTGTTTGCCATAGTTTTGGTTATGCGTATAGCATAGGTTTCATTGATGCAATAAAAAATAAAGTGGTATTTGGAAAGATCTTAATAATGGCACCAGAATCTGCTAATTATTGGGGCGCCGATTGGACCATGTTTCAAGAAGTATGGCAATACGGATGTAACAATCTTGGGAATGCCAATAGCGAAGTCATTTGCCACCATGATGGAATTGCCCCGCAACAGCAAGTATTAGGGCTAGAGCTTATGATGCCCAATAACGGAGGGCGTGTATTTATTCCTAAAAACGCAAAGAAAGGATTTATCAGAAGTCACCACTTAGACTATTGGTCATGGTTTTTTGATATTAAATCAACAGATTATGGTTATTTTACAAGATGAATGATACTTTTGTGAAACGCTTCAAAAATGATTGAGAAAAATATTCCCTTACAAACATTCAATACCTTTGGATTTAACGAAACAGCTGAAGAGTTTGCGCGGTTTAATTCTTCGGAAGAATTAACAGAACTACTTCAACATAATAAAAATAAACCCTTGTTTATTTTAGGAGGCGGCAGTAATATTTTACTAACTAAAAAAATTGAAGGCTTAGTCTTAAAAAATGATATTAAAGGCATTAAGATTATTGAGGAGAATGATGACTTTGTGATAGTTGAATCAGGTGCTGGAGAAATCTGGCACAACTTTGTTGTTCACTGCATCAACCAGAATTGGTCAGGACTCGAAAATTTAAGTTTAATACCGGGAAGTGTTGGAGCAAGTCCGATGCAAAATATTGGAGCGTATGGCGTAGAAATAAAAGACGTTTTCGCCTACCTACTTGCCTACAATATTGCAAGCGAAAAAATCGAAAAATTTGATGCCGAACAATGCCAATTTGGTTATCGCGAAAGTATTTTCAAGCAATCATTAAAAGGCAAATATGTCATTTGCCACGTTGCATTTAAACTTTCTAAAAAAGCCATTAAAAACACCACCTATGGCGCTATTGAAGATGAATTGAATAAATTGGGGATTTCTGATCCAAGCATCCAAGATATTAGTAGGGCCGTAATTGCCATCCGTCAATCCAAATTACCTGACCCTGCCTTAATTGGCAATGCGGGTAGTTTTTTCAAAAATCCGATTGTTCCCGAAACGATTGTTGATACCTTAAAAGAAATCTATCCAGATATACCTAATTATCCAAGCGCTACAGGAATGAGAAAACTGGCTGCAGGTTGGCTTATTGAAAAAGCAGGATGGAAAGGAAAAAGCTATGGCAACTATGGCGTTCATAAAAATCAGGCCTTGGTCCTTGTGAATTATGGCGGTAGTACAGGCAAAGAAATTTACGATCTTTCAACCGAAATTATACGCGATATTAAAACTAAATTTAACATCGAATTAGAACGTGAGGTAAATATCATGTGAATGCTACAATCGTGCGGCCTTAGTCCTTTTTCTTAAATACCTCATCACTTATACCTTTATTCACAAGGTAATTTGATAAGGTAATCGTAATCGTTCCGACTTTACTTTTTTTAGGATCGTCTTTTTTGTTTTTTCCTGAATTATTAATATCTGCTGAGACACTTTTTGGCATCTTAAATTTTTTGACATCCACTGTAAAAGTTATTTTATCAGGTAAGCCAAATGCGACTTGTGTACCATATAAATAGTCTATTGTTACACTGCCACTACCTCGAGTGGTTAAATCTGTTTTAACAATAACAGTTCGCTTAGTATCCATCCATAATTTAGCTAAAACAATATCGCTATTTTCTACGGTAGGAATAACAGTAAGCAAATGCGTTTTAACATCATTCAAAGTAACTATTCCACCATCAACAGTGACATAAGTTCCTTTCTTAGAAAGAAAACTAGATACATCCGTAAACCCTTGCTTCGGTAAAATCGCAATCCCTTTCGACACTACCTTAAACTTGTCTTTTTGTTTAAAATAGATACTGGCATTAACAGGCAGAACTCTTATCAATGGGATATCCGCTTTGATATTAGCCGTAACAGAATAATCGGTCACTAAATTAATTTTATTCACTAGTTGCGTTATAATTTGATCGGCAGTTTGACACATTACCGTCATAGAAGATAGCAAAAAGATGGTGCAGAGTATGTTTCTCATGAGGTAATATCTTTTCTATTAAATTTAATGACTGCTATGCTTACTAAAACTATGTTATGCACAAGCAAGATGCTAATTGATTGCCAAATATCCTTCATGCTGATTGGATCTTCAAAGAAACTTCGCCAAGAAGCCATGTGGGTCGTAAATAAAAATTTCTTTATTGAATCAAAAACAGTAACATCTAAGGAACCGATAATGGTAAAAAGAATAATGATTCCCATGGTTGAAACAATGGGACCGATAGAATTTTCTGCGAAAGCAGATAGACAGATTGAAAGGGAAGATACGGTAAGTAAGGCTAAGTAAGCCACAATGAAACTACAGCCATATCGCCAAAATATGTCAGCTTCTTGAAGAATGACCAAACCGCTACTATTTAACACAATCATATCACCAGATCCAAACATCCATTTTACAACAACTAGCGCAAGAAAAGCTAACCAAATTGTTAAAATCAAGGTGTAAACCGCACCTGCTATAAATTTTGACAAAACGATGTTCGTACGTGATATGGGCTTAGTAGCTAGCATTCGAATAGTTCCCATAGCTGCTTCGCCAGAAATAAGATCACCAGTTACCAAGGCAACGAGCAAGGGAATATGCACAATTAACATTTGAAGAATGATGAATGCAATCAAATTACCATTTAAAATATTCCCGTTGAAGGAAAGAGTTTGCTCAAAAGAAGCGGTCACAAAAGAAATATATGAAGATCCATCTGCTTTCATTGCGAATAAAATCACCAAAATTAAGGCAGTCAATACACCCAAGCCAATATAGCTTCTGGGCTTAGCAATGATTTTAATGAATTCGTTGTACGTATTTTTTAATAACATTATTCCTGTATGATTTTCATGAAAAAGTCTTCTAGTTTGCGTTTTGGCTCCAATGAATGTATTTCGAATCCTTTGTTAACTAATAAATAATTGATTTTAGGAACCATCTCTTTTTCTAATGTAATTTCTATGGTTGAACCATACAAATGTTTTACTTTCAAGGTAGGATACTCCATTCCTATTACCTTAATGGCATTTTCAGGATCACTTAATTCTATTTGAAGTAATAATTCCTGTTCATTGACCAGCGCTTCAACCGAACCTTCAATAACAGATTTTCCTTTATTGATAATTACCATTCGATTGGCAATAATTTCGATCTCTGATAACTGATGAGAAGAAAGAACCACCGTTTTATTTTGCTCTGTTTTTAAACGAAGAATTAAATTTCGAACTTCAATGATACCTTGAGGATCTAGTCCTGTGGTTGGTTCATCGAGAATAATAAGGTCGGGTTTGTGCAATAGCGTCTGAGCGATGCCTAAGCGTTGCTTCATTCCATGAGAAAAGCCTTTAACTTTGTCTTTTCCACGTCCATCTAGGCCAACAAATTCTAACATTTCTTGAATATCTTTTTTCGAACTATCACTTCCCGATATTCGTGCAAAGATTTCAAGATTTTTTTCGGCAGATAAATACCTGTAAAAATCAGGTTTTTCAATAATACAACCAATGTTATTTAAAATTTGACTTCGATGACTCGCAAGTTGCTTTCCAAAAATAGCAATTGAACCAGCATTGGGTGAGATCAAGGATAAGAGACAACGAATGGTGGTGCTTTTTCCGGCACCATTGGGACCTAGAAAACCAAAAACATCTCCTTTATTGACCGTAAACGAAACATCTTTTACTGCTTCAAAATTGCCAAATTTTTTAGAAAGATGCTTTACTTCAATTATTGGTTCGTTCATTAGAAATTCTTAGAAAAGTAAAGTTACAACAAATTATAAAGAGAGTTGTTGCGCAGGTGTATTGTATTTAGGAAAAAATCGAAAAAGAAAAAATATAGATAGCGCATGTAATTTAAACAAATACCTTTGCAAGCCTTTATGAAAGAAAAAGAACATCCTCTACCCTTCAGCAAGTACCAAATTTTAGCAATAGTAATTCTTGCACTTACTCAATTTAGTGTAGTCTTGGATTTTATGGTGATGTCACCACTTGGTGATTTAATCATGAAAAATATGAAGATAACACCTGGTGAATTTGGGTTAGTAGTATCTTGCTATGCTTTTTCAGCAGGGATTTCTGGCTTTTTAACCGCTAGTATTGCTGATAAATTTGATCGAAAAAAATTATTACTCTTTTTTTATGCTGGATTTATCATTGGGACCCTTCTTTGTGGATTAGCGACAAATTATTGGTTTTTAGTAAGTGCCCGAATTGTAACCGGAATTTTCGGAGGTGTAATTAGCTCCATTTCCTTAGCGATTGTTGCTGATATTTTTGCCTTAAATCAACGTGGCCGAGTCATGGGATTCTTACAAATGGGCTTTGGCATGAGTCAAATTTTGGGTATTCCAATCTCCTTATTTTTGGCAACAACATGGAATTGGCAGGCTCCCTTTTATTTAATTGTTGGGCTTGCCACTATTATTTTTATACTAAGCTTTTTCATTTTAAAACCAATCGTTAGTCACCTAAGTTTACAACGCGATAATCCGATCAAACACATGTGGCAAACTATCGCTAACAGAGACTATAGAATAGGTTTCCTTGCGACCGCTTTCATGTCCTTGGGTGGTTATTTAATGATGCCTTGGGGCAGTTCGTTCTCAGTTAATAATGTCGGAATTAGTCAAAATGACTTACCGCTCATGTTCATGATTGTTGGTGTTTCAACCATATGCGTAATGCCCATCATCGGAAAATTAAGTGACTCGTTTAATAAATACAGCATCTTTGTTGGCTCGTCTATTCTTATGGTTGTATCGGTTCTAATTTATACTAATCTCGGTCACGTTTCCTTTTCGGTTTTAGTGATTGTTAATATGATTATGATGGCGGGCATAATGGCTAGAATGATTCCTTCACAAGCACTTGCCACATCCGTTCCGGCAGCAAAAGACAGAGGTGCATTTATGAGTATTAATGCATCGCTTCAACAAATGGCGGGAGGAATTGCTGCTTTGGTTGGTGGAGCAATCGTTCAACAAAAAAATCAATTTAGCCCACTGGAGCAATTCGACACCTTAGGATATGTTGTAATTGCGGTTATACTTATCAATATATTCTTCACGTATCGTGTTTATCAGTTAATTCAGAAAAGGGCTTAATCCATTGCGAAATTGATTGTAATTGAGCCTAGTTTCAGCATATACCAAATTCAATAGGTCTTCAAAAACTGCTTTTGCAAGGGCTAAATCGGTATATTTCCCTCCGCCGCGGCGGAAGGGGGACTAAGGGGGAGGATTTTTCTACTTCACTTTCAAAAGCACGCTCGGATTACGCGTCTGAATGGACGCGTGATCCCGGGAGGGGGTGGCTTCATACTAATTAAAGCGGGTCTCTTTACTTTTTTTTAGCTCAAAAAAAAGTAACAAAAAAAGGAGCAGCCTAGCAATACGCTATACTTCGACGGATCGTGAATGTAATCAAGCATGAGTTAATTCGAAGTATTTTTAATCCCCACCAAATTTGGATGCTAGCAACTGAGCTTTCAGCTAGTCTTAGCATATACCAAATTCAATAGGTCTTCAAAAACTGCTTTTGAAAGGGCTAAATCGGTATATTTCCCCCTCTTGGAGGGGGACTAAGGGGGAGGATTTTTCTACTTCACTTACAAAAGCAAGCTCGGATTACGCGTCTGAATGGACGCGTGATCCCCGGAGGGGGTGGCTTCATACTAATTAAAGCTTATCCGCTATTGCGGCTAATGGCTTTTTTTGTTTCTACTTCACTTACAAAAGCAAGCTCGGATTACGCGTCTGAATGGACGCGTGATCCCGGGAGGGGGTGGCTTCATACTAATTAAAGCTTATCCGCTATTGCGGCTAATGGCTTTTTTTGTTTCTACTTCACTTACAAAAGCAAGCTTTTGACGTTCTAGAAACAAAAAAAGCCAAGCAATATGCTTGGCTTTAATTATTTTGGCGGAGAAATAGGGATTCGAACCCCAGGAACCTCTCGGTTCAACAGTTTTCAAGACTGCCGCAATCGACCGCTCTGCCATTTCTCCTTACTGCAAAAGTAGTATTATTTTAAAGAAATACAAGAACTAAGCAAAAAAAATACCTTCATAAGCAATGAAAACGTACTTTTGTGTGATGATGCTAAAGCAACTTTCATTAGAAGAAATCAACGCTAAAAATGCCAATACCTTAATGGCTTCATTGGATATTACTTGCGTTGAAGTCGGAAACGATTACATTGTAGCACGTATGCCAGTGAATCACCTCACAGTGCAACCAATGGGTTTATTGCATGGTGGAGCAAGTGCTGCATTAATTGAAACCATTGGGTCAATGGGCTCCTTATTAATTATCGACTCAAATCGTGAAATCGCAGTTGGACTAGAAGTAAATGCGAATCATGTCAATGGAATTTCGAGCGGGTTTGTCTTGGCAAGAGGAAAAATTATCCATGCCGGCAGAAAAACGCATTTATGGCAAGTTGATATCACAGAGGAAGGTAGTAATAAATTGATCTGTGTCGGTAAATTGACCGTGATGATTTTAGAAAAGCGCACAAAATGAGTATGCTTTGCTATCGATTTCCTAACGAAGAAATAGTGAGGCAAACTGGCTATTTTGACTTACTTTCTGACGAAAACGCAACTTATCAGGGGTTTATAGTCAGTAATTTCACACAATCCTTACGCTACGGATTTACCGTTTCAAGCGAGCTAACAGAACAGTTTCATTTTACAGATGAAGAAATAGTTCAAATTGATCAATCAGAGTACTTTCGTGGGACAAAAACATTGTTGCAATTAATGCAAATGATCCCACTAATGAAAACCGTTTTGACACGTATAAAATGTGTGGATTTTGATGAATCAAATACTGAAGCTCTTTTCTCAGCCCTACTTGAAACTTATCCAAACGCATTAGTATACCTTATATCCGATCCGATTTTAGGAACTTGGGTGGGCGCAAGTCCTGAATTACTGCTCCGATCTGTTGGAGAACAAGGCTTTAGTGTTTCACTCGCCGGAACTAAAAAAAGTAGCGACATAACAGCGTGGACAAAAAAAGAACAAAACGAACAAGAAATAGTAAGTCAATTTATCGATCAACAACTAACTGAATTAGGGAGTGACAACATAGAAATGATCGGCCCATACGATTATGAAGCTGGCCCAGTGAAGCATTTGAGGACGGATTTTTCATTCCGTACAAAACTAGACGAGATGTCCATTTTAAAGTCGCTCCACCCTACTCCAGCTGTTAGCGGAATGCCACGCGCATTGTCATTGGAGGTTATTGAAAACATTGAAGAACATGAGCGATCTATTTACACGGGCTATTTGGGTATTCTTAAAGATGGCGATACAAAAATATACGTCAACCTGAGGTGTTGTCAAATTCAAAGTGGGAAAATGTCCCTTTATTTAGGTGGCGGCTTTACCCCTGATTCTATTCCTGAATTAGAGTGGGAAGAAACCGAAAATAAAAGTAAAACACTACTTGACCTTGTTCAAAAATTGTAATTTTACATCATGCTTACAAGCGATAAAAAAGTCGTTCAACTCGTTATTGATCAATGCTATCTTCATGGCGTTCGACATGTTGTAATTTCACCCGGTTCTAGAAATGCGCCATTTTCTATTTCCTTTGATGAGCATCCCGACATAAAAACATTTGTTATACACGATGAGCGTAGCGCTGCTTTTTTTGCCATGGGAATTGCTGAACAACTTCAAGAACCTGTAGCAATATGTTGCACCTCTGGTTCAGCTGCACTAAATTATTTCCCCGCTATAGCAGAAGCTTATTATCGTTCAATTCCACTCATTGTGATTACGGCAGATCGACCAGCAGAGTGGATCAATCAAGGTGATGGACAAACCATTATGCAGCAAAATGTTTTTGGTGAGCACGTTCGATATCAGGTAAATTTAGATGATGTACATTTTTCAGCTGAACAGAAGTGGAAGTGCCAGCGTGAAACTGCCTTGGCTTTTGATCGCGCATTATCAAGATGGAAGGGTCCAATTCACTTCAATGTTGGTTTAAGTGAGCCCTTATATCAATCCGTTGAAAAAGAGGAATTTTTTGGTCGAAAAATAGAAAGCGTTCCAACAAGTATAGATTGGAATGACGAATTCAAGAATTTTATAAGCAAGGCGATAGACAACAAAAAAGTGATGGTGCTTTGTGGTCAATTGCCAAAATCAGTTGAATTACTTGCGGCCTTGTCAGAATTTGCCAAGCGCGAAAATGTCGTTGTGTTGGCTGAAAATACCTCCAACCTTTCAAATGATGCCTTTAATCAGTGCATCGATAGAAGTTTAGACACACTTAATAAGAACAACGAAAAAGATTTTAAACCCGAAATACTAATCACAATCGGAGGAGCAATTGTTTCCAAAAAAATTAAGTCTTTCCTAAGAAATAGTGCGATTCAACAACACTGGAAGATAGGATATGACTTTCCAGAAATGGATACATATCAAGCACTTACGCACCTTATGCAAAGCGATCCAAGCTCATTTCTAGGGAAATTAAATGAAATTAAAAGCGCGCCTTCCTTTACGGCTTACAATAACTTATGGAAATCGCTTGATGATAAAAACCATGCATTATCAAACGCATTTAATATCAACAGCGAGAAATTAACCGATATAATAGTCTTCAAAACAATTTTGGAGAAAATACCGCCATGTATACTACATATGAGTAACAGCTCCGTTGTTCGTTATTGCCAACTTTTTGATCCAAAAAAAGAGATTGAATTTCGAGCCAATCGCGGGACAAGCGGAATCGATGGCAGTACAAGCACTGCAATGGGAGCGGCCTATTCAGATCCTAAACAATTGCATGTATTTATTAGTGGTGATATCTCCTTTTTGTATGATAGTAATGCTTTATGGAATAGTTATCAGGCCAAAAATCTCAAAATAATAATCGTCAACAATCAAGGTGGAGGTATTTTTAGAATCATACCGGGAGCAAGTGAATCAAAGCAATTAGACGTTTATTTTGAAGCTAAACACAAGCAAAATGCTGCGAAAATTTCAGAAGCTTTTGGATGGAACTATCAATCAATTGAATTAAATGCTAATTTAAGCGATGATTTAACAGCCTTTTTTGCTTCAAGTAAGAATAATGATACACCTGAACTTATTGAAATTTTTACAGATGCCAACCAAAATGCCGCTGATTTATCACTTTTTACAACTTATCTAACTAAATAATATGCAATACTTTGATATCTTTTTAACGTGGCAAGGCTGGGTCTATTTGATCATATTAAGTGTTTTAGAAGTGATTCTCGGCATTGATAATATTATATTTATTAGCATTGTCACCGATCAGCTACCCTTAGCAAAAAAACGAACCGCTAGAAATACAGGGTTATTATTAGCATTGGTGATTCGCCTAGTTTTGTTGGGGGCAGTAGCTTGGCTCATGTCACTAACTACTGTATATCATAAGTGGGGACTAAGCTTTTCATACCAAAGTATCATTTTATTAGTAGGGGGATTATTCTTAATCTATAAAAGCACCGTTGAAATGCACAAGAATGTAAAAGGTGCAGAAGATGTAAAGCATAAAGTAAAATCAAAAATGTATGCTGTTATCCTTCAAATTGTTGTGATAGATGTGATATTCAGCTTTGATTCTATTATATCAGCGGTTGGAATGACGAATGGAATGCAGGCTGATACTGGACATAATCCGATCTCTATTATCTACATTTCAGTGCTGATTTCAATGACAATTATGATGATATTTGCAGGGAAAATAAGTAAATTCATATCAGATTATCCTACCATAAAAATGATTGCGTTAAGTTTTCTGGCGACAGTTGGCGTATTATTAGTAGGAGAAGCATTTGGTGCGCATATTCCTAAAGGATACGTTTATTTTGGTCTTGTATTCTCATTAACCGTTGAATTAATGAATATTAAAATGAGGAAGAATAGTACGCTTAAATGACGGAAAAAGAAGCGCGGCACTTCGTTAATCTCGATCAATTTGACTCCATAGAAGAAGCGGTAGAAGAGTTAGTTTTTCCTATCAAGTCGTTTCTGCTTACCTCACCCATTCTAAAAAAAACGTTTTTCAGTAAACTTAAAAAGCTAGCTCTAATCAGCGAAGCATTGGAAACTTTTAAAGGTGCATCATTTAATAATGAGAAAATAGAACCTATTTTTATTCCTCACAAAGAGATGCTCTCCACATTTATTCAATATGAACAAGCCATTTCAAAACACTATTTAGCCATATCTTCTACCGATGAGCCTCGAGAACTTATAGTAAGGTGTGAGCAACTATTGCATACACATGCAACATATGTGGCCTGTTGGAATGAGTGTAGACTGACTACTCCTAGCGGTTTACTTTTATCCAAACCATTGGATCGAATGGCATTTTATTCTGAATTAAATAACCTTCATGTAAAAAACATTCGGACAATAGCAGAAATAATTAAAAGCGAAAGTGAGCTGAGTCATGACTTTAAAATCGAAGTGGAAAGGATTAGGCAATCCATGACTTAGTGTAGCTTAAATGCTACTGATGAGCAATGGCTAAGGCCGTTCGCAATTCATCGGTAATCAAATAATCTGGTGCTTTATTAAAAGCAATTTTGGTTCCTTTTGGAGATCGTACTTCAAAGATTGCCACTTGTTTATTCATTGCTTGAATGGCATGCACCTCTTCCGCAGTAATGGATACATTACGAATAACAAGGCCATCACATTCGGGGTAATCCAACATGATTTGAAGAACTTGTGCATAATTATCAGTCGAGTAAAAAACTTTAAATTGGTCCGCAAGTGTTTCAAGCAGTTCGTAATTACTTGTTATAAATATATAATTATCTGAACTATCCACTTCTAAAGCCAATAATGCATTTTTTATTTTAGTGCTTTCAATGATACTATTCGTGCAAGGATTAAAATGCCTCAGGTCAAAAAAAACAATTTTATCTTTTAGTAATTCTAATACGTTTTGATCAAGTTTGACTAATTTTTCGTGGTGTATTGTTTTATAGAAGACCGTAGAAAGTACATCGGGATCAATCGTATTGATGCAGCCCTCAGTATTTGTTTTAGTGGATAAGTTTTCATCATGATACAACCATAATTGACCAAGATTATCCATCTGGACATCCAATTCAATGCCTTTACAATTAGAAAAGGAAAGCGCTAACTGAATCGCTTCCAAAGAATTATCAGCATAAATAGAACTCGAAGAATTTAGTCCCATTGCGGCATGGCCAATAATGTTAGTTTTTTTATCAATTACAGTCTTCGTGCACGAATACAAGCACATAGCAAACACTAAAAATTTAATATATTGCATATGCTAATCCAATTATTAGATGATAGTTCAATGCGTGCGATTGCACTAAAGTGTTCGTTGATGTTCGAAAATACTCCGCAAATGGTCCAAGGCCCGCTTGATGAAAAAATTTTAAATTCCCCTTGGTCTTTCCACAATACATCGAATAACCTAGCAAGATATCATATTGCCGTAGCTTATTGCCGATGTTTAAAAACGAAGCATGTACGCCTAGCATCGGACCGAACGAAAAATCTTTTTTTTTAGCTCCTTGCTGAATAAGTGGTATAGTAAGATAGCTTCCGAATTGTGAATAAATTTGTTGCGCACCAAAAGAAGAACGAAGACCCAAATTGAACGAAGCCCCCACATCAATCCTGTTAAAATTCTTCTGATACGTAAAACCGGAAAAAATGTCCATTCGCTGCAAAGAAGCAGATGCTATGTACATAGAATTTGGTAGAATAGCAGTATGGACAACATCCTGTGAAAAGGAAGTAAGGCTATTCAAAAAAAGTAAAAAGAAAAAGATAAATCGAATCATGACGGTTAGTCAAATTTCGGACATTTTTTACAGGATATTCCTTTTGTTTTGTATTTTTTACAACATTTTTTCTTCTTTGATAAAGAACAAGAATCGCAAATACTTTGCTCGATGATAGGTTTTAAATCAATTTCCTTTAATGTTGCCATGCTATTTAGAATAATTCTAAACAAAGGTAAAAATAATTTTTAAGGTGAGATAAAAAAAGAATAAAAATTCTAAAACAATTTCATTTGATCGTCATCATCCAACTTCTTGGTTAAATCCCATTCAATGGTCGTGCTTTCTGAAGCAGCATTATTTGTTTGGGTAAGGTCGAGCTCGATAGCACCAGGATTAGCATCATTTGAATCGTTATCGTCATTCTCATCGGTATCGCTTTCAACATCATCAAACGAAGGACTTACCGCTTCATCTGCTGGCCACGGTTCAGGGCTTTCATCGATAGGATGCGTGAGAACAATTTCTTTTACTTTTAGCTTTGTCACCTGATTACCTTGCGCTTTCATTCCTTTAATTTCTATTAAATCGGCAAGATTAAGTACTGTATCGGCAACGTTTTTGGTTTCTTTCAATAATTTATTATAGACAATTCTTATTTCTGGGCGATAAGCAGTAGAAACAGTATCCATGTACGAACCTTGGCCTTCACTAATAAATAAAATCCGTTTATCGGTGGTTACTTCACAAAGAAAGCGTTTAACAAAATGCAGCTCTTTTGCTCCATCGTAATAAACCGTAGAAACCGCTCGATCTTGCTCCCACTTTTCAATGTGCAGCATGTCTTCATCAAAATGCGTAGATAAATCAAAAGAACTTAAGCGATATTCGCCATTTTTATAGAGCGTTAAGATTTTATCACTTCCTTTAAAAGAGCCAATGAATTTTCCTCTCGATTCGTCATTTAAACGCCCGACGATAGCATCATACCAAATTTTACGTGCAGCTAAGGTGGAACCACCTAACTCTTTCTGAACGATTTTCTGCACAATTTCTTTGGTTACCCTATTTCCTGCTGAGTTCCTACCTTTGATCAACAATTCACCCAGATCTATATCAAAACGCAAGCGTTTAAGATGCGGACGAGGTCGTAAAAGTATTGATACAACTTCACGTTCACCATTTGGGTGAACGGTGAAATAGAGCATCTTTGATCCCTTTGTTCCTTTCGTTAAATCGTATTCGGTATCGCGGGTGATGGAATTCACATAAAAGCGCTTCATCATCGTTGATCCACCTAGACCATCTTGGTAGAAAAGATGATAAATTGTCCTGGTATCGCCTTTTTTCCATACGCTTGCAAAGACCAAATCTTTCCCCACGAATTTTTTATCCGTCACTTTGGTAATCATCATTTTACCACTAGAAAAGAAGCAAATAATATCATCAATATCAGAACAATCACCAACAGGTTCATTTTTCCGTAGGCCATGTCCTATGAATCCCTCTTCATAATCAACATACAATTTTTTATTGGCAATGATCACTTTAGAGGCACTAATCGTATCAAAGGCTTTGATTTCCGTTTTACGTTCACGACCAGCGCCGAAGCGTTTTTTCAAATCCTTAAAATACTCAATGGCATACTCCACAAGCGATGCGAGATGCGCTTTAACGATTTCAATTTCCGCCTCAATTTTCAATAAGGCATCATCCGCTTTTGTTGAATCGAATCGGGTAATTCGAATCATGGGAATTTGCGTAAGCTTTAATAAATCGTCATTAGTTATTTCCCGAATGAGTTGTTTTTTAAACGGTTTAAAACGTTCATATAAATACACATAAAGGGCTTCGCGATCTGCATATAGCTTAAAGTCAATATACATTTCATTGTTGATGAACAATTTTTCTAAACTCAAGAAATGCCATTGTTGTTCTAATTCATCCAATCGAATTTCAAGTTCCAGTTTTAGCAAACGGACCGTATTATCGGTATTGATCCGAAGTATTTCAGAAACACCAATAAAACGTGGCTTATCGCCATCTATAATCGATGAATTTGGGGCAATAGAAATTTCACAATCAGTAAAAGCATAGAGCGCATCGATCGTTTTATCCGGAGATACACCTGGTGCAAGATGCACGATAATTTCAGCAATCGAAGAAGTATTATCTTCAATTTTTTTAATCTTAATTTTTCCCTTATCGTTTGCTTTTAATACCGATTCAATCAAGGAACCGGTTGTCGTTCCAAGAGGAATTTCATGAATCGTTAAGGTCTTATTGTCTAGCTTTTTAATTTTTGCTCGTACGCGCACCCTACCCCCACGCAAACCATCATTGTAGCCACTAAAATCAGCCATTCCACCATTTGGGAAATCTGGCAATAATTCAATTTTCTTTCCTCTTAAATGATTAATCGATTGTTCTATTAGTTCCACAAAATTATGCGGTAAAAACTTACATGCCATACCAACTGCAATTCCTTCGGCACCTTGAGCCAAAAGAAGTGGAAATTTCATTGGCAGTTGCTCCGGCTCACGATTTCTTCCATCGTAGGAAGTTAACCAAGTTGTTGTTTTAGGATTAAATGCAACATGCAGTGCAAATTTAGAAAGGCGTGCCTCAATGTAACGCGGAGCAGCTGCGCCATCACCGGTCAGTGTATTTCCCCAGTTTCCTTGACAGTCTATCAATAAATCTTTTTGTCCCAACTGCACGAGCGCATCACCGATAGAAGCATCTCCATGCGGATGATACTTCATAGTGTTACCAATAATATTAGCGACCTTATTGTAGCGCCCATCTTCTAATTCGCGCATGGAGTGCAATATCCTTCGCTGAACAGGTTTCAATCCATCCATCAAAGCAGGAACTGCTCTTTCAAGAATTACATAACTAGCATAATCCAAAAACCAATTCTCATACAAGCCACCAACGGGAACAATTTTCTCATCTACTTTTTTACTTTCAAAAGGATGATGTTCTTCGTTTGGTGTACCGTTAATGTCCTCTATTTCGTCCTCAGCCATATTATGCTATTAATTCAATGTCATCGGTTAAATCCTCAAGGGCTAATTCCTCAGCAGGATCTTTTTCAACCCGAAGATTGTCAATAATAAATTCTTGACGCTCCGGGGTATTTTTACCCATAAAATACGAAAGAATGGAATCAATCGAGGCATCTTTTGTTAAGAGCACAGGTTCCAAGCGAATATCCTCACCAATAAAATGAATGAATTCGTCAGGAGAAATTTCACCCAATCCTTTAAAGCGAGTTATTTCAGCATTTTTTCCAATTTCTTCAATGGCTTTTCGTCGTTCATCTTCAGAATAGCAATACAGTGTTTTCTTCTTATTTCTGACCCTAAACAATGGTGTTTGTAGTACATAGACATGATTTCTTTTCACTAAATCTGGGAAAAACTGCAAAAAGAAAGTCAGCAGTAACATACGAATGTGCATACCATCCACATCAGCATCAGTTGCGATAACAATGCGACCATAGCGCAAATTATCCATATCGTCTTCGATATCGAGTGCTGCCTGAATTAAGTTAAATTCCTCATTTTCATACACCACTTTTTTGGTTAATCCATAACAATTAAGTGGCTTTCCCCTCAACGAAAACACAGCTTGCGTATTCACATCGCGCGACTTTGTAATGGATCCACTTGCCGAATCACCCTCGGTAATAAAGAGTGTTGTTTCCTCCCTTCTTTCGTCTTTTAAATCCGTTAAATGCAAACGACAATCACGTAATTTTTTGTTGTGAACGCTAGATTTTTTGGAACGATCACGTGCAATCTTTCGAATACCGGCCAACTCCTTTCGTTCCCTTTCCGACTGCTTTATTTTTTTCTCAATCGTTTCTGCAACATCCGGGTTACGATGAAGGTAGTTATCTAATTTATCCTTTAAAAAATCATTAACAAAAGCCCTCATTGACTTTCCGTTAGGTTCGATTTCTTGCGAGCCAAGTTTAGTTTTAGTTTGAGATTCAAATACAGGCTCAATTACTTTTACAGCAATCGCTGCAACAATGGACTGTCGAATATCAGATGACTCATAATTTTTATTGTAAAAATCTCGAATCACTTTAGCCACTGATTCCCTAAAAGCGCTTTGGTGCGTTCCTCCTTGAGTGGTATGTTGTCCATTCACAAATGAATAATAATCCTCACCATAGGTTTTACCGTGCGTAAAAGCCACTTCAATGTCCTCATCTTCAATATGAATAATTGGATAAAGTGGATCACCATCCATATTGTTTTCCAAGAGATCTTTTAGTCCATCTTTTGACTGAAACTTTTCCCCATTAAAATGAAGCGAAAGTCCTCGATTAAGATAACAGTAATTCCAAATCATTTTCTCCAAATAGGCCGTTTTAAAGGCATATTTTTTAAAAATACTTTCGTCGGGAATAAATTCTACATAGGTCCCATTGGGTTCGTCTGTCTTTTCTATTGGTAATTCGTTGACTAATTCACCCCGCATAAAAGTTGCTTGTTTCTTTTCGCCATCGCGAACAGCATAGAGCATGAAATGAGAGGATAGCGCGTTCACCGCTTTTGATCCTACACCGTTCAAACCAACAGACTTTTTAAATGCTTTGGAATCGTATTTTCCGCCAGTATTCATTTTTGACACTACTTCAACAAGTTTTCCTAGGGGAATACCACGTCCAAAATCTCGAATACTCACCAGGCCACCTTTCACTTTAATCTCCACCTTCTTGCCGTTGCCCATTACGTATTCGTCAATACAATTATCAACAATTTCTTTGGCTAAAATATAAATACCATCATCAGCAGCGGCACCATCTCCTAGCTTTCCGATGTACATACCCGGACGCAAGCGAATATGCTCTTTCCAATCGAGCGAGCGAATATTATCTTCCGTATATTGATTTTCAGCCATTGTAATTTGTGAACTAACAAATTTAACAAGATATCCTACAAATTTTACACTGATAATCAGTAGTTATACACTTATTTTGGTTGAAAACAAGCGTGATAATTAAAATCACGAAGTGTGGAACAAGTTCATGCCAAAAAAGAAGTGATAGAGTAAAAAAAAAGCCGCAAGATGCGGCTTTTAAAAGTAATACAATGGGAACGATTACGCTTTCAATCGCTTAGAGAAATCGATCAAAATTGGTGTAGCAACACAAAGTGATGAATACGTTCCAATAACAACTCCAACAAGCAAGGCAAATAAGAATCCTTTAATAGCTGGGCCACCGAAAATAAACATGATTAAAACCACGACAAATAAGATCATTGAGGTATTAAAGGTTCTGCTCAGGGTAGTATTTAACGACTTATTGATAATATCGTAATGATGCTCCTCTTCCTTACTATTTCGGAGATTCTCACGGATTCTATCAAACACAATAACCGTATCGTTCATGGAATAGCCAATGACCGTCAAAATCGCTGCGATAAAGGCCTGATTAACATCCAAACTAAATGGTAAATAACCATGTAAAAGCGAAAATATAGATATTACAAAGAATGCATCATGAGCTAAACCAACAATTGCACCTAGTGAATATTGCCAATGACCGAATCGAAGGAAGATATACGCGAAGATTGCCACTAAGGCAAGACCGATAGCCCAAGCAGAAGACGTCCACAATTCACTTGAAACAGAAGCGGAAACAGTTCTTGATTCATCTATGGTATATTTACCCATCTTATCCTTACAAGCATCTAATCCTTGCTTAATTTTATTGGTTACCTCAACAGAGGCTCCGTCATCATTTAATTTAAAATTGGTAATGATTTCTACTTTAAAGTCAGTGCCTTTTGTTTTAAGGTCAATGGAAGCAACTTCACCTTTTTCAACTAAAAATTTAGAAAGATTAGCACGCATATATTCAATGTCTGCTTTTTTCTCAAACTTAGCAACGCAGGTTCTACCACCCGTAAATTCGACGCTTTGTTTTAACCCACGGGTTGTCATTCCGATTACGCCTAAAATAGTGACTGAAATAGAGAAAATATAAAAATACTTTCGTTTCCCAATCCAATCAAATTTGATATTTTGAAATAATCCTTTAGAGAATTTTGTAAAGAATGAAATGCCTTGTCCTTTTTTCATCCATGAATAGATCACCAATTTTGAAATGATGATAGCAGAAAACATTGAAGTGAAAATACCAATGATTAAGGTGGTAGCAAATGACTCAATCTCACCCGTACCAAAAACTTTCAAGATAATAGCCACCAACAAGTGAGTAACATTTGCATCGATAATGGAAGGTAATGCTTTTTTAAAACCAACATCTACCGATCCGGCTAAATCCATTCCTTTGTATTGTTCTTCCCGGATACGTTCAAAAATCAAGATATTAGCATCGACTGCTGTTCCGATCGTAAGAACTATACCTGCTATACCTGCTAAAGTTAATACCGCTCCAAAAGAAGCTAAAAATCCGAATATAAATACCACATTGATTGTTAGAGCGATATTCGCTGCCAATCCTGATTTTCCATAATAGAAATACATATAAAATAATACAGCAATAAATGCAAAGGCAAAGGAGATCAATCCCGCTTCAGAGTTTTCTTTTCCAATAGTCGGACCCACCTTCATTGATTCTTTAATGATGCATGGAGCTGGCAATGCACCTCCGTTAAGCAATCCCGCTAATCCTTCTGCTTCTTCAAAAGTGAAACTTCCAGAAATTTGAGTATTACCTGAGGTAATAGGGTTAATTACGGTTGGCGCACTAAATACAACGTTATCCATTGTAATTGCAATAATTCGTTTAACATTATCGGTCGTCATTTTACCCCAAGCATCAGAACCGTCTGGCGTCATTTGAAGATCAACTGTTATTTTACCATCGCGCTGGTCAAATCCAGTAGATGCTTTAAGAATGTGTGAACCATTAACTTCAGCTTTACCTGATTCTGGAACCTTACAAGCATAAAGCATATAAACCATCTTTTTAACCTTTTGGTCTAATTGCTCTGGCTCAGCACCCCACATGAATTTTAATGTTGGAGGAAAAGCTTCCATAACATCATTTCGACGCAAAATAGCTTCAACTGCCGCTTTATCATTGAACGCTACTGCACCGATAGCATAATCACCAACAGGCGTAATCAAATCAATCAAACCTTTTTCACCATTACTTTTATCAGCTGTTATGCTTTCTAAAGTTAAGGTGTCAGCAGACGTTGAATCAACACCATCTTCTACCTCAATTTTAAGAGAAATAGCATTTGCTTTATCGAGCTCGCTTTTTAATTGTGAAGGGCTGTACGTTTCAAAGAATTCCAAATTTGCAGTGGATTGTAATTTTTGAGCCACAGTATTTTCATCTAATACACCCGGAAGCTCGATATAAAGACGATTGTTAGCACCATCTTTCTGAATATTTGGTTGAGCAACACCAAACTGATTAATTCGACGACTCATTATTTGCTCCACGCCATCCATAGATGAAGCGATTAACTTGCGGAAATATTCCTCTACTTGAGCGTCTGTTGAACGTATTCCGATTCCTTCCCCTCTAAATACATAATGGAGCGGAAGTCCCTTATTCATTTTCTTATAATTTGCTATAAAAGCATCTAGAAAATCTTTGTCATTTTCCTTTATTGCAGCTTCAAATGGTTTCCGAAATTTTAAATCACGTGGATTCTTAGCATAATTCTTAATTAAATCAGGCAATGAAATTTCTAGGGTAACACTCATACCACCCACTAAATCTAAACCAAAGGCTAATGACCGTTTCTTTACTTGAGAAAATGTAGATCCAAAAACTGGATAAACCTCCTTCTCCCCTTTTTCTCTTAATATCTCGTTTAAGTAAGTTGCTTTAGCAAGCTCAGCACCGTCAGAATTATTAAAATTAATAGTGTCATTGTTTAAAAAAGCAATTCCATTATTTTTATCAGCCTCTAAGCGAAGCGCTTTTACTTTTTGATTTGCTTTTTTTTCAGCAGCGCCTTCAACATTACTGGCTACCCAAGTAAATGAAAGTTGATACAAACAAACTGCAATAAGTGTTATACTTATAAACCAAAAAAATCCTTTATTTCTCATTGAATTAAATTTTTAACCATTTTTTAAGGGTGCAAATATAGGATTTACGATTGGTAAAATCAACTATACCTATGACTATTTGAATGTACATGAAGGAATTTGTGCCAAATAGGTCGCAATTACCTTAAATCATTAGAAAAACGAATAATTTTCTCACTAAAATTCACCCAGTTGTTTTCGGCGTTATGTAATTTAATAGTAGCAGAAAATGCTTCTTTTACCTTTGCATCAAAGTAATGCTGTATAGAAAGGAATAGTGCCTGATCACTTACCTCATCTACAAC
>JBIIOQ010000016.1:0-60101 GCA_044336865.1 Crocinitomicaceae bacterium | reverse complement strand
GGCTATCGAAGGCATGTGGTGATCTTTTATTCCATTCCGAGCGCATCTCAGCGATATTATTAGCTTGTTTATGTTCAGTGGTTTTTGGTGTAAAAATAAAATAGAGGATGGCACTTATCGCCAAAATCACAATCGAAAAGCCACTAAATAAGATCCATTTCCTTTTTTTTAGGTGAAAAATTACCAAAATGGTAATAACAACAAGTAAGGCAAGGAGTCCCGAAAGCACTTGGCTATAATAGGTATAGAAAATAAACCAGGCCCCGATTAATATCCAAATAAGAGAATGTTTTTTGAGTTCGCGGTTTAGAAAAAAACAGACGCCAAGACCAAATGACAATAAAATTCCATATCGGATATGTGATCCAAATAATGAAAGTTCTCGAATATCTATAGCGGTATGGTTCGCTAAGGAAAATTGATAACTACAGAAATTGATAAGGGACGTAATTAATAAAGTCACTATTAATAATAAATACAACCATTTAAGATTGGCTTTAGCAATCGGTTTAGCAATTAGAATGATAGGAAGAACCAATAAGGGAGCCTTGACCCTCAAATCATTAAGGCCATATGCGATGTTTTCGCTCCAAAAAAGACTTAGAAGGTGTAAAAGATAAAAACCAAGAATCAGGTGTAAAAGACGATTTTCTTTAATTCGTTCCCAATAGGCACGAAAATCCATTTCCAGCAGTATATTTCCAATACATAGAAATAAGGTGATAGACATAAGGAACTTACTGCAAACTATACCTATTAGCATAATCCCAATAAGGAAAAGGTGAATCCTATCGCTTGTTCGTTTTGAAATACCTTTTATTCTGCTGCTCACTAGGCGCTTAATTTTTCAGAATGGCATTGTAGGAATTGTTATCCATTGCCGTTTGAATTGCTTTGATGACTGCAGGATCATGTTCAAAGGAGTTTATTGTGCGTCCTTTTTGAAAATAGTACCGGGAAACAATTTCATTTTCTAGCATTTCAGCAATTTCAATTCGATATTTATCAAGGTCCTTTGCAGGGTCAGGACTTATTTTCACAAGTATATTTTCGTATTCTGCTTTAAGCTCGTCAAACGTGCCTTCCTTTTCAGCTTCTAGTTTCAACTTTTTTAATGCGTTTTGTGCCGCTGTCGAGTAATTTAATTTAGCATTTAAGACATACGTTTTAAATATAGCGTATTCATCATCAGATAATTGAAATTTATCTGCTGTTGCGATTTCTTTAGTATTAGCATGGTATTGGGTGGCATAATTAAATAATATGTTTTTGTTAAAGAGCAGGGCGCTAAATTGACTTAAGTCTTCTTTTTCAATGGCAAGATCTGGATCTATTCCTCTACCATCAATGACATCCCTGCCATTTTGCGTTTTAAATTTACGCAATAAAGAATCTGAAATTTCTTTCGGTTTGGCCCCCGACTCTTTGTCATAGTATTCTAGTCGCTGCACACAGCGACCTGAAGGCGTATAATATTTCGCAATAGTTATCTTTACTTTAGAGCCGTATTTCAAATCATAGGTTCGTTGAACTAATCCTTTCCCATAGCTTTGTTCTCCAATTATGACGGCACGGTCTAGATCCTGTAAGCTTCCTGCAACAATTTCGCTTGCGGATGCAGAACCCTCATCAATCAACACAATCAGAGGTAGCCCCAAGGCAATCGGTTCATCCATTGTTTTATAAACATGATTTTCCTCTTTTACCCGCCCCTTTGTAAAAACAACAACCTTATCTTTGGGTACAAAGAAATTTACAATTTTTACCGCCTCAATTAATAAGCCCCCACCATTTCCTCTTAAATCTAAAATTAATTGCTCCATACCCTCTTTTTGCATGGCGATGATTCCTTTTTTAACTTCTTCAGAAGCGGTTTGGGTAAAGCTATTTAATGAAATATAGCCGACCTTCTCTTTAATTATTCCGTAATATGGAACATCAGGTATTTTAATTTCATCTCGTGTTATTTCGATTAATTTATTTCCTTCATTGAATCGTTCCACTAGTATTTTTACCACCGTTCCTTTTGGCCCCTTTAAAGCATCGGACACTTGGTCACTTGGTTTGTTAAACATCGTTTTGCCATCAATTTCTAAGATTTTGTCGCCAGCTCTCAAGCCACTTTTTTGAGCAGGGTTTCCTTCATATGGTTCACTGATATATACATACTCATCTGCTTTTTTTATTAAAGATCCGATTCCACCATATTGTCCCGTTGTCATTAGGCGATAATCTTCGATATTGGCTTCAGCATAGTAAACCGTGTAGGGATCAAGTTCTTTTAGCATCGCATCAATAGCAACTTTTGATAATTTCCCAGGCTGAACATCGTCGACAAAATAAAGATCAAGATTTTCATAAATTTGGTCCATTAATTCAAGGCTTTTTATGACCTCAAAACCATTGGATTGGGCTTTCGCTTGGAGCGAAAAAAGCAATACTATGCTAAAAAATAATCGCTTAATTAAGTTGATTTTGTAATTCATCTCTAATTTTTTTTAAATGACTAACGATTTTTAGTTCAATTTCATTTGATTCTTTTCTTTCTCGGGAAACATACACCAAGGCAATATCCAATCCAAATCCTTTCAAAAGTAGCAATTCTTCTATTAGCGCCTTGTTTTTTCTAATTCCCTCACGCATACAACGTTTTATGTAATTACGTTCGTGTGCTTTCTTGATAAATTTTTTTGGAACACTCACTAAAATCTTAAAGGTTGAATCATCTTTTGGCTGGGGCAAATGATACGAAAGAAAGGGAAAGCCATGGATTTTAACACCCCCTTTAAAGACTGCATCAATCTTTTTTTTTCCGCATAAATGATAGGGTTTTCCAAAGGTGAAATTCATACTTACAAAGGTAATCAACTTGTTAGCTGATTGCAATAATTCTATCTATTATTCACTTCGTTCATTATCGGCAGGCAATTCAGTTTTTATCCAAGTAGATGTAATCAATAAATCTTCCGTTTTGGTCACCAAAACATCACCCTCTTTTAATGGTGTTGCTTTGCTTATCAATTTACCTTTATGCAAGGTCATTGAGTAGCCTCTTTTGAGAACATTTTCAGGATTTAGGGCATTAATAATATTTTCAAAAGCAACTAATTGCTTCGCTTCTTGTTCATTTTTATGCACTATAGCCAACAAAATCCGGGAATTATACCCATCAAAAATGGTGGCGTAATTTACTAGCTGATTTTTGGCAGTCCGCTCAATTGTAAATACAACTCGACCGATTTTTCCATTCGCTCGTTCTATCATTTGTGCTGTTGAATACGATATTTTAGTAGAACAAATACTAAGGTTGTTTCGTGCAGAGAGGCTTAAGTTTAGCGTTAATTGTTTCAGCATACCGGCCGTATTTTTAAAGGCTGTTTTTGAATGCGCAAGACAACTTATGCTTTTTGTCTTTAGAATGTAGCAAGCATCTTGAATTTCAGTATCATATTCTTTAAAATTGACCAATAAAAACTCTGCTAATTTAGTTGGGGTTATGGCATGCCTAAACGAAACCATTTCAGCCACAGTTAAATTGGTTGAATGGCCAATGCCGGTTAAAACAGGCAGGGGAAACTCCGCAATACTTTTACATAGTTCAAAATTATTATAGCATGAAAGACCTACTTCACCACCACCACCTCGAATAATAAGGACAACATCAAAATGGTGTTGCACCCTTTTTATTTTAGTTAATACTTGCACAATTGATTTCACAGCGACATCACCTTGAAGATAGGCGGGGAACAAATGGGTTTCAAGGAGGTATTTATGGCTTGATTCGGCCAACATCTGCATAAAATCCGAAAGTCCTTTGCTTGATTCTGCTGAAATTATAGCAATTCGTTTGGGCAATAAGGGAAAAGGCAGGTTTTGATTTTTATTCAAAATGCCTAATTCGTGCAATTTTTTTATTGATTCATCACGTTCTTTTTGTAATTCTCCTAAGGAAAACGAAGGGTCGATGTCAATAATTTGTAGGCTTAAGCCATAGGATTCATTGAATACTATTTTAACATACAAGAGTAAGTTTTTCCCCTCATCTAACGGTTCTTTAACAACCTCAATAAAACGTCGGTTAATCTGATTAAATTGAGTTTTCCAAATCGTAGCATTAATTTGAGCAACGATTTTATCGCCTTCTTTTTGAACTAATTCAGGAAAGGCATGCCCACTTGGGTAAAGGTTTAGCTTATGCATTTCCGCTTTTACCCAATAAGGACTTTGGTAGCGATCTTCAATGGTTTTCTTTATTGAAGACACCACCTGCTTTAGGGTGAAAATCTGTCTTTCGCTCATTTAGTCAGCCCGCAACATTTTCGATTTCCTCATCTAAATATCCTTGGACAATTTCAATAGCATTTGCCACTACATCGCTCAGTGCAACAATATACGTTCCTTCTTTTGCTAAAGAAATAGCATGGCGAATAGCATCTATCTCGAGGTTGACTACTTCATACGTTGTTGTAGGATCTGATTCAATTATTCCTTCAATGATGAGGTCAATTATTTCTTTTTCTGTTCTGCCTCGCAAGTATTTTTCCTGCCGGATAATGATATGATCAAACATTCTCGCGCCTATTCTGGCACATTCTTTTATGTCTTCATCTCGACGGTCTCCAATACCTGATATAATGCCAATTTTTCGGCTTGCATCAACACTTTGTAGGTAATCTTCAATACCTCGGTATCCCGTTGGATTGTGCGCAAAATCGATCATCACCTTAAATTTTGAAAATTCAAAAACATTCATGCGTCCTGGAGTTTGTGCAGCGCCAGGAATAAAGGTGGCTAAGGATAATTTAATGTCCTCGATTTTAAACCCATAAAGATAAGAGGCAAGCGTGGCTGCCAGAACATTTGCAATCATGAATTTAGCTTTTCCACTCATGGTTAATGGAATAACGGTCGCTTTTTCGACTCGAATCTTCCAATCTCCTTTCTTAATAGTAATGAATCCATTTTCATAAATGGCTGCAATGCCGCCCTTTTTACAATGCTCAACGATAGCCTTGTTGTCTTCGCTTAAGCTAAACAACGCAACATTACAATCGAGTTTTTCAGCAATCTTTAAACAATATTCATCTTCTCCGTTTAGAACTGCCCACCCTCCTTTTTTTACACTCTCAACAACAACTGATTTTACGCGTGATAAATCTTTTAGATCATGGATATCGCTTATTCCTAGATGGTCTTCCTGAATATTAGTAATGACACCAATATCACATTTGCTAAATCCTAGGCCGGAGCGCAAAATCCCTCCCCTGGCTGTTTCAAGTACAGCAAATTCAACATTCGGATCTTTTAAGATATACTCGGCCGAAATAGGTCCCGTTGTATCTCCTTTTTCCATTAAATGATTTTGAATATAGATACCATCAGAGGTCGTAAAGCCAACGCGAAAGCCATTATTTTTAACAATGTGCGCAATTAAACGTGTTGTAGTGGTTTTTCCATTAGTTCCTGTTATAGCAATTATTGGAATTCTAGAGGGTTTCCCCGGAGGATAGAGCATATCAATAACTGGAGCAGCAACATTTCTTGGCAATCCTTCCGAAGGAGCTAAATGCATTCTAAATCCTGGGGCAGCATTTACCTCCAAAATAACACCGCCATTTTCTTTTAATGATTCTGTTAGATTGCGCGCCATAATATCTACTCCACAAATATCCAAGCCAATAATTCTGGAGATTCTTTCCGCCATAAAAATATTTTCCGGGTGCATCATATCGGTTACATCAATCGATGTTCCTCCGGTACTCAAATTTGCGGTAGATTTTAGATAGACAATATCAGCTTTTTCTGGAATTGTATCCACAGTAAAACCTCTTTTGTCCAATAATTCTAAACTGTCTCTATCAATTTCAATTTCAGTTAATACGTTTTCGTGGCCGTAGCCCCTGCGAGGATCATCGTTTACTTGAGCAATTAATTCATTAATCGTATGTTTTCCATCCCCAACTACATGGGCAGGAACTCTTTGGGCGGCGGCAACTAGTTTATTATCTATTACTAAAACCCGGAAATCATACCCAGTTATAAAACGTTCAACAATAACTTTCCTTGAATATTTTTGTGCATATTCCAAGCCCAATAAGGCATCTTCCCATTTGGTCACATTGATAGATGCGCCTTTTCCATGATTCCCATCTAGTGGTTTTAATACTATCGGATAACCAATCGATTTAATGGTAGCTTCAAGATCTTCGGCATCTACACAAATAGATCCTTTTGCAACTGGAATAGAGGCCGCGTCCAACATTTTTTTTGTCTGCTCTTTGTTGCAAGCAATATCCACCGCAATGTTACTGGTTTTACAGGTAATTGTTGCTTGGAAGCGCATTTGATTTATCCCGTACCCCAATTGAATTAATGAATTAGTCCCTAAGCGAATCCATGGGATGTCTCTTGCTTTTGCCTCATCAACGATGCTTCCTGTGCTCGGACCTAGGCGAACTTTTTCGCGAATTTCTCGCATGTTTTGAATATCTCGCTGTAAATCATACGGCACGTTATCGATAAGTGCTTGAGCAATATTTACGGATGCTTCAGCAGCAAACACACCTACTTTTTCTTCGATATAATTAAAAACAACGTTATATACGCCTTTCGTTTTGGTTTCTCTAGTTCGGCCATATCCGACATCCATGCCCGCGAGTGTTTGTATCTCTAAGGCAATATGTTCGATCACATGACCCATCCATGTTCCTTTATCAATTCGCATAAAAAAGCCACCATGACAGCCCTCAGAACAACGATGTGTGATTAACGATGGAATCAATAGCTCTATACGCTCTCTAAAACCTTCGATTTTATTCGTAGGCAATTCTTCTAATTCCTCCAAATCTAATCGCATTTGGATAAGTTTTTTTCTTGAAATACTCCAAATATTTGGACCTTGCAACGCTTGTATTTTTAATATTTTCATTGAAATTCTATTTTGTGTGCAAATTACAAAAAAATTAATACCAAATTTTCTAAATTAAATTGATTCCTAAAATTATTTTATTTTCTTTTAAATCCCTAACTTCGCACTCTTAAATAAAAAAATGGGTGTTAAGATATTTTCTGGAAGAGCTTCACTAAATTTAGCAACGCAAATTGCTGAGCATTTTGGTCAGCCTTTAGGGGATGTGAATGTTACTGTTTTTAGTGATGGTGAATTTCAACCTTCTTTCGAAGAAACAGTGAGGGGCCAGGATGTTTTTATCGTACAGTCAACTATGCCTCCGACTGAAAATATTTTTGAATTATTATTGTTAATCGATGCTGCCAAAAGAGCATCAGCACGTAAAATAATTGCCGTTATCCCATATTTTGGTTTTGCTCGTCAAGACAGAAAAGACAAGCCAAGAGTAGCAATAGGAGCGAAATTAGTAGCAAATATGCTTATGGCTGCAGGTGTTGACAGAGTAATGACAATGGATTTACATGCAGATCAAATTCAGGGCTTTTTTGAAGTTCCTGTTGATCATTTATACGCATCTTCTCTTTTTCTTAAGGAAATACAATTACTAGATACTAAAAATATCATCATGGCTGCTCCCGACGTTGGCGGGGCAAAAAGAGCCAATTCGTATGCGAAAAATCTTAATTGCGGCCTTGCTCTATGTCATAAAAATAGAAAGCGAGCAAATGAGATCGCTGAAATGACGGTAATTGGTGATGTTCAAGGAAAGGATGTAATTATTGTTGATGATATGTGCGATACAGCGGGCACGCTTACAACAGCAGCAGATTTATTAATGGAAAAGGGCGCGCTAAGTGTTCGTGCGTTTTGTACGCATGCGGTACTATCCGGTCCTGCCTATGAAAGAATCGCGAATTCTAAACTTACTGAACTTATCGTAACTGATACTATTCCCTTGGCGAAATCGAGCCCCAAAATCAGAGTGGTTGCCATTTCTGATCTATTTGCCGATGTCATAAAAAGATTGATTAATAATGAATCAATAAGTTCCCATTTTGTAATCTCTTAACTATATAATAAATGAAAACAGCACAATTGAGCGGTTCGCTTAGAGCGAACGTAGGGAAAAAGGATGCTACCCTTCTAAGAAATGAAGGTAGGGTTCCATGTGTACTTTACGGACAAGGTGATCAAACCCATTTTTCCGTTAAACGAGTAGACATAGATAAAATCGTTTTTTCACCTGAGGTGTACCAAGTTGCCTTGGATATTGAAGGTAAAAAAGCAATGGGAATTATTCGTGAATTGCAACAGCATCCAACGAAAGACACCATTCAACACGTTGACTTTTACGAGTTAAACGATGCTAAGGTGGTGAGCGTAAAATTACCTGTTAGACTGATAGGTTCAGCACGAGGTGTTTTGGCTGGTGGTCGATTAATGCAAGTTTTTCGTACTTTATCATGTGTAGGATTGCCTTCCGCAATTCCTGATGCAATTACGTTGGATATTTCTTCTTTGAAAATTGGTCAATCTTTTAGGGTAAATAGCATTTCCATTCCAGGTGTTACCTTTTTAGACCCTGCTAACGCAGTTGTCGTTTCTGTGAAGATGGCAAGAGGTGCCGTTAAGCCTTCAGATTCTGACGATGACGATGACGATGCAGACACTAGTACTGAAGCTAGTCCTGAAACTGAAACTAATACTAGTGCTGAAACTGAAGCTAGTACTGAAACTGACACTCAAGAAGAGGCATAAGTTTCTTGTAACAAAAGACGAACCGTTAGGATTAGCTCTTAACGGTTTTTTTTTTAACCTAAATATTTCTAGTTTAAAAACCTTTTCTAATTACTACACAAAAAGCGATTAAATTTGTAGTGTAAAAACCAATTAACTTTTATAATCATGGATAACATTTTAACGACATTCAATATTCAGTCAATAAATAATGGCGCATCAACTGGTCAAGATTGCTGGAATACTACAGGAGCACTCATCGATTCGTTTTCGCCTGTCGACGGAAAATTAATAGCGTCTGTTAAATCAGCAACTGCATCAGATTATGATAGGGTAATCAAAACAGCTCAAGCAGCATTTTTAGAATGGCGTCAAATACCTGCGCCTAAACGCGGCGAAGTAGTTCGTCAGTTAGCCGAAAGAATTAGGTTTTATAAAGAACCTCTTGGAAAATTAGTTTCCTATGAAATGGGAAAATCACTTCAGGAAGGTTTAGGAGAGGTACAGGAGATGATTGATATTTGTGATTTTGCAGTCGGCTTATCACGCCAACTTTATGGCTTAACCATGCATTCTGAAAGACCTAGTCATCGTATGTATGAGCAATATCATCCTTTAGGAATAGTTGGTATTATTTCTGCTTTTAATTTTCCTGTTGCTGTTTGGAATTGGAATACTGCACTAGCTTGGGTTTGTGGTGATGTTTGTGTTTGGAAACCTTCTGAAAAAACCCCGCTTACCGCTCTTGCGTGTCAATTTATTACGAATGAAGTATTTAAAGAAAATAATGTTCCAGAAGGCGTATCTTCTTTAGTTATTGGAGATGCTGAAATTGGGAAGTTAATGGCAAGTGATGCAAGAGTGCCTCTTATTTCTGCTACAGGATCAACAAGAATGGGAAAAAGTGTCGGGGCTTTAGTAGGCGCAAGACTTGGTAGAGCCCTCCTAGAACTTGGAGGAAATAATGCGATCATCATTGCTCCTTCTGCCGATTTAAAAGTGGTGGTGCCTGGTGCAGTTTTTGGCGCTGTAGGAACAGCTGGTCAACGTTGCACTTCAACTCGCCGATTAATTATTCATGAGGATATTTATGAAAAGGTAAGGGATGCCATAGTAAAAGCATACGGACAATTAAAAATAGGGGATCCTCTTAATACGGATAACCATGTTGGGCCATTAATCGATAAAGATGCTGTAAACAATTATTTAGTAGCAATTGAAAAAGCGAAGGCGGAAGGAGCCACTGTTTTAATTGATGGCGAGGTACTCACAGGAGATCAATATACATCTGGTTGCTATGTAAAACCCGTTATTCTTGAAGCGGAAAATCATTTTTCCATGGTTCAGCATGAGACCTTTGCTCCGATTTTATATTTAATGAAATATTCGGGCGATGTTTCCAATGCAGTCACGCTTCAAAACAACGTTCCACAAGGCCTTTCATCTGCTATCATGACCAATAATCTAAAAGAAGCGGAAGATTTTTTAGCGGCATCAGGATCTGACTGCGGCATAGCAAATGTTAATATTGGTACTTCCGGTGCCGAAATTGGTGGTGCATTTGGTGGCGAAAAGGAAACAGGAGGCGGGCGTGAATCGGGATCCGATGCCTGGAAAGTTTATATGAGAAGACAAACAAATACGATTAATTATTCTGATAGCTTACCATTGGCGCAGGGAATAAAATTTGATTTATAGTTGTTTTGACCTACCAGGGAGCATAATTAAAATGTCCTACAATTTCAGCACTAAATAAAACATCTTCTTTTTGAGGTCCACTACCAATATTATGCACAATGTAGTACCTATTTGTATTCGGGACTTTTTCATCGATAACAAGTCCTACGTGCCCGTTCTCAATATCCCAAAAAATAATATCTCCTGGTTTATAATCTTCCTCAAGGTCGCTTACTGGAAGTGACGTCGCATGTTTCTTAAAAAATGGAATTAAGGTTCTACAGCGCCGGTGATTAATATTGGCATCAAGAATAGGATTGCCGTAGCGACCTCTGTTAGCTTTAATATCCTCATGAACTAATTTTTGCAAATCAATATCGACAGCACGATATGCCCGGATAATAACATCAGTACAAACACCGATATTAGCTGGAACATCCCCATTTGGATAGCTAATATTGATATATGAACCGTCATAAGTAACTTGTTGAGTGGTTTGCCATTTAGCATGTTCAATAACTTTAATTATGCTATCGCTTAATAAAGAAAGATCTTTTATCAGGCCTTCATCATGTTCTATTTTTACTTGAAGGGTGTCTTTTATATCTTTGTTCTCTTTCTTCTGCGCATCTCCATTACTAACACAGGACACAAGCAAAAAGAGAAGTATGGGAATATATATTTTCATATTGAGAAATTATTTGTTTAAAGTTATAAAAATACATGAATGCAATATGATTTTCAGCTTCATTTTCATTGTAGGATACAAGTGTAATTCCCTATCTTTGCCAAAAATAATTATATGAAATTATTAACGGTAGGGAGTGTGGCATTCGATGCTATTGAAACACCTTTTGGCAAAACAGATAAAATTGTAGGTGGTGCAGGTACATATATCTGTTTTTCTACTGCTTTTTTTTTAAAAGAACAAGGTATAATTTCTGTTGTGGGCGAGGATTTCCCTTCGGAAACACTTCAAGAATTGAAGGAGAAAGGAGTTAATTTAGACGGTTTACAAATAATTCAAGGTGGTAAGACCTTTTTTTGGTCAGGAAAGTACCACAACGATATGAATTCTAGAGATACCTTGGCAACGGAGCTTAATGTACTAGGAACCTTTGACCCAATAGTGCCAGAAAATTATCAAGGTGTAGACTATCTGTTATTAGGAAACTTAAGCCCAGAAGTTCAGCGAACAGTTATTGAGCGCTTAGTTAAGCGGCCAAAATTGATCGCAATGGACACCATGAATTTCTGGATGGATATCGCTTTGGAGGAATTGAAAAAAACCATTAAATTAGTAGACGTAATTATCATTAATGATGAAGAAGCAAGGCAATTATCAGGTACCTATTCCTTGGTTAAGGCCGCTTCGATTATTCAGGCTATGGGACCCCAAATTGTTATTATTAAAAAAGGCGAACATGGTGCATTGTTGTTCCATGGAGAAAAAATGTTTTATGCGCCAGCTCTTCCCTTGGAAGAGGTATTTGATCCAACGGGTGCAGGGGATACTTTTGCCGGTGGATTTATGGGATATATTGCTTCCACAGACGATTTTAGTTTCGAGAATATGAAAAGTGCCATTATTGCAGGCTCTGCATTAGCCTCTTTTTGTGTTGAGAAATTTGGAACAAATCGCTTGAAAGAAATTACAACAACCGAATTGAATAATCGAATTGCTCGATTTGTTGAATTGTCACATTTTCAAATGAAAGAAATATGATTGAATTCCAGTCTTATATTGATAAAATAAACGAACTAATTGCTGCTGATGATTTAGTGGTGTTAGGGAAGGAAGTATCGGAGCTAAGAAGCCACTTTGATGATTATTTACTCGAGCAGGAAAGACTTCATCAAATTGCTAAAATTGAAGCTAAAGAAGCTGGTAATGAAATAGAAGCAGTTGATTTCGAATCAGTAAAGGAAGCGTTTTATTCAGTATTTAAGAAATTTCAAGAAATACGGAAGCAACAGGTTTCCTTAAAAAACACGCTTGAAGCGGAAAATCTAAAGCTTAAGAAGTCATTGATGGGTCGCTTAAAAGAAGTGATTGAAAGTGAAGAAAATATTTCAACAGCTTTTCTAGCGTACAAAGAAATTCATGAGACATGGAAAAAAATTGGGGATATCCCGCGTGAAAAAAGAGATGAAATTCAGCGAGAGTATTCGCGAATTTTAGAGATTTTCTTTTACACGATGAAAATTTATCGGGAAATAAAAGACCATGACTACAAACGAAATGCACAACTAAAACAAGGTATTATTCATCGCCTTCAAAAACTAAGGAATAGTAATGAATTGGTCCGGAATTTAGAAACTAGTTTACGAGTACTCCAAGATGAATGGGAGGAAATTGGCCCGGTCGCAAACGATGAATGGGAAGTGGTGAAAAATAGTTACTGGGAAGCAGTCCGATCGATTTATGATAAAATAAATGCGCATTACGAAGGTCAGCGAACACTTTTAAGTGAAAACATATCAAAAAAGAAAGTTCTCATTGATTCTCTTAGTGTAATTCTTACCCAAATAGAGGACAACGAATCTCCTAAATTTTGGGAAGGGAAAACCGCTGAAGTATTGAAATTACAAGAGGAGTGGAAAAAAATAGGCGCTGGGTCAAAAAAAGAGAACGATGCTGTTTGGACTACTTTTCGTGAGTTATGCAACACCTTTTTTGGTGCAAAGAAAGCCGTTAGTAAAAAAATAGATGGGCATACCCAAGAAAACATTGCCTTGAAAAAAGCCCTTATTGATGAGGTGAAAGCGATTCATCAGGAGAAGGATTGGAAATTAACAGCGGATAAGATCATCAAAATCCAACAGCGTTGGAAATCCATTGGATCAGCTGGGCATAAATTTGAAAATAGACTTTGGTCGGAATTTAGATCTGCCTGCGATGTTTTCTTTCAAGCACGAGAACAGTTTGCAAAGGATCAAGTTGATGAATTATCGAATAATTTATCATTGAAAGAAGCCTTGATTGAGCAAATAGAAACGTATGTGATTTCTGATAAATCTTCAGCCCTTTTGGCCTTCAAAACTTTTAGTCAATCGTTTTCCGAAATCGGTCATGTTCCATTAAATAAAAAAGAGGCGGTATATACGCGCTTTAAAAAAGCGCTAGATGCCAAATACAATGATTTAAAATTAGAAGGAGATGAACGGGTAAAGTTGCTTTTCACTGCCAAGCTAGACCTTATAAATTCCAGCCCAGATCGAACTAAGCTCTATCAAAAAGAACGCGCAGAGATTAAACGTCAAATGGATGTGTTGAATCAAGAAGCTCTGCAATATGAAACCAATTTGGGTTTCTTTGCCAAATCAAAAGGGGCAGACATTTTGAAAAAAGAAGTGGAGCAGAAAATTGAAAAAATAAAACAAGAAATTCTTCAATTACGAGGAAAGTTAAAACTTATCCCAAATGAATAGCTTTGTAAATGTAATTTTATTAGCACTTACCTTTCCCTTAATTATACTTTCAATTATTATTGGATTTGACCTACCGGTTGAGTTTTTAAGAACGTCTGGTAATAACTTGACCTATACAAATGAGAGCTTTCTTGTTTTAGCAGTTTTAATGGGACTTATTGCTATGCGTAGAAGTGTGAAGAGATGGATGGGGATGAAAATAGTCAATACCACCTCAAGATTTCTTTTCAATTTTGAAGTGAGTTCGGCACGAAAAAACAGGGTGCTTGTTTATACCATTCTTGAAGCTGTTGTTATGATATTTATTGGCTATTCGGTTTATAATTTAACTCCAAAAGCAATCGTTCCCGCTTTAGTGCTCTTTGCATTTTCACTCGACAACTTTCTTTTCCTTTTGATTGGGTATAATAAAAGATTTCGAATTGGTTTAAGCTCAAAAGCCCTGATTATTAGCGATCGAGAAGTAACCGTTTTGTATTTCGAGGGACTTAGAAAAATTAGTGTCGATCAGCAAACGATCTATTTTGATTACATAAAAGAATTGCAACTTTCTTTCCCAACAAATTGTGTGCGAATGGAGGATAAAGAAGAAATTATTAATGGCCTAAATGATATAGTGGATAAAAATAAGGTGATGTTTACCAATATGGAGGCATGGAAGCATTAAAAATTCTCATTGTAGAAGATGAGCTGTCTTTTGCCCAACTTGTTCAGCATCAACTCGAAATGTTGGGCATTGATATCCAAAATGTGTTTATTGTCTCTTCGTTAAGCGAGGCCAACTCCTTTCGGGATGAAATTGATCCCGACCTTGTTTTGTTAGACCTAACTATTTTAGATTCTAGTGGATTGGCTACCTACGATGCGATTCATAAAATGTATTTCAACGCTTCCATTATCATTCTTTCAGGTTTGGATGATAAAGAACTGGCGATTCAACTTGTTTCAAAAGGAGCGCAAGATTATCTTCAAAAATCGGATGTAAATGCCGAATTGTTAGGCAGAACAATTCGTTTCGCGATGCTGCGAAGGACTGTTAGATTAGAACTTGCTAAGTCTAAAAAAAGATATAGGGATGTCTTTAATAATTCACCTATGCCTATGCTTCGCCTATTAGGTGAAACAATGGAGATTACCATGGCAAATCCTGCCGCCTTAGCGCTCTACGAAATAACGGCAACAGAAATTTTGGGAAAATCGATTTATAGTTTCAATTATTTTAATGATCAACGCATTGAAATCGATTCCAATTCGAGTACCTTAAAAAAATACTTAAAGCAAAAAACGTTAAACGGTGCTGAAATTATAAATGAAATAGTAATCAATAAATTAGAACAAGAAGAGGGGGGATACATCGCATTGGTTATTGATAGAACGGAAGAGTTGAAGTTTGAAAAGCAAAAATTCAGTGTCATTTCACAAGCGGAGGAAAGAGAAAAGAAAAAGATAGCTAGGGAGTTACACGATGGTTTGGGGCAACAATTAACACTTGTAAACCTTCTTTTTCAAAACATCTCTCCAACTAAAGAACAGGAAACTGCGCACCTTGCTGTTTCAAATTTACTAAAGGAGAGTATTCGTGAATTGAGGGAAATCTCCTACAACCTCAATCCCCCAGAATTAGAAAATGGTTTCTTACATGCTATTCATCGTTTCGCTAATCGGATTAATTCTACAGGACTAATCGATTTTAAGATTGAAATACAGAATGGAATTGTCGAGGAAACGCTCGATCATATAGACCGCATTAATGTATATCGGATTATTCAGGAATTAGTTAATAATACGCTTAAACATGCTAAGGCTACTCAAATTTATTTTTTAATGGAAAAAAACAAAAATCAGGTTTCCATTTTATTGAAAGATAACGGAGTAGGTTTTGAATTCGATAAGGCACAAGCCGGAATGGGTATTCAAAATATTCAATATAGAATGAAAATGTTGAATATTGAAAGCGAGTACACCGCAATATTAGGCCAAGGAGTAGCCATTAAAATGATCTTTAACTAGTAAGGTAATGGCGAAAAAACTAAAAGTATTAGTCATTCGCTTTAGTGCCATTGGGGATATTCTGCTAACTTTTCATGTGTTGAATGCCATTCGTAATACTCACCCAGAAGCGGATATTCACGTCCTTACCAAAGCAGAAAACGCCTCTATTTTTGACGGAATAGATATCCCTATTGTGGTTCATTCATTAAACCAATCCTTGTATAAAACGGCTCGCCAACTTCAAAAAGAACATTTCACCCACGTCATAGATTTGCACAACAACTTGCGTACGCGATTTCTCCAATTCGCCATGCTTAGGTGGGAATGGTCTCGTTTTAAAAAGTGGAATGTTAGAAAATGGCTGCTTACCCAATTTAAACTAAATACTCTGCCTCAACTGCATGTGGTAGATCGCTACTTGGAGGCGTGCAAGAAATTACAGCTCGACCTGAGTCATTCTAGTAATATCCTTAAGCCGTCGTCCCATTCGGCAGAGGTATTTGGTTTGAAGAAACAATCCTATGTGGCGTGGGTACTTGGTGCCAAATTCGCTACGAAGCAACTGCCTCTTGAAAAAATAAAAGAAATCCTTTCTCTCCTTAATGTGCCTGTGGTCTTTCTAGGGGGCAACTCAGAACACGCCATGGCCATGGAACTAATTCACGCTTTTCCGCAAGCCACGAACTTGGTTGGCAAAACATCATTGTGGCAATCTGCCGATGTGCTGCGTGATGCGAAGGTTACAGTCAGCAATGACACTGGATTGATGCATTTGGCGTCGTTTTATGCGGCACCTATAGTCACCATATGGGGAAATACTACGCGCGATTTTGGTATGTATCCTTATCAAAAAAGTAATGTTTTTTATGCTGAAGTTGCTGATCTTTCGTGCAGACCTTGTTCGAAAATAGGTCATCAAGCTTGTCCAAAAGGCCATTTCGATTGCATGCTCAGGCAAGACGCCGTAAAAATTGCCGCTCAAATTACCGCCTTATATCACCAAGAAATAGCAGAATTTCCTGAATAGCTGAGGGGTCAAAGGTGATTTCATTTGCTCCGTATTCGGCAGGATTACCGCTTGCCGAAGGCTGAAATAAGTGATTCAATCCGTCCATATTTTTAATTCGTTTTATCTTTTCAACTCCCGGATTGCAATATAAGGCAATCGCATCCAGGTTCATTTTTGAGGGAACTTGTAAATCATTGCTCCCGTTGAGGGCTAGATAATGACATTTTAGTTTTTGTAGGTCGCCCTTTGGATTGTAATTCAGGAAGTAAATCATCCAAGGATTGACATACGCATCTAAATTCAATTTAACCCAAGTGTCACGGTCCTGGACGCCATTTTCTCGGAGTTCCTTTTCGTTGATTTTTCGAGCATAGTTATCTAAAAACACTTTTGCATTTTTTCGTACCCTAACTAAACTATCTAAGGTTAAAATTGAGTAAAAGGCTCTTGAAAATTTTTGCAGTTCTCTACATTCTTTTTTGCTGGCGCCATTCGCTTTAGTTATTAATTGCTGTTGTTCTTGGAGTAGGGTGGAACCCAAAACTCCAGGTCCGGCTAAAGAAATCACTGCGTATATTTCTGGATATCTAGCTGCTACCATGTGGGCAATCATCCCGCCTTCACTATGGCCCATTAATACAATCCGTTGGGTGTCTACGTAGCCAAGGGTTTTTACAAACTCTATAGCTGCCGCAATATCTTCTGTAAAATCTAAGGATGTAGCGCCTTCAAAGGTTCCTCCTGATTGCGCTGTGCCCCGATCATCCATTCTTAATACGCTATAGCCTGCAAGGGTAAGGCGGTCTGCCAGCACTAAAAACGGCCGATGTCCTAAAATCTCTTCATTGCGGTCTTGGGGGCCGCTTCCGGTGATCAAAATGACACATGGCACCTTGATTTGTTTATCGGTTTCAGGGCGGGTCACAGTGCCGATCAGGTTGAATTGACCCTTAGCATTGAAAATAGATACCTCTTCCTGTATATAAGGAGTTGGTTCTTTAGGGTCTTGTATTTTGCTTTGGGATGGAAGTGTACCGATTGTTTGATTGAAATTTAAATTGGCCTTAAAGGCGCCTTGTTTAAATGTGCCAACGATAACAGCTGTGTCGGTGAGTTGTCCTTGATACGACACATTTAATTTGTCTATTGAAAAAACCAACTTGGATCCAACTACCTCAACAGAATTCATCGGAATTCCAAATGCTTTTTGTTTGGGGCTGTCTAAGGTCCCAAGCCAGCTATTGGAACTGTCTTTTAAATGAATCACCAAGGGTAACTTCTCGCCCATTACGTCTAGTGTGGCGTACCAAGTTCCCGGAAATGTTTGACTTAAAAGGGAAGACCCAAGAAGGCTAAAAAATAAAATTAGCCTAAATCGCATCTTCAGTGAATATTTTTTTTAGCTCCAAAGCTTCTGATGGTTTCATTTTACCTGCAAGAATTAAACTCAGTTGTTTTCTTCTCAAGGCTCCTTCGTAGCGTTTTTTCTCTTCTTCTGTTTCTGGAATGAGTGCTGGAATAGTAATGGGAGCACCATTTTGATCCACAGCCACAAAGGTGTAGATGGCTTCATTGCATTTTTCGCGATCACCAGTAATGGCATTTTCTAAAAATACATCTACAAAAATCTCCATGGATGTAGAGAATGCGCGTGATACTTTAGCTTCTAAGGTTACAATGGATGCGTGCGGGATTGGTTTTTTAAAAGAAACATTATTAACGGATGCTGTTACAACAACTCGTTTACAATGTCGCTGAGCAGCCACGCTTGATATCACATCCATCCAAGCTAATAATTGACCCCCAAATAAATTTCCCTGTGTGTTGGTATCGTTTGGCAACACAATAATGGTGGTTATTGATAGGGTTTCTTTTGCTGTTTTTCCTTTCATAGAACAAAATTAAGTTTTAATGGTTAGGTCTAATATGTTTTTTAGAATATAATTAATTTTTTATATTTACCAACTCTTAATTTATACAAATGATCAAAATTTTATTTTCTACCTTATTGCTGAGCCAAGTTTTCTTTTTAACTGCTCAAGTTAAGCCCTTCGATCCAACCAATGCCAGAGATGGCGAAACAGTGGAGTATTGCCTTACCCACAAAAAAATGGCTGCTTTGATGCAAATTCCTGAATATGTGAAATCATTGGAGCTCGATGCGCTTGAAGTAATCGAGCCAACAAAAGGGTCTACGGAAAAAGCAACGGTGTATAAAATTCCTGTTGTTTTTCATGTACTTCACAACAATGGTATCGAGAATATTTCTGATGAACAAATTTTCGATGCGCTCACTATATTAAATCGTGATTATCGTTTGCTCAATGCAGATGCCAATAATGTTCAGTCTGAATTCGCAGGTATGCCTGCAGACATTGAGGTGGAATTCCTTTTGGCTACAAAGGCGCCTAATGGAGCATGTTTTAAGGGAATTACCCGAACCATGAATGCCATAAGTTACGATGGTTCTGATGGTGGGAATCAAGTGGATGCTATTGTAGCAGGAAATGATGTCTTTCAAGGTAATTGGGCTGGAAATAAATACCTAAATATTTTTATTTGTGGTGACATAGGGGGTGCTGCAGGGTATACGACAAAGCCTTCGGGTTGGTCTGCCAACCAAATGACCAACGGAATTTGGGTTAAACATAATTATGTAGGTTCTATAGGTACGAGTTCTACAGGAACTAGTCGAACCCTAACTCATGAACTAGGACATTGGTTGAATTTAGACCACACTTGGGGAGGAAACAATAATCCTGGGAATACTACAAGCTGTTCTACAGACGACAATGTGCAAGATACACCCAATTGTATTGGAGTAACTGCTTGTTTGTTAAATTCCAATACCTGTAGTTCAGACAATGCCTATTGGGGCGGAGTGAACATGAAGGACAACGTTGAGAATTATATGGACTATTCCTATTGCTCCAAAATGTTTACTCAAGGTCAAAAAACTAGAATGAGAACGGCGCTTCAAAGCAATACAACTGGGCGTGCCAATGTAATTTCTTCGACTAATTTAACAGCTGTTGGGGCAGGAATCACCCCGTATTTGTGTAAAGCAGAATTTACAACCGATCGAACTACCATTTGTGTTGGTGATGCCATCTCATTTGAAGATGATTCTTACAATGCTGCAACAGGATGGAATTGGAGCTTCAACGGAGGTCAGCCCGCTACTTCTACTGCGCAAAATGTTACCGTGACGTACACTCAGCCTGGTTTATACAGCGTTTCTCTTTCCGCTACCGATGGAGCGACAACCGATTCTGAGGTTAAAACCAATTATATTCGGGTATTACCTACACCAAGCACCATTCCTTATTGGGAAGGATTCGAGGGATACTCTTCCTTGAACAACCTTGTGAATTGGGAAGTACTTAACCAAGAAAACAATAATGCGTTTACCATTGAAAATACTACAGGGTATAGTGGTAGTCAATGTGCTAAGTTGGTAAACTTTGGCCAAGCTCCTTCCAATGTGGATGAGTTGATATCTTCCCCAATGGATTTATCTGTCATCCCTCAGACTGGTTCAGTTACACTTAGTTTCCGTTACTCATACCGCAAAAAAACAAGCGCTGATTACGAATATTTAAAGGTCTTCATTACCGGTGATTGTGGTGACACTTGGGTGCAAAGAAAAACATTAGGTGGTAATCAGTTAAGCACTTTGACTGCTACTTCCTCGTGGAAGCCGACCTCTCAAGCAGATTGGGTAACGGTTCATGTAACCAATGTGACCAGCAATTATTTTAGTCAAAACTTTAAATTTAAGTTCCGATTTGAAGGGGAAGGCGGCAATAATTTTTATCTAGATGACATTAATTTATATGCAGGTGCGCCTTCGAATGAAATAGTGTTGGGTATAAATGAATTCAATGAAAGCATTAATGACATTTCGCTTTATCCTAATCCAACTGATGGTGAACTTAATGTAAGTTTTAGTGCTTCAAAAAATAAAGACATGCAATTTCAGGTATTGGATATCACAGGAAAAATAATTCAAAACAACGTGGTGAATGCTGTGCAGGGATCAAATTTGGTTTTGCTTGACACGCAGATCTTTGCGGCAGGCTCTTACTTTTTGAAGATCATGTCAGATGACCATTTTAAGACCTTACCTTTTGTAATAAAATGATTTTAAACAATAAAGTCATTAATCACGGCAACAATTAAATGAAAAACATCCTTTTATTTTCTTGTTTTATTGCCTCATTTATTACGGTATCAGCTCAAAAAAAACCTTTTGATGCTTCCAATGCAAGGGAAGGAGAAAGTGTTGAGTATTGTCACCAGCATATAAAATTAATCGAGGCCTTGAAGGATTCCGTTTTTGCACGGCAGTTTGAAAAAGATCAAGCCGAAAGTCAAAAGCTATCAAAAATTCCAGTTCCAAAGGGAACCGTTTATAAAATACCCGTGGTCTTTCATGTGCTTCATAATAATGGAATTGAAAACATCACGCACGAGCAAATCTTGAGTGGGCTAGCCAATTTAAATCGCGACTTTAGACTTCTGAATTTGGATGCATCAACCGTTCAACAAGATTTTCAGGGCATGCCTGCTGATGTAGAGGTAGAATTCGTGTTGGCCACCAAAGCACCTAATGGAGCCTGCTTTAATGGTGTTACGCGTACCTTCTCTTTCTATAGTTACCTAGGTGATGATGGCAGTGGTCAAGTGGATGAAATCATCTCCAACAATAATGTATATCAAGGGCAGTGGCCCGGGAATAAATACCTTAATATTTTCATTTGTGGAAGTATAGGCGGAGCGGCTGGTTACACCTATTATCCATCCGGAAATACCGCAACTTCTATGGCGAATGGCATTTGGCTTTTGCATAATTATTTAGGTTCTATCGGAACAAGTTCTGCTTCGCACGGAAGAGTTTTAACGCACGAGGTTGGTCATTGGTTAAATCTTCCGCATACTTGGGGTTCGACGAATAATCCAAATATTCCGACCAATTGCGATACAGATGACGGCGTAGCTGATACTCCCAATTGTATTGGAGTCCAATCATGTGCATTAAATTCAAATACCTGTAATTCTGATGATGCTTATTGGGGATTTAATATTCGTGATAACGTTGAAAATTATATGGATTATTCTTATTGTTCTAAGATGTTTACTGAAGGCCAAAAAACAAGAATGAGAACGGCTTTACTATCCAATAATACAGGCCGATCAAATTTATGGTCTCCGGCTAATATAATTGCTACAGGTATTACTGGTGATTTAATTCTGTGCGATGCAGATTTCACTTCTAATCGAACGACCATTTGTCAAGGGCAAACAGTAGAGTTTTCAGATGTTTCTTATAACTTGGTTACCAATCGAGTTTGGAGTTTTTCAGGTGGCAATCCATCCTCATCAACCATTTCCAACCCGAGCGTAACGTATAGTCAACCGGGATTATATTCTGTGACGCTAAGCGCTTCAGATGGAACGACGAATGACATTGAAACAAAAACAAATTACATACGTGTACTTCCATCGCCCACTTCTTTACCTTTTTGGGAAGGATTTGAAGCATATACTTCACTTGCTAATCTACCAAACTGGGAAGTAAATAACCCAAATAATAACAACGCATTTGTTTTGGAGTCAAACACGGCCCATTCTGGGATAAAATCTGCAAAACTTGTAAATTTTGACGACGCGCCATCCAATATCGACGAATTAATTAGTGCTCCGATTGACCTCTCAACCATCCCCTCGGGTGGTGCAGTTACCTTGAGTTTTCGATATGCCTATCGTAAAAAAATGATTGAAGATTTTGACTACCTTAAAGTTTTTATTACAAATAATTGTGGCGATACATGGGCCCAGCGCAAAACATTAGGAGGAAATCAATTATCAAATCTTGCTACGGCAAGTTCATGGGCACCATCGTCAAGCCAAGATTGGGTCACCGTACATATGCCAAATGTTACGAGCAATTATTTTACCGCTGATTTTCGAATGCGATTCCGTTTTGAAGGTGAAGGAGGCAATAATTTTTACTTAGATGACATCAACCTTTACGCTGGAGCACCTTCAAATACGGTGGTTCTAGGAGTGAATGATGAAGCGTCTTTTTCTAATCCTGTGCTTTATCCTAATCCAGCCAACGAAGAGGTGCATGTATCCTACCATTCTCAAGATGTTAATGATGTCAATGTAAGTGTTTTGGACTTGAATGGTAAAGTACTTCAAAACTATTTCATCAAAAGTAATTCAGGTCAAAACATGGTGATGTTTGATATTCAAGCCTTGGCTCAAGGTTCCTATATGGTTAAATTGAGCAGCACCAAAGGTCAGATTATCTTGCCTTTTATTAAGAAGTAAGTTTCACTGCTGGTCTTTGATAATCTTTGCCTTGGCTAAACCTACGCAGGTCTCTAGCTGATGTATACTTGCTGATTTTATAGCACCAATCGTTTTGAATGTTTGGAACAATTGCGCAATCGTTGCAGGTCCTATTCCTTTAATTTGTTCTAATTCTGATTGTAGAAAGTTGGCACTTCGCTGGTTTCTGTGGTGACTGATACCAAAACGGTGGGCCTCATTTCTAAGGTGTTGCACAAGTTTCAAGGCCTCACTGGTTTTATCTAACATGACTGGATGGGCTTGTCCGGGCCAGTAAATTTCTTCCAGCCTTTTGGCTAAGCCCATGATGGCTATTTTACCTCTTAAATTTAGCTGGTCAATCGATTGAAGGGCCGCGCTGAGTTGGCCCTTTCCCCCGTCAATGATTATTAGATCGGGGAGAGCCCCCCCTTCTTCTAAAATTCTTTTGTAACGTCGAAAAACAATCTCAGCCATCGAGGCGAAGTCATCGGGCCCTTGTACTGTTTTGATATTGAAGTGTCGATAGTCTTTTTTACTGGGAACTCCATGCTTGAAAACAACGCAAGCAGCAACAGCTGAAGTCCCTTGGATGTTGGAGTTATCGAAGCATTCGATGTGGATGGGGTTATTTTTTAATCCCAGAGCTTCTTGTAATGCTAAGGTAACTTGACTCTTGGGTGGATTAATCGGCTTGATTTCGGTTTTGAGTTGTTGGATGATTTCCAGTTGGATATTCTTAAGGGACCATTCTACAATCTTGGCTTTCGGGCCTATTTTAGGTAAAATAAAACGGTAGGGCCCCAGCGCATCATCAAGTGCTAAATTACTCACAATCTCTCTTTCTTGACTTCCGTATAAGCCTTGTAAATGCTGAAGTAGTGTTGGGGCCAACTCGTTTTCTGTTTCATTGAGTTTGGGTTCAATCTTATCTGAATATGTAAAGGTGATGTGTCCTTCTCGCACCCACAGGTAGTTGAAATACCATACGTGCTCTTTATTGACTAAGGTTAAGACATCTATATTGAAATGGCCATCGTTCACAATGGTTGAGCTCGATCGGTATTCTTGTATGGCATTGATATTCCTTTTGATGATTTCCGCTTTTTCAAATTCTAGTATCTCTGCCGCTTCCTGCATTTTTCCTTTCAAAAGTTGAATTAAAGAATGGGTTTTTCCACTCAAAATCCATTCGATGTCTTGAATGTTTGTGGTGTATGCTTCTTTCAGGGCTATATTTTCGCAAGGGCCTAAGCATCTTTTCAAATGAAATTCCAAGCAAACTTTGTGTTTTTTAGCCGAAATCGCTTGATCACTTAGGTCTAAATGACAGGTGCGAAGTGGATATAGCTCTCTAATTAAATTTAAGATGACATGCATGCTTCTCCCTTTGGGATAAGGGCCAAAGTACTTGCTGCCGTCATTTATTTTTTTTCTTGTACTGAATAAACGTGGAAAAGGCTCATTTTTAATGCATAGCCACGGGAAAGTTTTGTCATCTTTCAGTAGGATATTATATCGTGGTTGGTACTGTTTGATGAGGTTGTTCTCCAACAATAAGGCATCTATTTCAGAATCAACCACCACCACTTCTATGGCGTGTATTTTTTTTACCAATACTTGAGTTTTGGCGTCGAGATGCTTTTTTACGAAATAGGAGGATACTCGTTTTTTGAGATTTTTAGCTTTCCCAACATAGAGTATGACATCTTGTGCATCGAAGTATTTATAAACACCCGGTGAAGAGGGAATTTGAGCAGTGAATTCAGCACTTCGAATATAAACCTTCATGCTACAAAATTAAACAAAAAAGCCCCGCAAATGAGCGAGGCTTTTGAATCTTAAGTTAGAGACTGCTTAGTTTTTGATTAGATTTTTTACGATGCGTCCTTGGGTCGTTTCAATTACGACATGGTATAAACCCTTTGCGTGTGATGCCATTGGAATATTCAAAAGAGATTCTGGTTGAAAGTTCTCATAAAGTACTTTTCCAAAGAGGTCTTTCACGCTCACTCGGGTAGTAATATCGTGGATATCTTTTAAATCGATTGACACCTCGTTTGCTGTTGGATTTGGATACATCGGAACTTGTAGCTCCATTAATGCATCTAAACCAGAGGTAGCGGTAATATTAATTCGGTAATCTTCTGTTTCTCCGTAGCTGGCATTTCCACATGGCGTTATGGCACCATCAACAGAGTAGGAAATCCTTACGCGCATTCTGGTCGTACCAACAGTCGCCGTTGAAGGAACAGTAAAGTTAAACACATTGGACCAACCCGCAGCTACTAGTACATACCCAACTTGTTCTCCTGCATCGGCAAAATCTTGGTCGTTATTGTAGTCTATCCAAATAGCTACTTCATCATTGGTGTAGGCCCCAGGTCCTGCAGGTATAGCAGGCGTAATGGTAGCTGAATAAGCGCTATTTTTAGCAAGGGAGGTGGAGATATTAGCATAATCCAAATAGCCTCCTGTGGCGCACGTTGACGTATTGTTGATCGTATTGAGTTGGACGTTGTTTATGTATTCATCACATTGGGTGGATGATGGCGTGCATGGGCCTGTTTGTTGTGTTACAGTGATGTAATTGGTTTTAATTTCAGAATCGTTACCAATAGAATTAGTTGCTACAAGCGTAATAGTATATTGCCCAACTGTGTTAAAGGTTACTGTTGGGTTTTGCGATGTGGCGCTACTACCACCACTGTAGGTCCAGCCACTTCCTGAAATGGTCCAAGCCCATGATGTTGGAGAACCAGAACTCATATCGGAAAAAGAAACACTACTTCCTACATTTACTGTGGTAGGTGTGCCTGAAAAGTTTGCCACTGGTGCCGAAGGAGAAGAACAAGGGTTAGAGGATCCATTTAAGACCAGTAAGCCAGTATTCCCCGGATCAAGGTATGTTTTTAATCTTTCGTTGTTTGGTGTTCCATTACTTGTCCAGTGATAAGACATTTTTCCATACAAGTCAGGAGAGGTCAAGGCAGTACAATAAGAACCACCACCAGTAAGTGTTCCAATAATTCTTCCGGAGCTGTTATTAAATAGTGGCGAACCTGATGACCCTCCTTCTGTAACGCCATGTCCATTTGAATTAGCGGACCAAGTAACTCTCCAGTGCGTGTTTGAAACAGAACCCCAAGTTGTTGAAACAGTCGTTCCATTGAAAGTGGATATTTTCTTAATATCACCTGCCGGGTGGTGAATGCAAGCTCCTCCTGTGGTTGCTGTAGTGTTGGCATCCCAGCCGTTCCAATAACAACTGAAGTTGGCCGATTTCATGGTTGTAATGGTAGCTGCTTGATTAGCAAGTGTTCCCATTTGAACTAGTAAAAAATCCGAACCAGTAGTTCCACCACCGTCAGCGGCGTCAGCTAAACGAACACAGCCACTTATGAAATAATCATCTAAAGTACCTGCTGTAGATGGATTGGTACAGTTCGTAGATTCATAGCGAAAATAAAATTTCCATTGATTCATATTCGCCGTTGTTGCGCTAACGCCACAATGCAATGCTGTTAAAAATAAAGGCTTACAATCCAAAGCGGTATTATTTACTACAGAACCAGTACACCAACCTGCACCTCCGCCTTCTACCACATAGATTCTCGCCACACCCTTTTTTTCGTCTTGCCAATTGTCACCAACGGGACTACAATTCACATTGATTTCGCATGCCTCCGACTCGTTGATTTTTTGAACAGAGGGATTTCCGGTGGAGCGGTAATTATAAATGATTCGATCGATAAGAATTTCAGAAGCTTTTGTATAAGCGGGTTCATGGAGCGTCAATATCATTTCATCACCAAAGCATAATGCCGCATTTTGCATAAAGTGCGACTCAACATCTTTCGATGTAAGCGTATTATGCAATGGTTTTCCAGTTACATCCTGAATATTCAATGTGGTTCCACCATAGATCTTAAACACCTCAAAAAGAAAGCTGATGGCCTCGGCCCCAGGAGATTTGATATGCATTTGCCACTGTCGGTCGCCGTTTGGGAGCGTTTTCCAAAGACCTGTATTGTTTAAGGTAATATTTGCTGGCCGATCAACACCAATTCGATACAGCACCCCATTTTTATCGCGTGTTATGTCTTCTTGCTGAATGGCATTTAAATCAGGAGCCGAAATGATGGTTAATGGAATGGTTTTGTCAAAAAAAACTTTTGTTAAGCTGGGAAGTTGGCTTTGAGAAAAGCCGAAAGAAAGCACTAGAAATAATAAAGCTGTCAATAATAGAAGACGTTTTTTCATAGTTGATAAGAATTAAGTAATTTCACAACAAAAATAGCATAATTGTTTAATTCTACTTTCAATGAAACGGATTTATTTAGTGGAAGATGAGTCAGTATTATTAGATTCTATTAAGATGAATTTAAGCTATGAAGGGTACGAGGTAATAGGCTTTCATTCTGGAAATCTTGCATTTGAAAAAGCTTCAGAATTGGCTTCCAGCGACTTAGTTATTTTAGACGTTATGTTGCCAGGTGTAAATGGTATCGAGGTCTGTAAGGAAATCAGAAAACACAGTGAAGTACCCATTTTATTTTTATCGGCAAAAGGAATGACCTCAGACCGAGTAATCGGATTGAAAGCAGGAGCAAATGATTATTTACCTAAGCCATTCGATTTAGAAGAATTACTTTTGAAAGTCAAAATCTTATTGGCGATTCCATCAAAAAAAACCATCCATCACGTTCTAAATATTGGGAATAAATCAATTGATTTTAACACCTTTGAAGTCCTTGATTCGCAGGGAAATTGCCTGCATGTTTTTTCAAAAAGAGAGGTTGATTTATTGCATCTCTTTGCTGAAAATATCGGAAGAGTATTGTCCCGAGATGAGATTTTAGATAAAATTTGGGGTTTGGATCAATTTCCAACCCCGCGAACAATTGATAATTATATTTTATCATATCGTAAAATTTTTGAGGCAGATCTTAAAGAAGGTAAGTTTTTTCATTCTATTCGAGGAGTTGGATATAAATTAACTTTGGGATAGTCCAATTATCCCCTTACTTTTGAGGATTATTTAATTAAAGCGAGTTATGTTCACTGGAATAATTGAGGAAATGGGTACGGTAGTCGCCATTCAAATAGAAAAAGACAATGTAAATTTTACGATTCAAGCTGCCTTTTCCGACCAATTAAAAGTCGACCAAAGTGTTGCCCATAATGGTTGTTGCCTTACCGTAGTTGATATTGACAAGACCAACTTATCTTTCGTAGTAACCGCCATAAAAGAAACATTGTCCGTAACCAATTTATCGAATTGGATAGTAGGAACGAAAGTAAACCTAGAGCGATCAATGTTGATGAATGGGCGTATCGATGGGCATATCGTTCAGGGCCATGTAGATGGCCTCGCAACTTGTACCAATATTTCGGAAGAAAATGGAAGTTGGAAATATGATTTTTCGCATCACTCTAAGGAAATTACGGTGGAAAAAGGGTCAATAACTATTAATGGAACAAGCTTAACCGTAGTGAATTCTGCCAGCGAATCCTTCTCAGTTTGTATCATTCCTTATACGTATCACAATACTAATTTTCACGAGATGAAGGTCGGAGATAGCGTTAACATAGAATTTGATATTATTGGAAAGTATGTATCTAAGTGGCTTTTGTCATCAAAAATTTAACGCAATGACGATTGAAGAAACGCAAAAAATAGTTGATAATTGGATAAAGGACCATGGCGTCAGGTATTTTAATGAATTAACAAATACCGCTATCCTTATGGAAGAAGTAGGGGAAGTAGCTCGAATCATGTCACGACGATATGGCGAACAAAGCGAAAAGGAATCAGATAAAAATTTAGACTTAGCCGATGAATTAGCCGATGTACTCTTTGTGCTTGTTTGCATCGCTAATCAAACAGGCGTTGATTTAACTAAAGCGATGGAATTAAATTTATCAAAAAAAACGAAAAGAGATCATCAAAGGCATCTCAATAACCCAAAGTTATGAGCAGTACAGAAAGCAGCGAAGCACACCATTTGAAAATAGTAAAGGCCATAAAGTCAGGTCAGTCGGCAATTTGCGCGTCGATTTTATCTCCTTCTATTTCCTTGATTCAAGAACTTATCGTTCACACCATACCTGAACCTGAGGAAGGGGCGCCACGCATGATTATACTATGCCTTAATAATATACTTGCCCAAGAGTTAGCGAATCAACTGGCACCGTTTATTAAAGAAAGGGACTTAACACTAGATTTGCTTTTGGAAAAAGGAAACAAGGTTAAGCAGCGAAACGATCTATACGATGGTACGGAAATAATCGTAGGGACTTCTAGACGAGTTTGTGAAATGTATTTTCAAAATGGATTTAACATTAGTAAATTAAAGCTATTCGTGGTGCTAAAACTTGATGAACAAGTAAAATACGGATGGTTAGGGTTCATTGGCCGAATAGCTGAAAGCTTACCTAAATGTAAGCAAGTATTGTTTCTAACAAGTTTTGATGATGAGCGAATCACGAATTATGTTGATCAATTTATGCCTCCCCATCAACTTATTATCGAATCGGAATTATAAACGTTAGTATCAACATGGAAAATCGAAGCGAGGAATTATTAGCTCTGCGTCCACTATTATTTTTGGATGGGGGGAATGAAAAACCATTGGAGAAATTCCAAAACCAAGTTTTGCGTCCGATATTAAAATATCAGCATGAACTCTGGGTACTGGAGTTAAAACAAAATCAATTCTTCCTTCAAATTAAGGAAAAAAGATGGAACGGAGCTGAATTTAGACAAGCTATTCAGAGTGGTATTTCACGATCTCCAGATTTAAAAAATCGCTATTTCGGTATGGTTACGGGTCTTATGACGAGCGATGAATATTCGTTCTATCTCGCTAATCGGACAGAATTGAATAAACGCATTCTCAGCATGGTAATAGATAGGATTTTATCCATCTAAGCCCAGCTCTTTTTCTTTTATTAATTGTTTTTTCAATGCCTCCAAGGCATGGTTAGTAGCCTCTTCAAAACTAGCACTGTGTTTTTTGGCAAAAAGCTCTTTACCAGGCACATGAAGTTTAATTTCCACCAATTTATTTTCGTGGTGGATGTCTTTTTCTAGCTTTAAATATACTTCGCAGTTTGTAATACCTTGGTAAAACAAGGTAAGCTTATCTAATTTTTCATCGATAAAATTTAGCAAGTCCTTATCAGCCTTGAAATGAATGGTGTGCACTTGTTTTTGCATAGTTGTATTTTATTTTCCTCGTGGGTGTGCTTGTGAATATACTTTAGTTAATTGAGCAAATGAATTATGGGTATAAATTTGTGTCGCTGCAAGATTAGCATGTCCCAACAAATCCTTTAACGTTTCTAATCCTGCCCCACGGTTTAGCATGTGGGTAGCAAAAGTATGCCGAAGAACGTGTGGACTTTTTTTATCTAATTGTGTTGCCGCACCAAGGTATTGATTAATTTTTCGATAAACAAAAGCAGGGTAAAGAACATTTCCGTTTTGAAGCACAAACAATGTTGGTGTTGGTCCACAGGTATTATTTCTCAAATTTCTATACGCATTTATCTTCTTGAATAAAGAGGGCATAATGGGTATAATTCGTTCTTTATTGCGCTTCCCAAGTACTTTGATGGAATCCTTGCTTACGTTCACATCTTTTAAATGGATTAATTCACTTAATCGAATACCCGTTTGATAAAATACTTCCACCATTAATTCATCGCGTAAGCCATTAAAATCATCTGAAAAGTAAACCGATAGTTTGCTTTCATGTAACTCAGATTCTTTAGCGAAAGAGGGTAAGCGCTTTTCACTTTTTGGTCCCTTTAATTTTAAGAGCGGATTTGTTGTGGCCAAACCTTCTTTTCGCAACCATTTGTAAAAAGTTCGAAGGCTAGCAAGTTTTCTATTTACGCTTTTGTTGGTACATCCATTTTCAATTAATTCAACAATCCAAGATCTTAAAAAAGCAGGGCTAAGGCTTGAAAACTCAGTAATAGAAAGGAGTTCAGCAAAAGAAATAAATTGGGAAAGATCATTTGTATAGGCAATTACGGTATGCTCTGAATAGCGTTTTTCAAATTGTAAATAGGAAATGAATTTATCGAGCATAAAAAAAGGAGCTAATGCTCCTTCAACGATTATAGTATGATTTAGTTACATCTGCTCTGATTGCATTCTTTGCTTATATGCCGCACGAATTATTTCTTGACGACGAGCAATAGACGGCTTTTGAAACTCTTTTCTTGCACGAAGTTGTTTCATCATGTTCGTTTTTTCGTACTTTTTCTTGTACTTTTTTAACGCTCTTTCAATGTTTTCGCCTTCTTTGATTGGAATAATTAACATAATTACTTTTTATTTAAATAAAACTTCGGGTGGCAAAGATAAACCAAATTCAGTAAAATGCAAGAATTATTTTAATATTTCTCGCGATATTACAATCTTTTGTATTTCAGATGTTCCTTCGCCAATCGTCATTAATTTTGCATCTCTCAAAAACTTTTCAGCAGGGTACTCTTTTGTATATCCGTAGCCGCCCATAATTTGAACAGCTTCATTTCCACACTTAACAGCTACTTCAGAAGCGTAGTATTTAGCGTATGCCCCTTGCTTTGTTAAGGGCTGATGGTTATCTTTAAGGTATGCCGCTTGAAAGGTTAATAACTCTGCCGCTTCAATTTGTGTGAGCATATCGGCTAATTTAAATGCAATCGCTTGAAAATGTGCAATCGGCTGACCAAATTGCTCGCGTTCTTTTGCATATTTTACAGATGCTTCGTACGCTCCACGAGCAATTCCACAACTTAGAGACGCAATAGAAATTCGCCCACCATCCAATATTTGCATCGCTTGTATAAAACCCATCCCCACTTCGCCGATAACGTTCTCTTCTGGTATCCGAACATTATCAAAAATCAACTCGGCTGTTTCGCTTGCGCGAACACCAAGTTTATCTTTTATTTTAACGGCGGAAAAACCGGGGGTGCCTTTTTCAATGATAAAACTGGTAATTCCTTTGCTATCCAATAATTCGCCTGTTCGTACTAGGACGATAGAAATGTCTCCTGATAATCCGTGTGTAATCCAATTTTTAGTGCCGTTGATTACCCAATCTTTGCCATCTTTTACAGCAGTTGTTGCCATCCTCATGGCATCTGAGCCAGTATTGGCCTCTGTTAATCCCCAAGCACCAATGAATTCACCTGTCGCTAATTTTGGAAGGTATTTTTCTTTTTGTTCTTTGGATCCATGGTAATAAATGTGTCCTGTGCAAAGTGAGTTATGCGCCGCCACACTTAATCCAATGCCGCCACAAACTTTTCCAATTTCCATTAATGCAGTAGCATATTCATTATAAGAAAATCCTGCGCCACCGTATTCCTCCGGAATAAAAATTCCTAGCAGGCCCATTTCCCCTAGTTTTTTCATGGTATCAACAGGAAAAAACTCTTCGTCATCCCATTTTCTCATAAACGGCCGGATTTCTTTTTCTGCAAAATCACGCACCATTTGTGCAATCATTTCTTGATTTTCGTTTTTATCAAAATTCATAGTAAGCGATTAATAGGTAATTAAGTTCGTGATGATTTCGGAATGTTTTTCTAATTTTTCTCGGCCATTTAAAAAGCTTAAGCAGACTAAAAAACTAAAACCAGCAACCTCACCCCCACATTTTTCAATGAGTGACGCCGCTGCTGAAGCGGAACCTCCAGTCGCTAATAGATCATCATGAATGAGTACGCGATCGCCTGGTTTTAAGGAATCACTGTGCATTTCGATTACAGCATTGCCATATTCTAGGTCATATGCATATGAAATTTTATCGTAGGGTAGTTTTCCTGCTTTTCGGATTAATACAAATGGAAGTCCTAAACGAATCGCCAAGGGGTAGCCAAAAAGGAAACCACGACTTTCAATACCAGCGATTGCGTCTAACTTTTTATCGGCATAAAGATCAACAAGATGATCCAATACATCACCCGATAAAATAGGATTCAGCATAATCGGACTAATGTCCTTAAATAAGATACCCGGCTTAGGAAAATTTTCTACGTCGCGAATAGCTTCTCTTAGTTTATCTTCAATTGTCATACTACAAAGATAAGTAAGGAAGTAGTTTTTCGAATGTTTCTTCATTAATTAAATGTGATTGTTTTATCTCATTAAGATCTTTGAATCCATTTTTTTGCGTGCGCATTTTAACGATAGAGTTCGCTTGGCCCCAATTTAAGTAGGGGTGAGCATTCAATTCCTCCACTGTGACTTCATTGATATTCATGGTCCGAACATCTGATGGGTTGATTTTTAGGTAGGGGGTAATCTTATCGTAAGTTTCGGAATTCATTTTGTAGATTTCCATAAGTTGACTTTTTCTAACAAAACCGCCTAATTCGTTTTGGTACTTTAATATAGCTTTTACATAATAAGGACCCAGTCCTTTTATTACTAATAATTCACTCTCAGAAGCCGTATTCAAATCAACTTCAACTTTAACTACGGGGATTTTCGCGTTTTCAATTTTATTAGCGATTGGTTTGCAAGGGTAGAAAGTAGAATCCTTCATGAGGGCAAATAAAACAGCTGGAATCACAAAAATCTTTTGTAAGTCCTCATTGGAGTAGATTCCTTTTCGCGTAAACTTCAAAACGACATTTACTTGTTTTTCAGAAAGCCCAAGTTTCAACCAATCTACTTTTTCATATTTATTAGGGTCAAATCGCAGCGGAGGCACTTTATATCTATTTCCGCTTTTAACGTACGATGTCTTTTGATAATATTCCTTTCTGCGTTTTTCAAAATCCGCAATCTTCGATCTAGAAATAGTTATTTTCAATGGTTTGTCAAAAGACCGGACAATTCTCGGAAGGAAAATGATTATTAAGCAAATAAAAAAGAAGAAAGCAACCCCTTTTCGGCTCCTTGGAGAAACATATAAAGGGGGATCATGAGTCACAAATTACTAAACGATAATTTTTTGAATTATTTTATCGCGAAGAAATTACTTATCGCCTTCTTTTCGTAACTTACTGTGGTGTTTACTATACCCAAAATAAATAAGAAGTCCAACTAACATCCAAACCGCAGCTACCGACAAGGTTGTTAGATCTAATGCTACAATCATTGCTAAACAAACTAGTATTCCTAATATAGGAACTAAGGGCACCAAAGGGGTTTTAAATGGTCGCTCTAATTGTGGAAAGTTTTTTCGCATCATAATTATTCCCGCACAAACAATTACAAAGGCAAACAAAGTACCAAAAGAAGTAAGGTTTCCTGCAACACTGCCCGGTATAAATGCAGCAAAACCACCTACCATTAGTAATAATATCAAGTTTGATTTATAAGGAGTTTTGAATTTTGGGTGTAAAACCGAAAATAGTTTAGGAAGTAATCCGTCGTTGGACATGGAATAAAACACGCGTGTTTGTCCCATTAACATCACTAATATTACAGATGAAAATCCTGCTAATATGGCAATATTAACACTAGTCCCAAGCCATTCATAACCCACCATTTTTTTTATAACATATGAAACTGAAGCTTCTCCGCCCGCTCCACCTTTACTAAACTCTGACCAATGTGCTATTCCAGTTAATACATGCGCGAATAAAATATATAAGATAGTACATACAATTAATGAGCCCAGGATACCTATAGGCATATCTCTTTTGGGATTCTTTGCTTCTTGCGCTGCTGTTGATACGGCATCAAAACCGATGAAAGCAAAAAAGACAATAGCTGCTCCGCCGAGAACGCCGCCCCAACCCCATTTAAAAATGCCTTCATGCCCAATAGTGCTTTCTGGAATTAAATAAGGAGTATGGTTTTCGGGTTTGATATAGCTCCAACCAACAACGATAAAAATCAAAACGATAGCAACCTTTATAAAAACCATAATACCATTGATAATAGCAGATTCTTGCGTCCCTTTAATCAATAATAAAGTAAGTATCGCCAAAATGGATAGAGCGGGTAAATTCATGATGCCATTTATAGTTGCCTTGCCAACTACCTTATGTTCAAATGGTGAGTGACACCATTCATAGGGAATGGCTCCGCCCAAGAGATTATTCAGGTATTCACTCCAAGCAATAGATACCGTTGCCGCTCCCAATGCATATTCCATCACCAATGACCATCCAATAATCCAGGCTACGATTTCTCCTAGCGTTGCATAAGAATAGGTGTAGGCACTTCCTGCAATCGGAATTGTGGATGCGAATTCCGCATAGCATAATCCGGCAAAAGCACAGCCAATAGCGGCAACAGCAAAGGATAATGTTACCCCAGATCCAGCAGCTTCTGCGGCGGCTCTTCCAGTATTTACAAATAATCCAGCACCAATAATTGCGCCAATTCCTAGGGCAATTAGAGACCACATACCAAGTGTCTTTTTTAATCCGTGTTCATTAGCTTGCGCTTCTTGTAATAAGAGAGGGATCGATTTTTTATTGAATAATTTTTTCATGGTTATGTAAATTTTTTCCTGCGGAAACTGTTTTTATAAGTGCTAAAGATATTATTTTTTTTGTATTATTAATCTAAAAGCTTCAGTGTTTCTTCTAATAATTTGGGGCTATATCCAAATTCATTGAAGGACTTTGTTAATACCAGCCCTGTCTTTGGAGGTCTTATAGCAGCTTGATTTAGGTCTTTGCTGTTTGTTTTTTTTATTAAATTTTTATCGCAATTGTAAAAAGTTGCGATTCGCAATACGATGTCATAAATCGAAAGCGTTTCTGGTCCGCAGGCATTATAAACCCCCAGTTTTCCTAATTGGCATATTCTAATACATGCCCATGCTAAATCATCAGCCCAAGTTGGCGCTCTGAATTGGTCATCAATGACTGAGATTTCTTGCTGCGCTAATAAAGATCCTTTGGCCCATAAAATTAAATTAGATCGCGAAAGATTATGTCCCTGTCCATAAACAATAATTGTTCGAACGATTGACCAATTTTTATAAGAACCCAAATGCAATAATTGCTCTGCCTGCCATTTCGATTTGGCATAGTGACTTAGTGGGTTAGGGGTATCCGTTTCTGCATATGGTCCATTTTCTCCATCAAAAATAAAATCGCTAGAAAGTAATTGAAAATGGGCATTTATTTTTGATGCTTCTTTAATTACTATTAAAGTGGCAGCTACATTTATAGCATAGCATAATTCGGGATTTAATTCGCAATAATCAACATTCGTTAAAGCCGCGGTATGAATAACATGTGTTGGTTTTATCTCTTGAAAAACAGTGCTAATTTCTACATGTGAAGATATGTCCATCTTTCGATAAAACTCTTCAGGACAATCTGGATTACGATTATCTCCTTGAGAGCTTGCTATAAATTGAACCTTGGAATTGAGTAATTGCTTTACAATTTTTTGTCCCAAAAGGCCATTACTGCCTGTAATTAAAACAATCATATTTCCCAAATTGATGTTTTTCTTTTACGTTGTAATTTAAAATAATGCTTATGCTCAAGAATCCAAGCAAGAATTAAATAAAGTAAAACAGGTGACCCAAATGTTAAAAATGAAAAATAGATAAATCCTAGTCTTACTTTATAGGTACTAATACCGATTTTTCTAGCAATCCATCCACACACACCATAAGATTGCATTTCAAAGAAAAAAGTAATTTTTTGTATGAGGCGTTTCATTTACACAAGATTTTTTTGCCTACTTGACAAGTTAAACATTGTTTTCGTACGCAAAATTGCTGATAAATTTCTAAACAGGCTTGGCTTTCATAGGCGTTTTTTATTTCCAACCCAATTTTTTGCCATTCCCGGGTTATTTTATTGTCTTCAGCGGGTAAATTTTGATAGATTTTAATCCATTCTGAGGCATCTATTGTTTGCGCGCTTAGTATTGAGCAGCGATAAAGATAAGGAAGCAATGCATTAATGATTAAATTATCAATTATGAAGTTGGAATGCTTTCCCTTTAGCTTACTTTTTAATCTCATAATGGTAGCGGTAACATCGATTTTTTGTCCTATGTAGGCAATCTCTTCTTCGATTCTATAATTATTTAAAAATAATTGCCATTCATCGAGTCTCTTATTTGCATTGCTTTGGGGTCGATGGCCCTTCCTTACCCAATCCAGCTCGCTGACGGATAGTATGGGCCATTGTGGAGCTAAATTCTTTATTTTTAAAGGAAATTGAACTGAGTAATTCTGATTCTCTATTTGTTCAGTATGTCTTGCGATCAGCGCTTCAAAATGGTCACCATTTGTATTACCGCCAAAAACACGAGCGATAAGTTTATTAAAAATATCTTGATGAAATGTGCCTGGCTTTACATAGGATTTTCGTTCTATGCGCCCAAAGAATACTTTTCGCTGTTGCTGCTTGTATTCATTTAAGTATTCATTTTTAAAATCACGGGAACATAAGATGGCTCTTCGATGCTTAAAGAAATTAAGGTAGTTGGAATAATGTATCCAATCGAAACCTTCTAAAATTTCAACTGTCGGAATTAAAAAGCCATTCTGAACAACTGGCTTATCATTTTTGTAAACGACATGTAATATCACATTGTCGTAGCTTTTGTCCTTGTGGTGCTGATGCTTGTACCAATCTGATGCCATAACATGTATTTCCACATGACCATACCAAACCACATCATTTATCCGTATGCTAGCCATTAAAAAATCCGGGCCTGAGTTTTGCTCATTATGTACTCCAACATCAATTACTTCAATATGATTACCATTTTTACCCGTGAATTTATGCAGGGTAAGTAATTTCATTTTCCATAAATAATGAATGTAGTCTTCTTTAATTAATAAGGACATGATAATTAAAGATACAAAAAAAAAGCGTTCCGAAGAACGCTTTGAAATACTTATCGAGGCAATGGATCAGTAAATACTTTCCACATCGGATCAGCAGGAGGTGCTGTTTGGGGATTGAAATTTTCACTGGTAATTTTAACCTCTGTTCTACGATTAATTTGGTGTAATTTTTCAAATTTCACGTTGTCACTTACTTTAAACTGATTAATATATTCCTCTGTAAGAATTACTTCCACTCCACTTTCATCAATCCATTTTGCAGGAGAGGACTCACCTTTACCTGAAGGCTTTATTCTTCTTGGATCAATACCTACTTTGTCTACTAGATATACATATACTGCTTTTGCGCGGTTTTCAGACAATGCTTGATTATGTTTATCAGTAGCTCTAGCATCTGTATGCGAGTACAAATCAATTGTAATGTCTGGATAATTAGTAAGTAGACTATCTAAAAACTTTAATGAGTCAGTTGATTTAATGGAATTGTCATCAACAAAGGTCCACTTGTCTAAATAATATCTGATTTCTGGTGTCCTAAGTTCGTACTTAGGTAAAAGAGGGATTTCTAATAAAAAACTTTGGTTTTTATCTAAACCAACAGTGGTGCATTTTGCTCCTTTACTATTTTCAAAATACTTATCTTTTGATGCAATAACAGAATAACTAACCTCACCATTGATATAGCGTGTACCATCTTGTTTCTTATCCCATTTAATTGTTGTCCCTTTTTCATTGGTTAATCCTTCCCAAAGACTTCCGTCACTTCCGGTTACAACAACCTTTGCATCTGAAAGTTTTTTAACTTTTTTACCTGCTTCGTAAACCACTACACGTAGATCAAAAAGTAATGGTGGGATAGAAAAACTCCAAATATCAGGCGTATATTCTTTATTGGTACCAATTCTTCTTTCGGAAGTAAAATAACCTTTCGTACCATCAAAATCTGCCATAGCATAATCATTTGCGGTAGAATTAATTGGGTACATCATGTTGGTAGGGTTTTCCCATGAAGCAGGGTTTTCCTTGGTATTTTCTCCGTTTATATTAATTCTTGTAGCATAAAAAATATCAAGACCACCAATACCTGGATGCCCATCACTTGCAAAATAAAGTTTACCGTTGGAACCTAAAGATGGAAACAATTCATTTCCTGTCGTATTAATTGATTTGCCCATGTTTTTAGGAATAGAGTCCCAAACCTTATTCTTTTTATCATACATAACGTACCACAAATCTCTACCACCCATTCCACCAGGCATATCACTTGCGAAAATTAACATCAATCCATCTGCAGTAATACATGGGTGACCAACAGAAATGGTGTCATTAGTTTTTAGGGTAATTTTAGTAACATTTTCCCATTCATCACCACCAATTTTATCAGCTTTCCAAATATCACAGCCTAAATTAAATTTAGCTTTCGTAGGGCATCTTGTAAAATAAAGTGTTTTGAACTTTGAATCCATACAGCCTGTTCCTTCATTATCGGCTGTATTAATGAGATTATTATTATCAATGCTCTTAAAATTAATTAGCGCTCCTTTAGCGTCAAATTCCGCCGTCCATAAATCCATGAATTTTTCACCAGTTATAGGATCTCTTGCTGTTGAGGTAATATCTTCTCTACTTGTTCCAAATACTAAGGAAGCGCCTTTCTTATCGATGAAAGAAGGGGCCATATCAAATTCTTTTTTATTTAATTTCACCTCGCATTTAATGACAAAACGAGATTCTTCGGCATCGAAATCTTTATACATCTCACAAGACTTAATTGCCGATTCAACATCATGAGAAAGATCACTTGCCGACTTTCGCTTTTTATATTCTCTGTAATTTTTAATGGCATTATCAAATTGCCCCATCATTCGCTGCATTTCAGCTTGCCAAAAATAAAGCGAAGGTTGAATTTCGTAGTATTTTAATTCGATAGAGGACCCATACCACTCGTTTGCTTTGTCATATTGCTCCATGCTTCTATAGCATTCAGCCACTTTAAATGCCATATCGCCTTTTTGCGAAATACTTTTACCCTTAACGCCTAATTTTGTGTAGGCGGCCTGTAACTTTGGCAAAGCTTCAAAATAACGCCCGCCGTCAAATGATTTGACAGCTTCAGAAATATATTTAGGAACAACTGCCTGAGCATTTAAAACGGTAAAACACGCTAAATTGATAATGGTGATTAGTATTATTGTCTTCATAAATTGATTTTAAAATGCAGTTAAAATTTAATAAGGCTAACAAAAATAAAAAAAAAAAATTAATTTACCATTGTATATCCTTCCCAACGTTGAATTAAAGTTTCCATACCTTCATTTAAGGCCGAAGAAAAGGCCATTTTTTCCTTTGTTTCAGGATGTATAAACCCCAATGTTTTCGCATGAAGTGCTTGACCAGGAAGCAATTCAAAGCAAGATTCAATAAATTTTTTGTGGGTGGTTGTATTTGGTCCACGTAAAATTTTATTTCCCCCATATTCTGGATCATTAAAGAGTGGATGACCGATAGATTGTAAATGAACTCGAATTTGATGCGTTCGACCTGTTTCAAGTCGGCATTCGAGTAAGCTTGCCCACCCATAATTTTTTAATACCGAATAATGTGTAACGGCATGTTTACCGGTTTCCCCATCTGGAAATACGGCCATTACTTTTCTGTTTTTTAATGATCTTCCTACATGCTTTGTAATTGTTCCGCCTTCTTTAACATCTCCCCAAACTAATGCCCAATAAGTTCTTTCGGTTGTTTTATCGTAAAACTGTTTTGCCAAGTGGGTTAAGGCATCTTCTGTTTTTGCAACTAATAAAACTCCAGAGGTATTTTTATCTATTCGGTGCACAAGTCCGGGTCTTCCATAATAGTTTTTTGGCATGGAAGGCAAATTATTAAAATGAAAAATCAAGGCGTTGAGCAATGTGCCAGAATAATTACCATAGCCAGGATGAACAACCATATTAACCGATTTATTGACCACTACAAGGGTGTCATCTTCGTAAACAATTTGAATGGGAATATCTTGTGCAATGAGTTCAATTTCCCTCACCGGATAGGGCATCACGATTGAAATAATATCGTGTGGCTTTACGCGGTAGTTTTGTTTAACAACAGTGCCGTTCACTAACACATTGCCGTTTCTTGCTGCAACTTGAATTTTGTTTCTTGAGGTATTCGGAATTCGATCTAATAAAAATTTATCAATTCGAAGTAGGTCTTGGCCCGGATCTGCACTAAATCGATGATGTTCAAATAATTCATCTTCGGGTTCTAACCCAACATCTTCTATCACTGCTTGATTACTTTATAGACCTTCGAAGTGTAGCTTGGACTACTAATAAAATATACCCCTGCATTAAAAGGCGTAAGGTCAATGATGTCTGATACTGAGGTAACAATTAGCTGACCAAGTTGGTTGTACACATAGATTGGGAAAAGTTGTCCATGATCAAAGGATACATTGAGTATATCTTTTGTCGGATTAGGGTAAATAGTTAAGGAGTTTTCTGTTATTTCAGGGCTGTTTAAGATCGCATCTAATTGTGTCGAAAAAATAGGTCGCAACATGGCCGATCCACTAAAGGGCGCGGTAAACCAATTGTCCCCTCCGTCAACCGAATAGCGAATGGTTGTATTATTATCAATATTTCTATCTAAGCCTAAATTTAAACGTTCAGGATCTAATTGCCTCCAGCCCACAAAAAATGTCGTTCCAACAGCAATCTTCACCGTATCCGTGAAATAATAGGTTTGGTAGTTATTTTGCCCATTAACATAGCTTGGTTGCCGCGGTGAAAAGGCATCGTCTTCATACAATACATTTCCCGGTTGGCCATTGTCATTATCCCAAACGGTTAGCAAAAATAGTTTCTGGGAAACATCAATCACTGAGGGCATAAAACATAAATCTATCCCTATTAGCGAGTCTGCTTCGTAAGCATCAAATTGAATGGCTAAGCGCGCTTGCGTTCCCGTCGGACCAAATGCGGCCTCTGCTGATCCATCATCATAGCTGTAGTAATTTGAAAATCGCTGCTTAAAGGAAGTGGAGTCATTTTGATATAAATTCGGAAATTGCGCCGACGCCAAACTTACGACATCAAATTCTTGAGAAATACCCGATAATATTCTACTGTATTCATATCCCGTACTAAGGTCATGGTAGGAATTTAAAAATGAGCTAGGATCATAGTTAATCTGCCCTTCCGCCAAAAGAAACCCCGGAAGAACATATAAGCCTTGCTGCACATTATTATTGTAAATGGTGACTTGCCCATTTTGATAGTTCTCAGCTGAGGTACTTCCGTTATATAAATTAACATATAATGAATCGGTCATTTTACTGCCATTGCTCGCCTTATAATGGTCCCATGGAACTGATGTATACGTTTTCAAAAGCGAATTGATTGGATAGGAGAAAGCAAAGTCTTTAAAGGTGGTGTCATTGACATTTGACAGGTTTCTCAGGTGAACATAATCGATGTGAAAGTGGTCAAGCGCACCAGATAATCCACCATAATTACGAAACCTAAATTGAAAACCGGGCTTGAAGAATTTACTGTCCATTATAGCTACATGCACTGCCTTAAATGGAATGGTAGGCCCACCCGAAACACTCCAAACATGAAACCATTGACTTAAATCTGGTGCGTAAAATTCCAAGAGCAATGAATCACCACTTTCGGGGACATCGCCAAATCCTTGTGGCTGATATAAAAAACTAAAATAGACCGAATCTGAGGCGTCATAATTCCCCATATTAATAGGCTTCGAAGTTAGTTTGTCTCCATAATTTGTAACATTTGTTCCAATTTGGTAGGGGTATCCATTTTCATTCAAACCGTCAAAAGTAGCAACACCTAAAGACCTCGGATTCACACCGAAGCGATAATTATGATAGGCAAAGTGGTCAATCCAAATTTTTGACGAATCAGAAATAGTTTGAAAAAATTGCCTTGCTGAATCTTGAAAATAAGCAGGGTTTGTGATCCAAATGGTATCGCTAATGTCTGGAATACCGATCGTATCGTAAATGTAATAAGGAGGATACAAACTGAGCGTGTTATAAACGACTGGATATTGCAATAAATTACCAACTTTAATCAAGGTGTCCGAAAAAGGGATGTCGTTTGTTGTTGACGTTGTTGCATTATAGATCCTCCGAAATGTTGCTTGATTAGTAAATAAAGCATCGTTATTTAATACCACATTTGTTGCAGCATCTTTTAAGCGGAAATATAGTTGGCTTGTGGTGCTAGGGTCATTAAAATTAGGGCTGTATGATTGAAATTTATCGGAAGAAAAATCATCAAAAAAAGGAAGGGAAATCGTATCGATAGCATAAACGAATGTACTATCTATCGAATGTAAGTCTTTTTTTATACTAAGTGGAATAATGCTTAAATTCTGACTTATTTCCCCTATACTAATGCCTTGCGAAATACAATTTTGTATAAAAAATAGCGTGAAATAAAGTACAAGGATCTTTTTCATTTAATCTTGATTTTCTATTATTTCCTCTATATTTTTGCGCAATGTAATTGTAAATGGAGTAGATTTTGGGATGGTTAAACTGTCTGAAATAAATTCAGGACTTTGCAGAATAACGCGCGCTGCAAGAGAGTCTTCTTGGCTTGAACAGTCACTACAAATAAACATATAGCTTACTCCGAGTGAATTTAAAATAGACATGCTTTCGAAATAAGACCTGCCGATTAAATCAGGTGTCAAAATGGGTTCTCCCATATCATTTTGTCCAACAATTAATGTAATACGAGAACCAATTGGTATTTTAGAACCACCTGTCACCTTCTTACCTCTAAATAATTGCTCGAGAACAGCACCATTGGCTTCGCTTGTAGCTTTATATTTTATAATATACTTGAGCCCGCGATTTGTTAGGATTTCCTCAGCAAATTTAATTTGCTTATCAATTAAACTAGGCATTTCTGTGTAATCGGAATTTTTGGACACCCGTAAACTTATTGTCCTTCCAGATTTAGCATATAATAGCGAGGTGCTTGTTGGTAATGGCGATTGAAATATAACCGTTCCCTGCGGTAATTCAGGGCGGTAAACGGAGTCTCTTATTTCATAAGCTAAATCCAATTCTTCAATCAGGGCTATAGCTTTTTCAGAGTTCATCCCTGTGAAATTAGGAATGCTTATTTTCTCTCCATGATTCGTTGAAAAATGAAGATACATCATCATTAATAGTACAATGGAGATATAAAACAATAGCACTAATCCAGCATGCTTTAAAAAATGCTTTGAAAAAATAAACAGCTTGGATTCTTGTAAAAATTTCATAATCTCTATAACAAAGATATTAATTGTGATTGATATTTTTAGAAGTTTGGAGACAATAAATTTGAACTGAAGAAGTCTTCAATATAAGCGACTGCCTCATCCACGGTATCTACAATTTTAAAAAGTGATAGGTCTTTATCTGAAATATTATTTTCCTCTCCTAACATTACTTCTTCTATCCAAGTAATTAGTCCCGCCCAGTATTTACGGCCAACTAATACGATAGGGCGCCGTGCAATTTTATTTGTTTGGATTAAAGTAATGGCTTCGAAGAACTCGTCCAAGGTGCCAAAGCCGCCTGGCATAATAACAAAAGCTTGTGAATACTTCACGAAAATCACTTTACGTACAAAGAAATAGTCAAATTCTAAATTGTGTTGTTGGTCAATGTATGGGTTGTGGTGTTGTTCGAAGGGTAAATCGATGTTAAGACCAACCGATGGGCCTTTTCCTTTTTGAGCGCCCTTATTAGCTGCCTCCATAATGCCGGGTCCTCCACCTGATATGATCCCAAATCCCTTTTCTGCTAATCGTTCGCCTAGGTCTACAGATAAACCATAGTATGGGTTTTCCTCTTTGGTTCGCGCTGATCCAAAAATAGAAATGCAAGGCCCGATCTTCGACATGCGGTCGTAGGCTTCGACAAATTCAGACATGATTTTAAAAATAGACCAGCTGTCATTGCTCTTTATGTCATTCCAATCTTTTCTTGCTTGTTCCATAGTTATGTTTAATTTAATACAAAAGTATAATTTGCATCGGCTTAACGATGCAATTTCTTATTTATTCCTACCTTCGATTTATCATGAGATTATTTTTTCTATTCTCTTTCGTACTAATTTGTCATTGGATCGATGGCCAAGTGGGTCAAAATGATTCTTTAATATACAAGAAACGCTTGCTTATCGCATCAACTACTTCTGGGCTAGTCTATTCATCTAGTTTGATTGCCTTACATAATGTCTGGTATAAAGATTATCCAAAATCTAATTTTCATTTTTTTAATGACAGTAGAAATTGGCTGCAAATGGATAAGTGTGGTCATGCTTTTTCTGCTTATGTCTTAAGTCAAAAAACGGGGGAGGTTTTTCGATGGTCTGGTGCTAAAAAATCATATCCTTGGATAGGTTTTTCAATCGGTATGTCCTACCTTACGGCACTAGAACTAATGGATGCTTATAATTCAGAGTGGGGGTTCTCTGGATATGATGTTGTTGCCAATTTCTCTGGTGGCGCTCTTTATTTAACGCAGGAATTAGTATTTAAAAAGCAACTTGTGATTCCTAAATTTTCATTTAGCCCTTCTCCCTATGCTAAGGTTCGCCCTGAAATCTTGGGTTCTAATTTTTCTGAACAGCTCTTAAAAGATTATAACGGTCAAACGTATTGGCTAAGTTTACCAATCGGCGCATGGTCATCTAAGGTAAAAAAAATGAATTGGCTTTGTTTAAGTTTTGGCTATAGCGTTGATCAAAAATTGGTGGGAGATGAAAATCTATACTTGGATTTTAAGGCTTCGCGACAGTTCTTATTTTCATTGGATGTCGATCTAACTAGGCTTCCTATTAAGAATCCTACGCTAAAAAAGGTCTTGTCTCATTTGAATATGATAAAGATTCCTTTCCCTGCCTTGTTATTTCAACAGGGTAAGGTGTATGCAAAACCCATTTATTTTTAATGAAAAAGGGGCCGAAGCCCCTTTGTATTCTTTAACTATTGTTTCAGCTCTTATTGCTTAACGACTTGTAATGGTTGGTATCCTTTAAATTTAATCCAGTAAAGACCAGTTGACATATCGAATAAGTTGATGTTTTTATCAGATAATAACTTACCAACCAAGATGATTCTACCTTGTGCATCTGTTAATTCATAGTCTGTTCCTTCATTGATATCTCCAGAAAAATAAACATAATCAAAGGTGGGATTCGGATAAAGATTTAGTGAAGGAACCTTAGCTTCTTCAACTCCCATGTAATTTATAGTAACACAAGCTGAAGTAGATGAACCGCATGAGTTGCTTGCTGTAACCGCAAACTGTCCATTTAAATTCGGAACATACAAGGTATCAGTTTCGTCGCTAATTGGGAATCCAGAATTACAGAAGATCCACTGGTAAGAGGTGTTTGCTTGCCCGTTGGTGAATAATTCTCCGCTACTAACTGTTACTATTGGTGTACTTAAAGGTGTATCCAAGGTAAGGTTCAGTGTAATCGTAGAGTCACAACCAAAGGCATTTGGAATGGTTTGGCTATAGGTTCCGCTTTGGTTGTAGGTCTGTCCATTCAGTTCATAGGTATTACAGGCTAGTGCTGTTACAGTGGAACTACTTGCTGAATTAACGTAAACGGTTACTTGATCTGTACCCGTGCAGCCAAAACTATCGACTCCACTCACACTATATACTCCTGTGGCGGTAGGCACGAATCCTTGTCCATTTTGTACACCGTTAGACCAAGTATAAGTATTTGCTCCTTGTCCTGATAAAACCACCGTTTCTCCTGTGCAACTCATCACATCTGGGCCAGCATTAACAGTTAGAATTGGATTGATAGTTACTGTGGTTTGTGCTGTATTTGAACATCCATTAGCATTTGTACCAGTTACGGTGTAGGTTGTGGTGGCAGTAGGGGTGAAAGCCACACCATTGCTCACACTGTTGTTCCATGAATAGCTTGCAGCACCTGAACCACTTAAAGTTACTGATGCACCTGGACAGATAGTTTGATTACTGCCTGCACTAACTGTTGGTAAAGCATTTAGGATTACTTGTACCTGTGCTGTATTGCTGCATCCGTTACTTGCCGTTCCAGTTACTGTGTAGGTTGTTGTAGCACTTGGCGTAAATGGTAATCCATTGCTTATACCATTGTTCCAGCTGTAAAAAAGGGCTCCTGAACCATTCAATGTAACGGCTGTTCCTGGGCATACACTCTGATTACTACCTGCTGTTACTACTGGAAGTGTATTAACAATAACCGTCATTTGAGCCGTATTAACACAGCCATTTCCATTCGTTCCTGTTACAGTGTAAGTAGTCGTTGAAGTTGCCGTAAAAGGAACACCGTTGCTGATGTTGTTGTTCCAACTGTAGCTTGTAGCACCTGAACCAGCCAAAGTAACTGTAGTTCCTGAACAAACTGTTTGGTTATTACCGGCACTTGTTACTGGTAAAGGGTTAACAATAACTTGTACTTGATCTGTATCGATACAACCATTGATATCTGTTCCTGTTACGGTATAGGTGGCAGTGTTTGATGGCGTAAAGGCCACACCATCGTTGATGCTGTTATCCCAAGTATAGGTCACTGCACCTGCAGCACTCAAGGTCACTGCAGTTCCGATACAAACTGTTTGGCTATTTCCAGCAATCACAATAGGTAAGGCATTAACGACCACTTGTAATTGATCAGTATCAATACACCCGTTGGCATCTGTTCCAGTAACGGTATAGGTAGCGGTATTTGTTGGTGTAAAGGCCACACCATCGTTTATGCTGTTATCCCAACTGTAGGTAACTGCTCCTGTACCAACTAAGGTTACAGCAGTTCCCGCACAAACGGTTTGGTTGATTCCAGCAATCACGATAGGTAAGGCATTAACCACCACTTGTACTGTATCTGTATTGGTGCATCCGTTGGCATCTGTTCCAACTACTGTATAGTTATTGGTTGCTGTTGGCGTAAATGCCACACCATCGTTTATGCTGTTATCCCAACTGTAGCTTACTGCTCCTGCACCACTCAAGGTTACTGCAGTTCCTGCACACAATGTTTGGTTGATTCCTGCAATGACATTCGGCAAGGCATTGACTACCACTTGTACTTGATCTGTATTGGTACACCCGTTGGCATCTGTTCCAACAACCGTGTAGGTAGCGGTAGCGGTAGGGGTGAAGGCAACACCGTTACTAATGTTATTGTCCCATGCATAGGTAGAGGCTCCACTTCCACTAACTGTTGCAGAATTTTGAGCACACAAGGTTTGATTTGGACCCGCATCCACGATTGGCAATGCGTTAACCGTGATCGTCGTATTGGCTGTCCCGGTACAACCGATGCCATAGCTTGCAGTTACCGTGTAGGTTTCTGTTGTGCTTGGAGTGGCTGAAACCACTGCACCATTCGTTGTGTTTAAGTTGTTGCTTGGCGCCCACGTGTAGTTGTTACCGTTAGAAGCAGTTAGTGTCGCTATGTCGTTGATACAAATCACCGAGTTGGCAGGTACTATTGCTATTGGGTTTTCGTCTATGTTGGTCGCAACCGTAGAGGTCGTTGTCGAGCCACATACATCCGTAACAGTCAGTTGTAGGACTGCATCTGTGTTAACCACTGCTGTTGGATTTGAAATGTTTGTTGCGGATAAGGTTGCAGAACCACTGAGTACAGTCCAAGCGTAGGTGTAAGGCGCTCCACCGTTGGTTGCAGTACTGCTTAGGTTGAAGGTAGCTCCAGGACAAGGGATGTTAACAGCTCCTCCTGTGATGTTGACTAAATAGTCTTCGGTTTCACCCCAACTTTGAATGGTACAAGGGGTGATGTTATCACCGGCGATGCTTTCTTGGTTCACAACACGCATTCTAGTTTGTCCGCCAACCGCTGTTGCCGGCACAGTAACACTGATCGGAACGGCAGTAGCAGGCAAACAGTTTACGTTAGCCACGGGACCATTGGTAAATACTTTTTCTCCAACATCTGTAAAGTCACCATCTTGGTTGAAGTCAATGAATACAGCCAAACCACTGGTGTAATTAAAGCTTCCACATGTACCTACGGTTACCGATCCAGCAGTGGTTGATCCAGCCGCTAAGTTAGGAACCGCAGGAGCTCCTGCTCCAGAGGTAAAGTTTGAATACCTTTCTAAGATAGACCCAGGGCCACCGGCTGGCGTAATGCAGTCACTAGTGTTGTTCATGGTTCCAAGTGATACATTGAAGATTTCTTCATCGAAGGTATATTGTGCAGCACTTGGGCAATAGCCACTAACAGGCGAAGAGGCAGCAGTTGTAATAACTGGTGTTCCAGCAATGCCAATAGTAATTGCATTGGATGGTGCACTCGAGCAAGTACCGTCGTTAACCACTGCAGTGAATGTAGTTGATCCAGTAATAGGCAGGGTGCTCACTGTTGGGGCGCTTGAATTTCCTGCTACAGCAGGAGACCAAATATAGGTGTAGGTTGCGGTTCCTGTAATATTGACAACGTAATCCTCCGTTTCTCCATAAGAATAGTTTAGGCAAGGGTCTAGGTTGGATGAAAAATAAACATCTCTTACCCTCATTCGTGTTGCTCCGACAAGTGCTGCACCTGGAACCGTAAACGTGATGGTACTTGTTGCGGGGAACTGAGGTACATTTAGTACTTCTCCTAATTTTTCTCCGGGATCTGAGAACACACCATTTTGGTTGTAGTCAATCCATACAGCCATGTTTTGATTGAATGGAAAGGTACCAGAACTTAAAGAAATAGTTTGTGTAGATCCGGTAGCCAACGATGTTGTGGTGCTACCAGTGCTAGGATATAAAGTATAAAACGGAGCGGGCGATCCAAGGGTAACGTTGTTGATGGTTCCTAACTGAACCCTTCCGATGTAATCGTCAAAAATACTTCCTGTAGTGTAGGTAGGCACGCAGTAGGTAATTCCTGAAGCTCCTAATTGCACAGATAGGTTTGAAGTTCCTCCCAAGCATACGCTATTAACTGAGCTTGTGATCGTTGGTGCTGTAGGATTTGCTAAAACGGTGATAGTTGTTGTAGCTATGCCGCTGTTACATCCTCCCACTGTGGTTGCTGTCACTTGGATTGCGCTCGTTTGGGTAATTGCTGCGGTAATACTACTTCCACTGGTGCTGCTTAGACCAGGTGAACCTTGAGAGCTACTCCAAAGGTAGGTTCCTGAACCTCCTGACGCACTTAATGTTATAGTTCCACCTGTTCCGCACAGTTGGTTTTGTGATGCTGTTAAAGTGGGTATGCCTGATTGGGGTAAAATTGTAAAAATCGTTGAACTACTGCCAGTTCCACTACCTGATGTTACAGTAATGGTTCCGGTTGCATTAGCAGTTGGAGTAGCCAAAATAGTGTTTGCATTGACCACATTAAACGATGCTGCGTTAACACCTCCAAATTGTACTGCGGTGGTGCCAATAAAATTTGAACCACTGATGCTTATAGGCACATCGGGACATCCACTACTTGGTATTGAACTAATGATGGGTACTGGAGGACACGATACTCCTGAAACTAAAGTGGCACCAACTGAGGCACCTCCAAATCCTACATTGTAAACTAGAGTACCATTTACGGTCATATTTACACCAACTTCTGAGGGATAGAACCCACCTGCTGTATATACTAAGGAATAGGTTGAGTTGGTTGGAAAACAGAAGTTAAGTGTTTGAGAACCTCCTGAGGCTAATGTAATGGTTTGAAACACTGAGCCGTTTACAAGTACGTTCATGCTGGCACCGTTCCACCCATCCCCGTATTGATCAGTCATGGTAATGGATGCTACGCAGGTATTGACAGAAAAGGAAACCACATTACTGGTATTGCTTAAGCCGCTAGATCCACAGGTTGTAGTAAGTTGGTAGTAGGTATCTGTCGTAGGATTAACGGTGGTTGAGGAAGTGGTAGCGACATTTGTCCATGGTCCTGTAGCACTTGGGCCTGAGGCCCATTGGTAGGAAATACCTGTTCCTGAAGATAAACCCGACGCTGATAAAGTGGCACTCGCACCAGAACATCCGTTTGCAATACTGATGCCTGCGACACCTGCATTTGGAGTACCAGAACAGGTAACCAATTGATTTACCGTAAAACAATAATCTTCTGTTTCACCATAGCTATATGCGGTGTGTGCATAGTTCGTTGTGGATGCTGAAAATGTTTCAATATGTACAACCCTCATTCGTGTAACCCCAACGGTAGCCCCGGCAGGAACCGTGAAAGATCCAGTAACAGTTTGGTTACCATTTACAGTAGCACCTTGTGAATAAACCTGCTCACCAACATCTAGCCAGTCACCATCTTGATTCCAATCCAGGTAAATTTGGAAAAACGAACCATAGTTTCCGCCACATGAAGTTTGTGTTAAACTAAAATTGACAACATCTGTTTGCATGGCAGAGGGACCAGCGATCACCCCAGCATAATTGGCATATCGATTTAAAATTGAACCTGGACCAGTAGCTGCAACTGAACAATTAGATGAATTGTTCATGCTTCCAACAGTAACATTGCTAATTTCTTCATCGAAAGTACTCGATGAATAAATAGCGGGGTAGGTAAAGCAGGTACATGCTGAAAATGAGGAAATAGTTACACTATAAGCGGCAGATGTACTTGTAAGTCCACTGGCGCTGCAGGTGGTAACCAATTGATATTGTGTATTGGTACTTGCGTTAGTTGTTAATGAAGTTGCAGTTGCCCCTGATATAGGGCTCCATGAAGCTCCACCGTTCGTTGAACTTTGCCATTGATAGCTTATTCCAGTTCCTGAGCTCGCACCAGCAGATGATAAATTGAAGTTGACACCAGCACATGCTGAGGTAGCACCTGATATGCTTGGTGTATTTGGAGTGCCAGAACAAGGTCCTGCCGCCCCCCATGTAAATCTAATTTGTGGTTTAGTGCTATTCGTTGATGAAGTAGTTGTTCCACATAGACTACCTGCTCCATCATTCCCAATACTTCGGGAACCATTTGTTGTAAATGAGGCAATTGTTCTTACTGCACCATAAGGGGAAGCATATGGATTAGGACCTGAAGAGCAGATATCAATCAATATGTTACTTGTTCCATTCCAAACAAATGAGGCATCTAAAGTAATCATATCAAAAGCTCCTGCAGCAGTAACCGAAGGATTGTAACTAAACGCATTTTTCACAGTTGAAGTAGTAGATGCGTCATGGGCTGCGGAGTTGGTTGCTGTTGTATGTCCCATTTTAATAGTATAGCCCAGGAGGTTTCCTCCTCCATAATCTCCCAAAATAGAAAACCCCAAAGCTGAAATTGAAGCTCCTGGAGCCATTCCTGCTGCATTTAATTCTGAGGCTGTATAAACAACCTGGTATCTAAAAGACTCCCAGTAACCCCAAATAGGGTCGCTTCCAGTGGATGTGGTAGCAGTAGTTCCCGAACCAATTGTTGCAGTATTTTGAGCCAACGAAGACATTGTTGTTGCCAGTAGAAAAAATGCAAGCATTAAGGCTTTAATGAACAAAGAAGAAGCTCCGAAGAAGTTCGTTCGTACTAAATTTTGATTTAAAAAACTAAAGTTGTTCTTTGCTGTTTGTTGAGTAAATTGTGTCATATTAACTGTTTTAAATCTTTGCGAATGAAAAAAAATATTGATTAATCCAAATTTTAATATTTGTATTTGCTTTAAATTTAATATACTTTAATTTTCCTTAAAGCATTAAAGTTTATAATTAGATAGAGGAAAATAAATTCTTCTTTGCTTTCGCGTGTTTAAAAAAGGCTCCCTATTGGGAGCCTTTTTTATGTTCTTAATGCTTAACGACTTTTTGAATGTGTGTTAAGTTATTCAAGGTCACTCGGAAAGTGTAGATCCCTGTGCTTAAGGCACTCAAGTCAAATTGTTCTCCGTTTTTAGCATTGGATATACTGATAATCAATTTCCCTTGTGAATCAAATACATTTGCAATTGCTCCATCATCTGCAGGCAATTCTAGTGTAACTATGCCATTGGTTGGATTAGGATATAATCCAATAAAGGCAGATTCTGGGAAGTAGATGCCAACTTGATCGACAATGGTACATTCAGAAGTATCTGAACAACCACTTGCATTCGTTACAATTACAGCGTAACCTCCGTTTGAAGTAGCTACTAAGGTGTCGTTGTCTGCATCTGCAATCGCCTGTCCTGTTGCACAATTGATCCACTGATAAGTTGCTCCAGCAGGAGACGCTACCAAGGTAACTGGGTCCGCACTTATAACGATAGCATTTGGTAACGCATTTACAGTTACGCTAACGTTGTCTTGGTTGGAACAACCATTACTTCCAGTTCCTGTTACAGTGTACTGTCCAGTTGCAGTTGGCGTGAAAGGAACACCGTCGATAACGTTGTTGCTCCAAGCATAGCTATTCGCACCACTTCCGTTTAATGTAACACTTTCTCCTGCGCACACGGTTTGGTCTTGACCAGCTCCTACGTTAGGTAGTGCTAGACCTGTTACCGTAACAGTATCTGTATTTGTACAGCCATTAGCTCCTGTCGCTGTAGCTATATAACTCGTGGTTCCTTGTGCAGCTAAAAACGCCACACCGTCAAGTAAACCTGAGTTCCAAACTACTGTTCCATTAGAAGTTGCCGTTAAGGTAACGTTGCTGTTGGCACATGCTGTTTGGTTTAGACCAGCGTTCACTGTAGGTAAACCTAAGACCGAGATTGTGGTATTAGCTGTAGTAGATCCACATTGGTTAAAGGCTACATAGGTAAAGTTAACCGTTGATGGGTCTGAAGGATTTGCGTTATAAACCACATTACTGTTGGATACGTTTGGTGAAAGAACACCACCTCCATTGGTAGCAGACCAGAAGCCGCCATATGCGTTAGTGGTTGTAGCAGATAAGGCTACGGTTCCGTTTGCACAAGAACTTCCACCATTGGTTAACGAAACGACTGGTGTGTTGTTAACGGTAATGGTTATGGTATCTTGGTTAGAACAACCATTAGCACCTGTTCCAGTTACCACATAACTTTGAGTGGTATTCGGGAAGAATACGACACCATTGTTTACGTTGTTGTTCCATGTATAACTGTTTGCTCCGTTACCGGTTAAAGTAGCTCCAAATCCATTACAGATAGCAAAGTCTTGACCTGCACTTACTCCCGGTAATCCATTAACGGATATAGTAACTTGGTCTTGATTCACACATCCATTGGCATCTGTTCCTGTTACCGTGTAAACGGCAGTTGAAGCAGGCGTAAAGGCAACACCGTTACTTACGTTGTTATTCCATGTGTAGCTTGTTGCACCAGCACCGTTTAGCACTACAGGCGTATTCAAACAAACCGTTTGGTCTAGACCTGCATTCACAACAGGTAATGGATTTACGGTAACCGTGGTATTGGTTGATCCCGAACATCCGATTCCATAGGTACCATTCACTGTGTAGGTTACAGTACTTGTCGGATTAGCGACAACAACCGCTGTATTGCTAGCACTTAGATCATTGGTTGGCGTCCACGTGTAGTTGCTGCCGTTGGCTGCGGTTAAGGTGGTGCTACTGTTGATACAAATAGTTGAATTAGCTGGTGTTATGGTGATTGGGTTTTCAGCAATGTCTGCTGCAACGGTTGATGTAACCACTGAACCACATACATCAGTAACAGTCAGTTGTAGGACCGCATCTGTGTTAACCACTGCTGTTGGATTCGCAATGTTTGCTGCGGATAAGGTTGCAGAACCACTTAGCACAGTCCAAGCGTAGGTGTAAGGCGCTCCGCCGTTGGTCGCTGTACTGCTTAGGTTGAAGGTAGATCCAGGACAAGGTATGTTGACAGATCCTCCTGTGATGTTTACCAAATAGTCTTCGGTTTCACCCCAACTTTGAACGGTACAAGGGGTGATGTTATCACCAGAGATGCTTTCTTGGTTGACAACACGCATTCTGGTTTGTCCACCAACCGCTGTTGCCGGCACAGTAACACTGATTGGAACGGCAGTAGCTGGCACACAGTTTACGTTAGCCAAGGGACCATTGGTAAATACTTTTTCTCCAGCATCCGTAAAGTCACCATCTTGGTTGAAGTCAATGAATACAGCCAAACCACTGGTGTAGTTAAAGTTTCCACAAGAACCGACCGTTACTGATCCAGCAGTGGTTGATCCAGCCGCTAAGTTAGGAACCGCAGGAGCTCCTGCTCCAGAGGTAAAGTTTGAATACCTTTCTAAGATAGACCCAGGTCCACCGGCTGGCGTAAAGCAGTCACTAGTGTTGTTCATGGTTCCAAGGGTCACATTGAAGATTTCTTCATCGAAGGTGAATCCTGCAGCACTTGGGCAATAGCCACTAACAGGCGAAGACGCAGCAGTTGTGATAACTGGTGTTCCAGCAATACCTATGGTAAGTGCATTGGATGGTGCACTCGAGCAAGTACCATCGTTCAGTACGACAGTGTAAGTAGTTGGTACTGTTAAAGGCAAAGTAGTAACCGAGGCTGCAGTTGAATTTCCTGCAACAGCTGGAGTCCAAGTGTAGTTGTAAGAAGCACCACCTGTAATGTTAATCAGGTAGTCTTCAGTTTCACCCCAACTTTGAATAGTACAAGGATTTATAGCATCTCCACTAATACCTTCTTGGTTAACAATTCGCATTCTGGTTAAGCCACTAAGTGCTGTAGCTGGAATAATTAAACTCACTGTAGCTGCCGTAGCAGGAAAACAGTTCAAATTGGCTAAAGCGCCATTTGAGTATACTTTCTCTCCAGCATCAATAAAGTCGCCATCTTGGTTTAAGTCTACGAAAACAGCCAAACCACTGTTGTAATTGAAGTTTCCACAAGTCCCGATGGTTACAGAACCTGTTGTAGTTGCACCAGCAGCGATATTCGGTGCCGCAGGAGCACCTGGTCCTGAGGTATAGTTAGAATATTTCTCCAAGATAGATCCCGGACCACCCGCTAAGGTAAGGCAAGTACTAGAATTGTTTAAGGTTCCTATAGTTACGTTAAATATTTCTTCATCGAAAGTGAAGTTAGCACCGCTGGCACAATAAGTACCTCCCGCTTGTACCTCAATCGCAGAAGTAGCGCCAGAACATACAGCACTTGCTGGAGCGGCAATAATTGGCGCGATAGGATTAGCTTGAACGTTAATATTAACTGAAGCTGAAGCGCCACATTGTAGTGTGCCGATTCCACCGTCTGTTGCTGAGCAAGTGATAGCAGGTTGTGCACCCACTGTAGCCGCTGAAAAATAAACAGTTGTGGCGTTTGTACCAGCAACGTAAGGTGAAGTTAACGCTGCATCATTGAATAAAAGGGCTGCTGGTGACCACGTGAAGTTAGTATAACTACTTGCTCCTGTGGTTACCGTTAACGGATACGAGCCATTTTGACAAGCGTTAAATGCAGAGGTAATACCAAAAGCAGGCGCTGGATTTACTGTAATAGTTATTGGTGTAAGGGAAGTACTTCCACATAAACCATCTAGGGTTTGAACATAGTATGTTACAGTGTTACTTACTGCTTGTTGAACGCTCGTGAAAGGTTGAGCAGGTTGTGCTTGTACCTGAACGTTGTCTACTGCGTGTCTTGAAAAGCCAGCTCCAGTTCTTGCCTTGAATAATGTAAGCCAAGTTGATTTGTTTTCTAGTAAATAATTTGAAGGAAGTGGTACATTGCTAAAGATAGGTACACCATTTAAATTTACTGAAACTTGACCCAAAGCATCTATTGTCATGCTAAGCGCCACTGGACTTGAAGTATTTTTCCAAGTTAGGGTTGGTGAGAAAGCTAAAACACCTGGCGTTCCTGGGGTCTGCTCATCTACTAAACAGTTATACATAAGGTAAATACCTGCTGTACTTCCGCCGTTCGTATAAGAAACAAATCCTAGCTTTATCTTAGTTCCAGAGCCATTTTCTGCAGCTGGTGTTGTTGCCGTAGCACTAACGTCATCTCCAAATGAATAAGAGAAACCGTCTGCACCATTATAACCCAAGGCATCAGATGGGCCTACTTGGAAATCAAAGTTTATGTTATATGCATTCGAGTTCACTCCAGTAGAACCCAAAAGTAAAGCGCCATCTTGCGAAGCAATATTTTCAGTAAGCACACAACGAGCTCCTGTAAGGGCTGCATTACCATACAATGTTCCTGTCGTTGAGGTATTGAAATTCTCATTGATAACACCTTGATAAAGCGCTCCGTTTGTAGCTGCAGTATACCAGTTAAAAGTTTCATTACCTGTACAAGTTGGGCAACTTACGATCGCAGTTGGTACTTGAGTACCACACTGAACTGAATTTACTGCAACTGGTGGAATAGGAGTAGGCAATACAACTACTGGTGTTTGGAATACCTGAGAACAACCTGTAACAGGGTCTGTAATACTCACTTGGTAATTTGTAGAAGCTATTGGTGATTGAACTGTAGATGAAGTAGTAACACTAACTCCGTTTAGTGAATCTAAAGCAGGATTAGTAGTTGGATTTACCGTCCAATTGTGTGCGTAATTCACAGGTGGTATAAATTTCCATGCTTGCGGACTTCCTGCTGCAATGGTCGCTGTTGTTGCAGACCAATAACTAGGGGCATTCGGAGTAACAGCACAGTTTGGTGCAGTAGCACCAATAGTTCCTGTTGGACTATTTACACCGATAGATTTGGAGTTGGTAGAACTGATGATTGATGCAACAATATCTACTTGTCCTAATGTTTCATACAATATGATTTGGAAGTTGTTATTGCTAGAAGGGTTTCCGAAGGTAAATACTTGGTAATCAACAATGAATTTCCTGTTCGGCGCTACACCTGCTGTCCAATATTTAACATTGGCACCAGTGTAACCACAGTGAAGGTCATTTGCACAACCGTATATTGCTGCTAAAGGATCCACAGTATTCGGCAAAGCACCGATCACAAAGTCACCTAATCCACCAGCAAAGTTACCATTGTAGGCCCCAAACTGAAGGACACCATTAGTTCCAACATTGATCGTCGTATAAGTGGTTCCAAAGAAGTTGAAGTTGAAACCGATAGGAATACCTCCCCATCCACCGTCATCAAGGGTACCTGATGCTAAAGGAACTTGAGAAATACCATTCAATACCAAATTTGTAAAGTTTTGAGTTGGCGCAGGAATAGCTGCCGGTGTAATACAAATAGCAGCAAAGTTAGAGGCGCTTAAGCCTGTTGCTAGGGTAGCAGAAGTTCCACCGCAAATCGTACTCGGAACCGCTGTTGGCGTGATTGCAGGGAAATTGTAAACACCAATCGAAATTGGTGCTGCAGTAGCACTACAACCATTAGCAGTAGCCGTCATGTAAAAGTCAGAGGTTTCTGTAATGGTCGCATTCGCTACAGGTAGAGAATTATTGGTAATAACCGCTGTCGTTACGTTGGCTGTCCAACCATAAGAAATAGATGGGTCGTTAGGTGTTGCAGTCAATGTAAGTGCTGACGTTGATCCAAGCGATCCACAAAAACTAGCATTGGATGAAGCAATGGTGAAAGGACTTACTGTAATGCTTACTTGAAAGCGCGGTCCATCACATGAACCGTTGTTTTCAGCCACATAATATGATCCTGAAGCACAATTCGGAGGTGTTGTGAATGATGTTCCGCTTCCTAGAATGGCTCCACCAAAAGGTTGGTTATACCAATTCAACGTTCCTCCAGTACCTGTAGCTGTATAAACTGCAGTTGCACCAAGTAATACGGTGTTATTTGCCGGCAGTGCTGTTGGAACTGCAGGAGATGCATTAAGCGTGATGATTTGAGTGCCTACAACTGTTTGTCCATTTTTTACGATAGAAACAACACCATTCGGTCCATTACCAGCGGTTGCAGTAATTTGAGTACTAGAAACAATGGTAAAGTTGGCTACTGGTGTACCTCCAATAAACACAGCACTCACCCCAAGCAAATTGGTGCCTGTTATTGTAAAAAACCCAGAGCTAGCACAAAGAGTTGTAGGAGAGACTCCTGCACTATCTATTGTAGCTGATGAGCCTGCCCAGGCAAGGTAGTCATCACCTGTATACGTTACAGGAGTAGTAATCGGAATGGTAGCTGAAGTAGCTGTAGTAAGAGTTCCTGTAGCCGCTAAGGGACCACCTACACCTAAAGCAAGACTTCGTAAATTCCAAGCGCCTGTTAATGAAGGGCCTTGTGCAATAAACGTTTGATCTTGAGTAGTCGTAAGACCATCTTGTGAGTTATATCGTAAGGTAGCAGTTGGATTATTTCCAGAGATACCATTCGTTGTTTGAAAGGTTTTGGCTTGAACTCTAAACGCCCTGTTGCCAAAGGCAGCCGCATTTCCACCTACAACAACGCTGCTTGGTGCAGCAGTCTGAGTAACTGTTAAATTCGTAATATCCGAACCATCGACAAAACCAACTCCGTTACCGGTAAATATACTTGGATAGCCACTAAAAGGGAAATTGTAATTACTTCCTGTAGTTCCTCCACCTCGACCATAGACAGACATAGAGCCATTGGTTAAATAGGCATTAGTTACTCCAAATGTACTTACAGCGCCAGCATAACCTTGCCAAGAGCAAATTAGGTTGTTACCATTTAAGTTTAAAATATTTCCAGGTACATTTCCACTTGCCGTTAAACTTAAAGGGAATGTTCCAAAAAGAGTTAAGTTGCTGTTTATGCTAAGTCCGTTACCGTTACCACCTAAGGTAAGGGTATTAATTTTTCTACTAGCTGGAATAAAAGCGTCATCTATTTGTGCCACAGGAGGGGCTGGTGATGGAGCGAAAAAGTTCAAGATCAGGTTGTAAGCACCTACGCGAGCAAAAGGAGCGCTAGCTACAGTAGTAAAGGTTCCTCCGGCTGCTGTACCACTTATAGTACCAACAGCAACAGTTGGTCCAGTCACATAACCATAACCCGAATTGGTGATTGTAAAGCTACTCACTTGTCGGTTAGCCCCGATGTTTGCAGTGGCAGCAGGCCAGCAGTTTACAGGCCAAGCTATGGTGGCATTTCCTGAAATACTAATGGTCGGAGGAACTGAGTAAGTGGCCGAAGTTGAGTTTAAGTAAACAGAAACCACTTTTCCTTGGTTCACGGTTACAGTGAAATTGGCTGCGCTTAATGCAGTACCAGTTACTAAGGTTCCACCAGTAACAGTTAGGGTTGGAGCCGCAGTGTATCCTGACCCTTGACTAGTTACCAAGTTTAAAGCTGTTGGTCCGCTAAA
>JBIIOQ010000072.1:0-4667 GCA_044336865.1 Crocinitomicaceae bacterium | reverse complement strand
AAGAAGTCTTAGCGGAAGAAAAAAATCCATACACATTGCTCATGCTTGGGGATCAAAGCCCTGGAGATACCAATAAAAGTTATTGGATGAACTTTCTGAATCAGCAAACAGCGGTACAATTTGGGACAGAATCATTAGCGAATACCTATGACCTAGCGGTTGTCTATTTCAACATCGATAAAGTGCGTTATGGTTATTATGAAATGACATTGACATTACTAACTGATAGTCCAAAGGAACTTAGTTGGGGAGCCATTACCCAACAACATACTGAGTTATTGGAACAACAAATCAAGAAGAAACCTTACTTATGGATGTGGTCGCATAAACGATGGAAAAGAGATCTTCCTGAGGATCTTGACGCCTTAAAAATAGAACAAGAGCAACGCTTTAACAAGCAATTTAGATAAGTTGGTCTTATTCAATTTTAAATTTCAATGATGATAAAACACCTCTTCATTCTTTTTGTCTCGCTTTATTCCCCATGCTTTTTCGCACAAGAAATTTCAATATTAAAATATAGCAATAAACCCATACATGCAAGAGGCATAGCAGCAAAAGGAAATTATATTTTCCTTGGGAATAACAATGGAGAAGTCATTCGATACAATCTCAACAACGGAAAAAGCAAAACGCTTAATCCGAAGGATACTTTTCCTGAAATCAGGGATCTTGCGCTGCATAAAAATTCCATTTACGCTATGCAAAGCGCCGACTACAGTATCATTCTTACGTTTAATCGCTTTGGAAATTCTATGAAACAGATTCATTTAATCACCATGGAATTAAATCCGCAGTTATTTTTAGATGGAATGGCCATAGAAAATAAAGAGGCATTCGTGATGGGTGATCCCGTTGATAATGAATTTTCCTTATTTCATTCAAGCGACTTGAGACATTGGGAGAAAATCACCCCTGCTCTGCCCTCCTATTCTGGGGAAGCTGGATTTGCAGCCAGTGGCAGTACCGTGCAAATTAGTAATGGTGTTTATTATTTTGTTTCTGGAGGAGAGAAATCGCGATTTTTTATGAGCAAAGATAAAGGTCAAACATGGATTCATAGCGAACTTCCTTTTAAGAACAGCCAAGCAAGCGGTGCTTTTTCATTAGCCATGAAAGACACTAACAACGGAATCGTAGTGGGCGGAGATTACCTTGCGCCGACTTCAAATGAACATGTTTGTTTCATCACCAAAGATGGCGGAATCACCTGGAGCGCTCCCACTAGTGGTCCTTTCGGATACCGTTCATGCGTTTATTATACAGATGGCGTTTATTATTCGTGCGGTACCAATGGAATCGATTATTCGAAGGATAATGGCACTACATGGATTCAACTAAGCAATGAGAATTGCTTCAGCATGTGTTCGGACACCGAATATGTTTATGCTTCGAGCACTAATGGGAGAATAATAAGGATTTCTAAGCTTGGCTTATGAGATAGAGCTGCTGCGGACAGTCATTTTTTATGCACCCCGATCATTTTTTAATTAACTGTTTCAAACCCCACTTACATTACCCAGCAAAAAGAAAAGTTGAAAAAAGCAAGTATAATTGAGGGAAAGTTGGATTTAAGAGCAAGATATTATCTACCATATTTGATTTTTCCAATCGAATAATTAGTTACTCCACTTTCGTTTGTATAAAAAATTATTTCCTCAATAGCTCTTTTTTTCTGTTTAATAATGAATATGTATTCTTTAGTTTCTGTTGGTTCATCTGAATTCTCTTTCTTTTCGGAATAAACCACCCTAGTTATTGTATTCGTTCCTTCTACGGAACCTCTTGTAAACTTATTAATTACGGTCGAACTTCCAAATTCATCAACCCAATAATTAACTGTAATCGTTGAATCTTTATAATAAGTCGCAATGCTAGTGCACTTATAATTAAAGAAACCGTAAGAATAGTCAACAATAGAATCTGGATAAACGTAAGTTTTGAAATAAAGCTTCACTTCACCGGTATCATCTAAAGGTTCATAATATTCGGTTATTTGAACATTAATTGAATCGTATTTTTTCATTGTCTTATTCTTCCAGAAACTGTAGAATTCAAGACTGTCTATTTCATTAAGAATGGGTAAAACGAGATCATTCCTTAAAACATACTTAGCATCGGTTTTTTTTGAAACAATAATCGAATCATTCATGAATAAAAATTGATGTTTATTATTTGTAGAATGATCTGATATCTCAAATGATTTTGCATTATTCTCCTGCAATTTGAAAATAGGCTCGCTAAATTCTTTCGGTCTAAATCTATTCCAAAAAGGTTCTTGTGAGTAAAGATTTGTTAACGAATAAAGAAAGGTCAAAATTATGATGAAAATATTTTTCATTGCCTGATTTTTATTGGTCGTTAACTATTTTACATACAAACTTAATACGATTTAAATAAACTATTCATTTGTTGCTTTCTGTTTTTCTTAAGCTCAAATTTTTTATAATTTCGAGGCGTAATAATGGGAATTATTTCCGATTCACTTATTTTTATAAACCTAAACTTATAAGAAGAATAAATACCTTTCGGAACAGAAAATAAAAAAGTCCCTTTTTGAAATTTTATATCTATAAAGTAATCATAAATATCTGAACAGTAGCCATAAATTTTCATTGTATCGCTAGATTCAATATCTACCATACCAATCCCGAAAGTGCTTTCGTTTATATTAGCTTCGTTTTTTATAAGGAAGTATTTTATTTTTAAATTTTTGTAATTGCTTTTTTCCGACAAATTTTGAGTTCTAGCATGAGACGGAAGCCATAGGTATTCTTCAGAATATTTAAAGCGATGGGTAGAAGTGTCTACTGTTGCTATCTTAAAACCCTGTTTAGCATCATCCAATTCGGATAGTAAATAATTGCCTACTTGACTATTATTACCACTCTTTTTCGGATCAGACAAGTTAGTTTCCTGCTCACTAAACAGCTCCTTGCCTTCTTCATTAAAAATTCTAAAATAAATTCTATGCTCAATCGGCATAACCGAAAAAGGTTGCAGATTCCACTTCCAAAAAACACTATCCGGATTGAGATGTAAAGACGTAGTTTGAATCTCCAATGGGTAAGAATCCATTATCACATTATTACTATCTATTGAAGGTATAGGGACTAAAGGATTAACTTCTTTTTGAGTAAAACAATTAGTTAGAATAGTTAACATTAAGGCAAAAAGAACCGTTTGTATGCTCATATATTTCTATATTAAATCCAGTATTAGACGTAGAATTCTACTCGAGGGACAGAAGGTTTACTAAAACTTTAAATTTAATAACCCAAAAAAACCGCCCTACTTTTGGGTAGGTGCGGTTTTTTTTGGGTTGGATTTATTAATTCAGTTTACCAAGTCTTGCGGTTGTTTTAACCTTTGTTATTGTTGTAATGAAACCAATGCCAAGTATTGGCTTTATAACTTTAGTTTCATATTGAGGGTAAAATACAACATCGTAACCAGGGTTTGCAGTCATCAAATTGTAAAGAGCATAATTTGCTGTCCTGTCAGCAACATAAGTACCAATAACAGGAATGCTTGCTAAACTAACTGACAAAGCACCACTTTCAACTGTACCAGTTTCTTTTGTAAATAGTCTTTTGAAATCAATACCAATTATTTTAGTACAGGTGGCTTCTGCTGTTACTTGCTCTGATAAAGAAAAATCACTTTTGTTTAGATTGAGTCTTGTATTTGGCTCTCTCATACTATGATTAAGTGTTGTACAACTTGAGAATGTAACAATTACTGCTACAAACATTACCATTTTAATAATTACTTTTTTCATTTTGTTTTTGAGTAGTCTCCACTTTTATTTAATTATTTTCCGTTTTTTTCGCTCCGTAGCCGAGTGGGTTCTGGGCTCCACTTCTTTTATATTCATCTAATCTAATGTTTTTAATTTAATTAGTTGAATTCTTCAACTAATAATATTACCCATTGTATTTGCTTATTAATTAGAATCACTTTAATAATTCCAAAAAAAAAAATCATTACTGAAGTTTTCTTTATCTTTAAGGCCTAAAATAGTTATATGAAATTGCTTGTGTTATTTTGTCTCTTGACTGCTACTTTCGTTTGCAAAGCGCAACAAATACCATCCGCTACCGAAATTGCTAGCCTTCCCTTATGGGCACAAAAAATGTATGGCGAAAACCCCAATGTACTAGAGGTAAGTGAACTCTATAGAAACTTTTATAGGGAACATGATTTTGAAAAGAACTACCATACGCAATATTTCAAGCGTTGGAAACGAAGCGTGATAACTAAAATCGATGATCAAGGATTCGTGCTTAATTTTACAGCAGAACAACTGCAAAAAATAGATCAAGATTACTTGAAAAAGCAAAGCCAGTCCAAGAGTTCAAACTGGTCGGTTGTTGGTCCAATTACAAATTATCAAGAAAATAATACGCAAGGTTCGGGACAAACGAATGTGTATGCTGTCGATCAATGTTTGGCACAACCTAATTTCATGTATTGCGGAACAGAACCGGGTGAAGTATACAAAAGTATAGACGGTGGTCAAAATTGGACGCACAACTCCATGACACTCGATTTTGGAAGTGGCGTGAGTGCCATAGAAATAAGTCCAACCAATCCTTTGGTGGTTTTTGCAGGTGGAAATAAAGGTGTCTTCCGTTCCACTGATGGGGGCGCATCATGGACCAATG
>JBIIOQ010000037.1:0-18420 GCA_044336865.1 Crocinitomicaceae bacterium | reverse complement strand
GAGTAATATTAACGTTCACATTGAAAGTATTCCTGGGAGTAAGTACCACCAAGAAAATGGGACATGGTGGGGATACAACCAGCAAAAAATTGTTCGATTTGAAAACAAGGTCTTCATGACTGTTGTCAATAATGATAATTTAACGAACGGCTTTCCCAACGCAAACAATCCCTCTACCGTTTACCTCTATTGTAAAACAGGAAATGGACCTTGGGTGAAAGGTGCAGGTATTCCTACTTCACGACCCGCAAATATCTTGGTCGATTCAAAAGGCAGCATTCACTTAATTGTTTTTGAGCCTACGGAAACTGATCCCACAGAAAATGGATCGCTTGGAAAACTGAAACACTACACTTTTCCAAATGCTAAAAATGGTGACATAACTAACCACACGATAGAATTAATGGTAGATCATACGCCCGGAACTGCTGAAACTGTCAACATACGCATTGGAGCATCCATCAGCGCGGACGATATATTGTATGTTTCATTTGGATTGTACCAAGATCTTAAACTCTATTACAAGCATATCGATGCACCAAATTGGACCGAAGAAATGGCTGGCCAAAATTTGGGTAATTCCTACTACTACCCTTTCGTATTAGGAACACTGAATGGCCCTTGTGTTTTGGCTGTACAAGACGATTATGTTGGTCCCGGATTACCCGCTATTTATTATAAAAATAAATTCTTCCACCGTTTTAGTGGCACATGGACCAACCAAACTATTTGTGATTTAAGTAGCCATCCCCTAGCAGCGACACGAAGCAAATTAGTGGACAATTGCGAATTATTTCTGAGTTCCTCAAACAAGGTTATTGGTATTTATCAAAAACTCCTCGATCCCTTGGAGGAATGGAAATCGAGCTACTTCCAACTTGAAATCGATGCTAGCGGGCAAACGACCGAAACTCCAATTCCATTAGAAATGGATGATATCAATCGGATTCGACTCATTGAACACCAAGGAACATTATATTACTTGTGTATCAAGTACAATGGGTTATTTATTAAGAAAGGGCTCGATGGAAGTCTAAAAGAAATCAATTTACCATCTTTTGTTTCAGGAAATTATATGTACTTGAGTAATGCTTCTGGTGGAAGTTCCATAAATTCAAACTACATAGACATTCTTTTACTCAATGGAAATGCACAAGATTATCCCAACGGGACAAACCATTATGTACGTATAAATAAATGCGAGTTAGAGAAACTATGATTAACGGGGTTATAAATTATATTCTTGTGATATAATTAAGACCAGTCAAAAGAAATAATCTAAAACAGGTATTTACAAATCATTATTGTACTTTTAACAAAAAGTTAAACCAACTACCATGAAAAAAGCGCTACTCCTTTTTATTCTTATTGCTGTTAATACCTGTTTTGCACAGAATGGCCCCATAACATTTGAAACCGGTGGATACGGAACACTTTGGACATGGACCGTATTTGAAAATGACAATCAACCCCCATTGGAGATCGTTGCAAATCCATCAGTTGCTGGGATAAATCTTTCAGCGCAGGTCGCGAAATTTACAGCTAAACAAAATGGAATGCCTTGGGCAGGATGCGAATCGCAGCATGGAACTAACCTGGGAACCTTTACCTTAACAGCGAGTAATTGCATTGTAAAAATAATGGTTAACAAACCCGTTATCAGCCCTGTTGGGATAAAATTCGCTACAGCTGCAGGTGCCTCCACAGGCGAAATATTGGTAAGTAATACACTCGTGAATCAATGGGAAGAATTGACCTTTGATTTCACCGCCATCATTGGCGCTCCATCGTCTACAGGGATCGATCAAATTATTATTTTTCCAGATTTTCAACAACGCAATCAAGACCGCATTTGCTATTTCGATAACATCAAATTTAGTAGTCAAGGTCCACCATTAGCGGAACCGATGGTAGCTGCCCCAACACCAACTTACAATGCTACAAATGTTATTTCCATGTTCAGTAATCCTTACACGAACGTAAGTGTTGACACTTGGCAAGCCCCATGGTCGCAAGGCACACTAAGTAATTTACAAATCGCCGGAAATGATACGAAGAAATACACAGATTTGAATTTCGTGGGCATCGAAACCTTAGGTGCGAATATTCTAAATGTAAGCGCTATGACGCACCTCAGAATAGATGCTTGGACTGCCAATATCACTACTTTAAAAATTAAACTAGTTGATTTTGGGGCTGATATGGCCTATGCAGGCGGTGATGACAGCGAACACGAATTATCCTTTGTGCCTATCTTAGAACAGTGGAACACTTACGACATTCCATTGAGTAATTTCACTTCCTTGAATAGCACCCAACACATCGCACAGCTTATTATTTCTGGCGCTCCTGTAGCCTCTGGTGTTGTATATATTGATAATGTATTATTCAGAAATGACAATAATATTGGTTTGGGAGAAAATAACATCCACGAAATGGAGGCCTTTCCAAACCCAACACGCGATGAATTAATCATTAGACATACTGAGAAAACCACTAAAATTATACTCGTGGATTGCTTTGGTCAAAACCTACTGGAGATTATCCCTACCTCTTCAGAAACGACCATAGACCTTTCTAACTTTCCGGCAGGATGTTATCTTCTACAAAGCGAACAAGCTGAGCAGAAGATGACAAAAAGAATAGTAAAGCTGTAGTTCCTAAGAATAAAAGGATACACCGCTTAAATCGTTGAAAAAATTCGGATATGATTTCGTCACGCAAGCAACATTATCGATGATAATATCAGAAGAAGCGAGACAAGCAGCCATTGCGCCCGCCATCGAAATGCGATGATCATTATAGGTTGCGATTGTTCCGCCATTAACCTTTCCCTTGCCTTCAATAAAGATGCTGTCCGCAACAATTCGATAATTCACTCCAAGAACGTTCAGCATCTTGACAATACTAAGTTGGCGATTTGATTCTTTATTCTCCAAACGATGAAGTCCTATAATTTCACTCGTGCCCACTGCAGCGCATGCCAAAATTGCAAGAGGAGGAAATAAATCTGGGCAGTGGGTCGCATCAAAGACAAATGGTCGTTTTTCATTTTGCTCTACCTTAATTTTATCTTCATGAACTTCCACCATTGCACCAAAGTCCTTTAAGGCATCCAATATACTTTTGTCAGCTTGAGTAGAAATAATCGACAATCCTTTCACAGTTATTTCACCAGAAATTGCCGCGCCAACCAAATGATTCGATGCCCCACTCCAATCTCCCTCTATACTATTTTTTTTAGGAGACATTAGTTGATTGCCATTGATATAGAATATGTTGTAATCTTCATGACGAATACTTACGCCGAAATCGTTCAAGACATCGAGGGTTAAATCAATGTAAGGCTTACTGCTTAATGCTGTTACATTCACTTCACAATCAAAAGATTTTTGCGAAAGCGCGATTAATAGACCCGAAAGAAATTGAGAACTATCCGATGCGTTCACAGACAAAGCAGTATTCGTTATTTCTCCCTCGATGACTACAGGAAGAAATCCATTATTGGATTCAACTTGCAAGCCTATTGCTCGCAATTGATCTACCAGTGAAACAATCGATCGTTGAAGCAAAGTGCCCTCACCCTGAAGAATCAACCGTTTGGCAAAGCCCAATCCAATCGCTGACATTAAGCGCAACAACAAGCCAGACTCTCCACAAGACAGCTCCAATTCATCCAGCCTATTCGCAGAAGAAGACGGATGGATTATTCCATTCTGATAAGAAGCACCCAAAGCAGGTAAAAGACGAAGCGCAGCAGATACATCGTCGGAAGGATTATCAATTGAAAAATGTGTCTTTTCTTTCGCTAGGGCAGCGCAGACAATAGCCCTTTGCAGGTGACTTTTCGATGGATTTGCCACAATACTTCCCTGAACCTTAAAAGGAAGAATTGTTTTATTCATGATTTTTGTCATTCAAAATTTGCGACTGAATATGAATTGATTCCTGATGAATAAGCTTAAACAATTGCGCTGAGAATTCTTGGGAGAGATTAAGTTTAACTGCTTTATCGACATTACTTAAAAGGAGCTCCTCCCATCGTGCTTTCTGCAAGATCGCTAAATTATGTTCTTTTTTAAATTTACCAATCAATCCAGAAGTAAACATTCGTTCCGTCAACAAATGAATAATAGCCTCATCCATTGCATTAATTTTGGCTCTAAACTCCAATAATTCTGCCTCCTCAATTTCCCTTCTATCCCTGAAATGCAATTTTGCCAGAAGCTCCGCTAGTTCCGCCGGCGAAACTTGTTGTTTAGCATCTGTCCATGCTTCTCGAGGATTACAATGAGTTTCAAGCATTAATCCATCATATTTCAAATCAATTGCTTTCTGGGCAACTTCCAACAACATGGAGGCATCACCTGTAATATGAGATGGATCGCACAAAAGCGGGAGTTGAGGCAATTCCTGTTTGAGATCGATTGGAATTTGCCAATTAGGATTATTGCGGTATTTCGCGATTTCATAGACGGAAAAGCCACGGTGAATGGCGGAGACATCAACTACCCCAACGTTATAAAGTCGTTCAATAGCACCGACCCATAATTTTAAATCAGGATTGATCGGATTTTTCACCATGATGGGCAGATCTACGCCTCTAAGTGCATCGGCGATCTCTTGAACAGAAAAAGGATTTGTAGTGGTGCGAGCTCCAATCCACAGCATATCAAAACCGGCATTCAAAGCTAGTTCAACATGACGGGAAGTTGCTACTTCGGTACAAATTTTTAATCCATACGTTGCCTTGGCTTCTTTCATCCATTCTAAAGCTTGATTTCCCGAACCTTCAAACTCGCCTGGTCTGGTACGTGGCTTCCAAATACCTGCCCGAAAATAGCTTGGCTGAAGCGACACTAATCCTTTTGCCGTTTCCATAACTTGCTCGCGTGTTTCTGCACTGCAAGGGCCTGCAATTAATTGCCATTTTGAATTCATAATGAATACCTTTAGCTTAAAAACAAAGAAGCGTAACTTAAGTTTTCACCAATTATTTAGCGTAATTCACTGATCGTTTTTCACGGATAACCGTTACTTTAACTTGCCCAGGATACGTCATTTCGGTTTGAATACGTTGCGAAATGGTAAAGGACAATTCTTCTGATCGTTGGTCACTTACTTTTTCTGCTTCCACCAATACACGCAACTCTCTTCCTGCTTGAATCGCATAAGCACTGCTTACACCTTCATACGAAAGCGCCAAATTTTCTAATTCTTTAATTCGTTTAATGTAGGTCTCAACAATTTCTCGTCTTGCGCCTGGTCTAGCACCAGAGATGGCATCGCAAACTTGCACAATAGGAGAAATTAAGGAAGTCATTTCGATTTCATCGTGATGCGCACCAATTGCATTAAGTACCTCACCTTTCTCACCAAATTTCTCTGCGACCTTCATTCCAAGGATAGCGTGGGGTAATTCAGGCTCTTCATCGGGCACTTTTCCAATATCATGTAAAAGACCTGCTCGTTTGGCGAGTTTAACGTTTAATCCAAGCTCTGCAGCCATAATAGCACACAGGTTAGCAACTTCGCGAGAGTGTTGCAACAAGTTTTGCCCATAAGATGAGCGAAACTTCATTCTTCCCACCATTCGCATTAACTCAGGATGCAATCCGTGAATGCCTAAATCGATGCATGTTCTTCGGCCGGTTTCGGCAATTTCCTCATCCAATTGTTTCTTTGTTTTAGCAACAACCTCTTCAATTCTAGCAGGGTGAATTCGGCCATCAGAAACCAATTGATGCAAGGCAAGGCGAGCAATTTCTCTTCTTACAGGATCAAAACACGATAAAATAATTGCTTCTGGGGTATCATCGACAATAATTTCTACCCCAGTTGCTGCTTCAAGGGCGCGAATATTTCTTCCTTCACGTCCAATAATTCGACCTTTTACCTCATCGGATTCAATATTAAAAACAGACACAGCATTCTCTACTGCTTGTTCCGTTGCTACACGTTGAATAGTTTGAATAACTATTTTTCTAGCTTCGCGATTAGCATTTAATTTTGCTTCCTCGGTTATTTCTTTAATTTGAGCCATGGCTCCCGTTCTTGCCTCATCAGTCAATGCTTCCATTAACATTTTCTTTGCATCATCGGGTTGCATCCCACTAATTTTAGAAAGTTCAGCAACGCGCTTGCTTTGAATTTTATCAAGCTCCTGCATACGAATGGCTAAGCCCTGGAACTTAGCATCAAAATCCTGTTGCAGGCCTTCCGTGACTTTTTCTTTACGGCCAAGATCCTCTAATTTTTGATCTATGTTTTTCTCTTTAGCACGCGCACGGTCTTCATTTGACTGCAGCTTTCTTTCACGGTCTTTGATCGCCACTTCATGTTCTTCTTTAAGGCGCAAGAAATTCTCTTTAGCCTGAAGCATTTTTTCCTTTTTAATGTTTTCAGCTTGTAGCTCTGCCTCTTTAATCAGCCCTTCACTTTTGGATTTAACCAAAACCTTTTGAACGAAAAAAGTTGCTGTGCCACCACCGACTAAACCCAATACAATCCATAGCACTTCCATTTCAACTAATGTTAATTTAATCATTAATACTACAAGTTGGCCGGTGGTAAGGTATTAGTCGAGTTGATTCAACTCTTCCGTGAAATCATGTAACGCTCGTTCTATCGAGGAATAATCAGCTGGTACAATTTCCTTTTCTATTTTATTAGAAGCCCCTTTCAACATAAATTGAAGGGAAGACATTGCCAATAAATCTTGTGAATCACTTATTGAGTAATTCGTTTTTAAGAGATTTATTGCCTTATTAATATCTTCGGCGGCCTTTAGCACTTTTTTCTCCTCCCCTTCTTGAACGGTGAGTGGATAAGTACGTCCAGCTATTTCCACTTTTAAAGAAATTTTACCCATTTCTTATTTTTTTAGCGCTGCTATACAAATTTCTATTTCCTTAACCAATTCGTCAATTTGCTCATTGCTTCTCCCTTGAGAAGGCACTGAACCATTATCAACTTGTTTATTGATTGCTTCTCTTTCAGACCTTTCTTTTTGCAACTTTTCTTCCAACAATTCATTCCGCTCTTTCGACTGGTATAAATCCGATTGAAGTTGTTTTATTTCCATATTCAAAGTATCAATTTCCTTTTTAGCGCTGCTTAAGTTTTGATGGATTCCCATAAACTTAGTTCGCAAAAGAGAAATGCTTTTTTGAATTTGATCTGTCATTTTCAGCAACTTTCCACAAAGTTAATATACATTAGTTGATAACAATATAATTAGGCAGGTATTTTTTTTTTTTGAATCCTTACCTTTGAATATGAAAAAAATAAAGGTTCTTTTTATTATTACCCTACTCAATTCCTCCTCTATATTTTGGTCACAGGTTGACAAAACAACATACCACTCACCCTTAAGTATTCCGTTAAAATTATCAGCGTCTTTTGGTGATATTAGGCCCAATCATTTCCATATGGGAGTAGATTTTCGCACGGATGGAAAAGTTGGTTTATCCCTCTTTTCAATCGAACAAGGTTATGTATCGCGCATCAAAATAACACCCCTAGGATATGGAAGAGTCATCTACGTCAATCACCCAAATGGTGTGACCAGCGTATATGCTCATTGCTCAGCATTTGAAAAGTCCATTCAAAAAATAGTGCTAGCGTATCAAGAAAAAAACCAACTTAATGAGATAGACATGACTTTTACATCCGGTGAAATCCCGGTTACTAAAGGGCAGCTTATTGCCTATTCGGGAAATTCTGGGAATTCATCCGGCCCACATTTACATTTTGAATTGCGCGATACAAAATCGGAAAGTGCCTTGCATCCATTGATTCATGGTTTTGACGTAAGCGATATACATGCTCCCATTCCGAGTAAAATTTACCTTTACCCCATCGACCAAAATGGCTATTACCTTAACCAAAAAAAAATCAGCATTGCGGTTGTCAAGAGTGGCGAATATTATTCAATAAAAACCGGAAAAATTGTCTTGACAAGTGACTTTATGGAAGGAACCGATCGGGTGTTAATTGGCGTGGAAGGAACTGATAAAATCGGAGTAGATTTAAGCGTATGTGGCTTATTTGAAAACGAACTAATTGCAGGAGAAAATAGCATTTTCCATAGTAGGATTGATACTGTTTCATTTGACCATAATAAACTAATCAATGATTACTGTGATTACTCTGAATATAAACGCAACAAAAAGAAGATTCATAAATTAATACATAAATCGGCGAATGATTTGGACATTTATAAATCAGCCCCCTTGCAAACCATTCGATTAAAAGGAAACGATTCGATTGCTATAGCGATAAAATTAACTGATGCAAAGCAAAATAGGTCCACACTCAATTTTGATATCGTTTTTCGAAAGGAATTAGGAACGATAGTTTCTACCTCGAAACCGAGTTCTCTTTATTTTTTGCCAGATTCTTCCTATTACATTGAAGAGGTTGGAAATGCAATCCGTTTTAATCCACATGCACTATTTGAACCCTTTAAGAAGACTCTTGTGATGACGAAAGATAAAATTCAACTTGGGACAGCCATTACGCCACTAAATGATGGCGCAAGTGTTTCAATGATGCCTATCGAATCTGCACCAATTGACAAACAATACATTTATTTACAAGGGGAAAAAGAACAAAAAGAAGCCCTTAAAACGCAAGTTATCAATGGTAAATTAGAGGCTGAACTTCCTTCCTTAGGAACATTTAAAGTTGGTATAGACCTTACCGCCCCGACTATTTTGCCACATAATTTTTCAGCTTCAGATACTAGTATAGTTAAAAGTGCCATTCAATGGAAAGTTGACGATTCAAAAACCTCCATTAGCAGCTATAACTTATTTATTGATGGCAAATGGAAAGTAATTGAATATGACAAAAAAAATAAGTTGCTAATCCATGTATTTGAAGCCTCAGAGAAAGGACTAATCAATTTCAAGCTACAAGTAAAGGATGCTTGTGGAAACGAGACAGTTTGGACCAAGAAACTTCGCGTGAACTAAATCGAATGAAATTCCTTCCCATAATTTGGAACAAAAGTAGCTAGGTCCTCATAATCACCCAAATTATATTTTTGATAAGCCATTTCGATTTGCCCCAATGCTGAGGGTAAAATAGTATCGTCAAACTCAATATTTCTGTCTTCCCATAAAGTTTTAACTTTTCGTGCTCCATCTCCTACTGCAAGAAAAGGCTCGAATGTTGACCCTGTTAATTCATCTAAAATTTCGGGGCCTACCGGTTTTAACTCAGTCATATTTTCATCCACTAGTTGACTAAACACTTCCATGCGCCTTGCATCAAATAAAGCATAAATAGTACTTTTAGGGTGCTTTTGCTTTGCTATAACAATCAACGAATAAAGCGATGGAATAGCAATCAAGGGAATAGAAAGACCAAAACACAATCCTTTTGCTGTTGATGCTCCAATTCTCAATCCTGTATAGGATCCTGGCCCAGAAGATATTGAAACAGCTACGACTTGGCTCAATTCAATATTTGCCTCCGAAAGGACATCTATAATATACGTACTTAAAGCTTCACCGTGAATAAATTGATCCTCATTCGATTCTTTAAGCGAAATTACTTTCCCGTTTAAAGACAAGGCAACAGAGCAAACCTTGGTTGCCGTTTCCAGATGCAGCAGGTAATTAGTCATTTTATTATCTCCAATTTGAATCCAACACCATGTATATTTGATAAAACAATCCGATCGTCATCCTTCAGATATTTTCTCAGTTTTGTAATAAAAACATCTAAACTTCGACCCACGAAATAATCATTTTGACCCCAAACAGCATTTAATATAACTTCTCGAGGCAACACTTGCCCATTGAATTTGTATAACAACTTTAAAATTTGCGCTTCTTTTTTGGTCAACGATTTCTTACTATTTTGAATCGTTAAGCATAAATTTTCGGTGTCGAACACATAATGACCAATGGATATTATTTTATCCTCGGGCTTATCTACTTTGATATTTACACGACGTAAAAGTGCTTTTATGCGCAATTGCAATTCTTCCACACTAAAAGGCTTAGTTAAATAGTCGTCACCACCGGACTTAAATCCTTGAACTTTATCTTCTGTCATTGTTTTCGCAGTTAAAAAAAGTATTGGGATCTCACTATTTATTTTTCTAATATCACTAGCCAAGGTGAAACCATCTTTTTTAGGCATCATAACATCAAAAATGCAGAGGTGAAATTGTTTTTCATTAAAACGCTTCAACGCATCGGAGCCATCTGTGGCAAGAGTAACCCTATAGCCATCTAATTTTAGTTGATCGACAATAACAAATCCTAAACTAAAATCATCTTCTGCTAAAAGTATATTTATTTCCATGTCTTACTGTTTTTTAACCTTCTAATATTTGCGAGGTCTTGATTTTAGTGTGTATGTTTTGCTAAAAATGCAAAAGGAGCATTAAAAGTAACGAATTTAATCATAAATGCGCCTCAGTAAAAGGACAATGTAAAAAATCTACTAAGTATTCTTTGTCGTTTTTTTTTAATATTCATAAAGAAACTTCGTACTTTCGTATAAGTTATGGCAAAGATATTAATCGTCGATGACGAAGAAGACATTAGAGAATTACTCCTTTATAATCTTAAGCGAGAAGGACATGAGGTAAGCTGTGCAGAAAATGGTATAGCAGCCCTTGCTCATGTTAAAATCGCCAAGCCAGATTTAATTATTTTGGATGTAATGATGCCGCAAATGGATGGCATTGAATTTTGTGAGCGGATAAAGGCCGATCTTGAGAACCAACATATTCTCATTTGTTTTCTAACAGCCCGCAGTGAAGATTACAGTCAAATAGCAGGATTAGAATCAGGTGGAGATGATTACGTCACGAAACCGATAAAACCAAAAGTCTTAATAAGTCGCATAAACGCTTTATTGCGACGTAATTTTAAGCCTGAAGTAATAACAAGCCACCTTAATTTTTTGATAGATCGGGAACGTTATCTGATTTTAAAAAACAATGTGGAAATTCATTTCCCCCGCAAAGAATTTGAATTATTAGCACTTTTGGCTTCCAAACCGAATACTGTTTTTAAGCGGGAATTTATTCTAAATAGCGTTTGGGGATCAGATATCATTGTAGGCGACCGCACCATTGATGTGCACATTCGAAAAATCCGAGAGAAAATTGGTAATCATATGATTTCTACTGTAAAGGGAGTCGGTTATAAGTTTCATGATAATATGGAAGAAAATTAACGAAAAAAAAGAGAACCTCAAAACTCTAAAAACAGCCTAAAAAATCCATAAATTCAACTTTTAATATCCAAAAAATGAAAATAATCAGTTTGTTTTTTTTCCTAGGAATACTTCAGGAAGCTTATTCACAAGAGGCCTCGATCATTCCTTCACCAGAAAAGCCCAGTGTAACTGATAATATTTTGTTCGAACTGAAAGATTGGGATCCCATTCGAGGCCTTTGGTTATCCGAAAGCATCATGGCGATGTCAACTAATCAAGTCATTCCAGATAGAACTTTTGCTGAAGAATTGACGCCATATGAACTATTGAGTTTGATGCCTAAAGAAAAAAGGGAAGACTTAAAAGAATATATTGAGACCAACAACACGGGTGATCAACCAACAAATAACTCATTTACCACTTTACTCTTAGCGCTAATTAACAATACTTTTTGCAAAACAATTCAAGGCCGCAGCTACGGCGACCCTCATTTAAAATCCTTCGACAATGCTACCTATTCATTTCAAACAGTAGGTGAATTCGAATTATCAAAATCTTCCGATAAAAACTTTGAGATTCAAGCGAGGCAAAAAGCACAAAGTGAAAATTTCTCCTTGAACTCGGCAGTAGCCATGAATGTTTTTGGTGATCGAGTAGGATTTTATGCTCAAGACGCACCTTCGACGAATGTTACGCCATTATTTTTAGATGGTGCACCAATCCAATTACAAGGAAGGACCTATTTTTTACCACATGGAGGAACAATTAGGTTAAATGGAAGTAATTACATTATAACTTGGCCTACGGGCGAAGTGCTGATTCTTAATAATAGAGCTGGTGGTGGTACAAATTTCATCAATGTAACGGTTACAATTTTTGAGTGCAGTACTCAAACATATACTGGCTTACTTGGGAATGCGAATAAAAATATTAATGATGACTTTAACGTTAGAAACAACAATCAATCGCCCCCTGTCTACCAAGCATTCTCAACATTTGGGAATCCTTTAATGCAGCAAGCATCAATTATTGCTGAAAAAGAGTACTTAAGCTACCTATCACAAAGTTTTGCAGATGATTGGCGAGTAACAGATATGACTACATTATTTGATTATTCAAACGGGACAAATACAGCTTCTTTTACAGACCGTAGATTCCCAATGGTTCATCTAACAGTCGCAGACCTGAATGCCAACCAGCAATCAATGGCAAGACAAAGATGCGAAGCAATGGGTATAAGCCCCGATGAAATGGGAGGATGCATCTTTGATCAAGGGTATTTAAATATTGCTCCGAATCCTGTTCCTTCGCCATCGTTAGCAACGGAAGGTGTGGTTCTTAATAAATTAGAAAGACCATTATTAAATACCAATACGCATCAAATTTTAGCTCCTAAAAATCCAAGCGGAGAAGCGCAACCAAAAACACCAAGTGAAAATACCATCGAAGAAAGACCAGGAAAAACTGATATCAAAACTTATGAGAATAACAATACAATTGTAAAGCCAAGCCAACCGATTCAAATCAAGGTGCCAAACAACAATAACAAACCTGCTCCTATTAATACAAACAAGCCAATCAATACATCACCAGTAATACCAAGCAAAAATGAAAAACCAAGTAAAGGATAAATTGTCCTTTCTTTTATTATTTGTTCTTCTCTTCTTTTTCACAGGAAATCTAATAGCACAAAAGAAAAACAAACTCATTGTTGGAATCGTCATTGATCAAATGTGCTACGAGTATTTATACCGCTATCAGCATCATTTTACGAAAGGTGGCTTTAATGAACTGATGAAAAATGGTGTGAATTGCCGCAACGTAAATTACAATTACGTCCCAACCTACACTGGGCCAGGCCATGCCTCCATTTATACCGGAACGAGCCCAAATAATCATGGAATTATTGGCAACAGTTGGTATGATCGAACGGCTTCGGCTAATGTTAACTGTGTAGAAGATTTGTCTGTTAAGGGAATTGGAACAATTTCAGCGTACGGTAAAGCTTCGCCAAAAAATCTAAAAACATATACGATTAGCGATCAATTAAAGCTAAGCTACCCAAGCGCAAAAGTAATCTCTCTTTCCATTAAAAATCGTAGTGCAATCCTTCCAGGTGGGCATTTAAGCAATGGGAGCTATTGGTTTGACCCACTCAGTGGCACTTTTACAACAAGTACCTATTTTAAAGATAAATTACCCGATTGGCTAGAAGACTTTAACGCGCATAAAAATGCGAAAACCTACTTGACAGATTGGACATTGTTATACCCAAAGGAAACCTATTTAGCTGCCGATAAAGACGAAAGCAAATACGAGGAGATTATCTCCGGAAAAACAGACGCTGTTTTTCCATATAATTTCACCTCCTTTCCTGCCACCGATTTTAGTGGATTTACGATTTCTCCAGCATGTAATAGCTTACTAACTGATTTGGCTCTTTCGGCCATAAAAAATGAAAAGCTAGGGGAAGATGAACAGACCGATTTACTGTGTATTAGTTATTCAACCCCGGACATAGCAGGGCATAGCTTTGGGCCTTATTCATTGGAAATAGAGGATATGTATGCGCGGATGGACTTAGAAATAGAAAAACTATTAAAGGAATTAACAAAGAAACTTGGCAAAGATAACTTCACCCTTTTTCTTACTGCTGATCATGCCGTTGTTCCCATTCCTCAAATGCTAATTGATATGCGTCTTCCCGGAGGCTACCATACCAGTAATTTAAAAATGGAAGAGCTTAAATTAGCTATTCTGACAAAATTCAAAGCACCCATTACGCTAAACGAAATAAATCAAAACATCTACCTTAATCGGAAAGAGATTGATTCATTGAAACTTGATTTCAATGCCATTTGTGACTTTATAAGTCAAGAAATCAGAAAATGGGCAGAAGTTAAAGCTGTATTTACCGCCGAACAACTCATGGAAGGTAGCGCAAACAGCGATAACTGGCGAAAAATGCTGTTCTTAGGATACGACTTTAATAGAAGTGGTGATGTATTGTATTTGTTGAATCCTGGATTTTTACCTGTAGCAGACGATTCCGATTTTAAAGGCACGTCTCATGGCTCAGCCTTTAACTACGACACCCATGTTCCATTGCTTTGGTATGGTGGTGGATTAAAGCCTAGCGATGTATTTCGGCCAATAGAAATTACTGACATTTCCGCTACACTAACCCATTTGCTTTATTTACAGCGCTCAGGAGCCATGACAGGCTTGCCTATTTTGGAAGTTTTAGAGAAAAAATAAACTATTTTATTTCCTTTTGAAGATAAGCCTGAACATTATTAAAAATGCGTTCATTGCTGTTCGTGGTATCTGATTTAACAAACTGATTCCCCGTTATTTTTTCATACAACTCGATATACCGTTCGGAGATGATTTGCACAAATTCATCTGGCATATGAGGAATTTCTTGGCCTTCAAGGCCTTGAAAACCATTCTCGATTAGCCATTGCCGCACAAATTCCTTTGACAATTGCTTTTGCTCCATCCCAGAAGCCTGACGTTCCTCGTAGCCATCGGCATAAAAATAACGCGAAGAATCCGGGGTGTGAATTTCATCAATTAAAACTACCTCCCCATTTAGTAAACCGAACTCATATTTTGTATCAACCAATATTAAGCCTTGCTTAAATGCCATTTCAGTTCCTCTTTGAAATAGCTCCCTAGTATACAATTCCATTTTTTCATATACTTCTTGACTAACATGTCCGTGCAACAAAATATCTTCACGAGAAATATCTTCATCATGCCCCTCCTCTGCTTTTACGGCTGGAGTAATGATTGGCGAAGGCAATCGATCGTTTTCTATAAGTCCTTCAGGCAAAACAACACCACACAAGATACGTTTACCAGCTTTATATTCCCTGGCTGCATGCCCAGCTAAATATCCACGGATAACCATTTCAACACGAATCGGCTCGCAGGCATAACCAACAGCAACGCAGGGATCAGGTGTAGCAACTAACCAATTTGGGACGATATCCTTAGTCGCATCTAAGAAATAAGTCGCAACCTGATTAAGCACTTGGCCTTTAAAAGGAATTCCTTTCGGGAGAATATGATCAAAGGCAGATATTCGGTCAGATGCGACCATCACCAAACGATTTTCGCTGAGCGTATATACATCGCGAACTTTTCCATGGTAAACATCAATTTGCCCATCAAAATTAAAAGTACTAGTAGAATTTGTTTTCATAGTTTATGTTAATCTAAAGCGGATTTTGCCTCAGCGTTTTCAAAGGCATCAATAATTTTAGTGATTAATTTATGTCGTATAATATCGCTTTTGCCCAATCGGATAATGGCAATTTCATCGATGCCTTCTAAGATTTCTAAAGCGAAATTAAGCCCAGATTTTTGTCTATGGGGCAAATCAACTTGGGTTATGTCACCGGTAATCACAAATTTTGCTGTCATGCCCATACGCGTCAAGAACATTTTCATTTGTAATGTGGTCGTATTTTGAGCTTCATCAAGAATCACAAAAGCCTTATCTAAGGTTCTACCCCTCATAAATGCAAGCGGTGCAATTTCAATAATGCCCATCTCAATCATATTAGCTAATTTATCAGAAGGAATCATATCCCTCAGGGCATCATACAAGGGCATTAAATAAGGATCTAATTTTTCTTTAAGGTCGCCAGGTAAGAACCCTAAGTTTTCTCCAGCCTCAACAGCTGGTCGGGTTAGCACGATTCGTTTTACCTCCTTTGCTTTCAAAGCTCGAACAGCCAAGGCAACTGCGGTATACGTTTTACCAGTTCCTGCAGGACCAACAGCAAAAACCATGTCGTGATCAAGTACGGCTTGTACCATCTTTTTCTGATTTACCGTACGGGCTTTAATCTTATTTCCACTGGTACCATGCACTAATATTTCATCATCTTGGCCATTTGAAATAAGCGAGGCTCCATCTTCAAGCATTAGGTTATCAATGTTATTTATCGAGAGAACATTATAGGTATTAAAATGCTGTTGAATTAATTCGAATTTAGCTTCAAACGCATCCATCAACACTTGTTCACCCTCAATTATTACCACATTTCCCCGTGATAAAATCGATAATTTAGGAAAGAATGTTTTGAGATGCTTTAGATTTATGTTGTTGATGCCAAATAAATCAGCCGGATTAATTCCTTCGATGATAATTTTTCTACTTTCCAAATTCAATTAAAATACATTTTGATTATTACTATCTATGCGAAATACCTTACTTTTGGTAAAAGTAAAAATTAAAGCAATACTGAACGAAAAATCATGATGCAAATCATTACCCTAACAACAGACGCAGGACTAAAAGACCATTATGTAGCTTCAATAAAAGCAAGTTTATACAGGCAACTTCCCAATGCAATATTGATTGATGTATCCCATGACATACGCCCATTCGATAGCTCAGAGGCGGCTTTTCAGCTGAGAAGCTGTTACACTGATTTCCCAGATGGCACGATTCACATTATTGGCGTAGATAGCGAACCTAAAATCGCAGAAGCATCAATTGAAAATAACCAACAAAATTTTTCGCCAAATTACCCCTCTATTTTAGTTTTTGAAAATCAATATTTCATTGCTACAGACAATGGTTTTTTTGGTGCCTTTTTAGGTGATAAAAAACCGAGCGCGTTTTATAATTACCTTGCAATACATGAGCATCTCGAAATGCTTCGATTCACAACAAAAACTTGTTTAGTACCTCTTGCAATTCGAATTGCCAAAGGAGAAAAGGCAGAGCAATTTTGTACAGCTGAAGAAAATTTTAAAAAATCCTTATTACAAAATCCTATTATTGAAGCACTTTCCATTCAAGGTCATGTCATCCACATTGATTCTTATGGAAATCTTATATCCAACATCACGAAAGAAGATTTCGATCGTTTTGGAGAAAATATGCCTTTTACCATTTACTATCATAATAAAACCTATCATTTAATAAAAATATCTCCAACTTACAACAGTGTAATTTTAGGAGATAAGGTAGCCATATTTAATCATGCAGGCCTATTGGAAATTGCTATTAATCAAGGAGCTAATAAAGGGAATGGCGGCGCTGACCGCTTGTTTGGTGTGAGAAAAGGTGATATAATTCGGGTTGACTTTGAACCAGCAGGCTCACATAAAACAATTAACACCCTAGCATTTTGATTACGCGAATTGTTAAATTAGAATTCCAAAAAGATAAATTGGATGATTTTCTTCTTCTGTTTAATGAAACAAAATGGAAAGTTGCAGAGGTTGATGGATGCCTAGGCATGCAACTGCTTCAAAACATAGATAGTCCTTGTATATGTTTTACTTACAGCCATTGGGAAAGTGAACAAGCACTCCTAAATTATCGGCAATCCTCTCTATTTATAAGCATTTGGAAAAGCATTAAACCCCATTTTGAAAACCCAGCAGAAGCGTATAGCACAACTACTTATTTTGACTCCTTTTCTAATGAAAAGAAATAAATTATGGTCAATTGTTTGATTTTTACAAAAAAGAAGTTTACTTTTACATAAAATAATTAATTTAGAATAGAATGAGTAAAGGAACAGTAAAATTTTTCAATGAAACCAAAGGTTTTGGTTTTATAGTTGACGACGAAACGAGCAAAGAGTATTTTGTTCACGTAACAGGATTAGTTGACAAGGTTAAAGAAAATGACCAAGTTGAGTTCGAACTTGAAGAAGGCCGAAGAGGTTTGAATGCAATTAATGTGAAAAAAGCATAATAATATTCCACACCTTCAAAGAAATTAAGTCCCTTTTGGGACTTTTTTTGTTTATACCCATTTACAAAACACATTTTACACAAAATAATTGCCCATTATTAGAATGAAAATTCTACTTTTGAGGAGCTAAATATTTTTATGTTATCACTTTATTTTAAAGAAGTCAGAAGTTTTTTAAGTTCCATAATTGGTTACGTCTTCATTTTGATTTATTTAATTGCATCTGGTTTATTTCATTGGATTTTGTCGTACAATACCAATTTATTAGAAGGAGCAGAATCAGACCTAATTCCTTTTTTCAATCTATCACCAGTTATTCTTCTAATCTTGATACCAGCTATCACCATGCGATCCATCGCAGAGGAGCGGCGCACAGGTACAATTGAACTATTATTTACCAGGCCGATTTCTGACCTAAACATTATATTAGCCAAGTATTTTGCCGGTCTAACCTTAGCCATTATTGCCATTGTTCCAACTATCATTTATTATTTTTCTATGTATTACCT
>JBIIOQ010000071.1:0-4770 GCA_044336865.1 Crocinitomicaceae bacterium | reverse complement strand
TCTGGTTTAAATTCCGGGGTTGTAAGTATCATTGAATTTAATGTTATACCATGAAAACTCCTCTGCTTCTTTTATTTTTAATTATTTATTATCAAAATATAGCACAAGGCAACTTGCAGTTTAGTCAGGTTAAATTGGTTAGTACAACTGAAACTGTTCCTGCTGGTAAGGTGTGGAAGTTGCAAAATTTTTTACCAAATGTTTCCCTGTTTACCGATATCACAAGAAATCAAACAAATCCAACATCAGGTGGCATTCGGAATTTTATCATTTTAGTTAACGGAATCAGTATTTATTTACAAACTACAGTGACTAGGGAAGTCGGGAGATCTGATTCGTATTGGAGCCAAGATGGTTACGCAACAGCCGCAAGTTCTTCTATCTTAAATGAGCCAATTTGGTTATCTTCAGGAACTACATTGGCTGCATCAACTAATGTGCAATTTGTAAGCGTCATCGAATTTAATGTTGTACCATGAAAAACCTGCTTTTTTTTACCTTCTTACTCATCAATTTGAGCTTTACAGCTCAAGGAAATTTGCAGTTTAATCAAGCACTTTACTTGTCGGCCAATACCGATAACACCACCCAATGGACTGTGCCTGCGGGAAAGGTTTGGAAAATTGAAGCTTTAGGAGTTTACGGTAGTACCTTGACGGTATATTTTAATGGAGCAACATCATTTATTTATGGAGGAGCTTATTCCAACTCAAGTCCATCTGGCTATTATCGAAATGCGGATGCTTCACCAATTTGGCTGCCGGGTGGTAGTATTCTAGGTCAATCTTGTGGATGTGGAGGCAATCGTTGGTTTAGTATTATTGAATTTAACATAGTGCCATGAGAAATCTCCTATTTTTATTCTTCCTTCTCAGCAGTTTGAATTTTACAGCTCAAGGAAATCTACAATTTAATCAGGTGCTTCGTATAAATAATATAGCTCAAACTGTACCCGTTAACAAAGTGTGGAAAATAGAATCGTATATGCAATCTCAAACGGCATTAAGCGATGGCACGGAAATTTCCACCTGTAATTTTCTGGATCGTCATCACCCGTTTCTTATTAATACGAAACCTTATTATCTAATCAATGGCTCGCCAGGTCATGGGAGTTCTGGGACCTATATGGCTGTTGGAAATCAATTGCCAATATGGCTGAAAGCTGGGGATCTTGTTCAAACGACATGTTTAGATAATTTTTTAAGCATTATCGAATTTAATATTATTCCATGAAAATTTATCTAGTGTTTTTTGCATTCATTTTTTTTGGCGCTCAGAGTATAGCGCAAGGCAACCTGCAGTTTAACCAAGTTTTAAATTTAGAAATTACCTACAATAGTGCATTAACTTACACAATTCCTGTTGGAAAAGTATGGAAAATAGAAGGTGGAATGGCTTACAATCCTAGTTCTCCTACTAGAATAACGAATATTAATGGAAATCCAATGGAGGCGTATATTACTGGGTATTATGCTCAAAGTTATTCTGTTTACCCCATTCCACTGCCTTATTGGCTTCCTGCTAGCACTCAAATTACTTTTAATACAGGTTCTGGAGTTGGTCAAAAAGGCTACGTCTCCATCATTGAATTTAATGTAATTCCCTAAAGTCTGTGAAGTATATATTTTGTTTTTTGGTAATGGCTTGTGCTAATGTCGCGATTTGTCAAGATACTTCTTTTGTGAAAGTTTATTATGCAGGTTCCTACGCTCAAGTTCCTGAAGGAAAAATGTGGCAGTTCGAAAAAGTATTTATTTCTAATGGAGATGGCTACAACATTAAAATTTCAAATCAAGTTTTTGAAGGTGAGTTTGTTGGCGGTGCCAAAATACAAATCCCTTATTATATTGCAGAAATGGAATTGTTATCCTCAGGAAGTATGATGTCCTATACAGTATACATTAATCAAAAAAATATAAAGGAATAGGCATCCTTTTTGAATTTTATTTGTTTATCTAAAAAAAAATGTAATTTTACCTTATCTTAAAAATTAAAAACATGAAAACTTTATTATTAATTCTTTCTTTGATTTTTGTTGGTTTTTCAACCATCAACGCACAGTCGTATGCCATTAGTTCAGATGCTAAAAAATTAGAAATCGCCAAAACAACTGGTGTTTATGATTTTGTAATGGGTGCAGATGTAACGGAAGAAAAAGTGACAGAAGTCTCTAAATATTACACGGAATACATTACCATTACCTTTGATGCAGCTACTTCCAAAGCGACAATTACCTTGGTTAATATCGATGAAAAATCTAAAATGGTTATGGCTCGATTTTTTGGAGCAATTGGTGCTGAAAACATTATGATGGGCGAGGAACTAATGAGTGTTTCTGACTATCTACAAAAATATATCTTGTAAATAGCAAACAATAAAAAAAATACTAAACCGACAGTTAAATCACTGCCGGTTTTTTTTTACCCCTACTTTTTAATAGTATAATTGACGTTTGAATAATCAAAAATTAAATAAATGCCTTACTCAGTGAAATTTTAATATGTATACTTCCTTTCCAAAAGTGGAGCTCCACATACATTTAGATTGCTCCTTAAGTTTTAAGGTTGTTGAATGCCTGCTGCCCGGTATTTCACACGAAGAATACTCCAAGAAGTTTGCAGCACCTGTAAATTGTTGCAGTTTAAACGATTACATCTCTTGTGCCCAAGCTGCAATAAACATCATGCAGACTAAGCAACAGCTTCGGTTAATCACACTCGATTTATTAGCTCAATTTGATGCGGATAATGTTGTTTACGCCGAAATTCGTTTTGCGCCATTGCAGCATTTGAAGGGCGGGTTAAGTCCTGAAGAGGTGGTGCAAGAAGTACTAAACGCCATTCAAGAAGCAAAATCCATTAATAGGGTAGAGGCAAATGTAATTTTATGCACCCTTAGGCATTTTACTGAGCAAGAAAGTATGACGACAATTAAATTAGTCGAACGATTTAAAGGAAAAGGTGTTGTCGGTTTTGATATCGCTGCAGATGAGGCCGGTTTTCCTCTTGATAATCATGTTTCTTCTTTTCAATATGCTAAATCTCAAGCTATTTCATGCACAGCACATGCTGGCGAAGCGATTGGTCCACATAGCGTTTGGGAAACCTTAGATAAGTTAAAGCCTAATCGAATTGGTCATGGAATTCGAAGCATTGAAGATGATAAATTGATGCGTCATTTGATTGATCATGATATTCATTTGGAAGTTTGTCCAACCAGTAATCAATTAACACGCGTTTATCCAACTTTAGCAGAATATCCAATTAATGCGGTTTATGACTCAGGTGTTTCAATGAGCATAAGTACTGATGGAAGGGGTATTTCAGCGGTTGATCTTAATCAAGAATATATCTTTTTGACCAAGCAATTCAATTGGAATTGGCAACATTTTTATCGCCTTAATTCCGAAGCAATTAAGCATTCTTTCGCCGATGAAAACGTTAAACGAACTATTCAAGGAATAGTAGACGCTTTTTATTTAGTGGATCAGAATACAAGGTTTTTCCAATAAATTTAATGTGAGCCTTATTAGATTTTATCGTTTAGGGTAAGATTAAAAATCGTTCTGATGAATTAATCCCAACTCCGTAGGATAGATTTACCTTTTCCCAATGTTGTAAATTAATTGAAAGGTTAAGCGATAATACGCATCAAATTGATTGGGGTCGCCTCTTTTGTCGCCAATCGAATAAACTGAGCTAGGATTTGACAAGTAGCTTGCTGCACTAGATGCCATCAGGCTAGGATCAGCATATTTCGTGCTTACATCATCGAGATAATCAGTGAAGGTTTTGGTATAGTTTGCTTCAATACCAATGCGTATTTTTTTAGTTAATCCAACTCGCAATCCAAATCCTGTAGGAATAATGAAAGTTGCTTTTGAATAACTTGTTGCTTGCCCTTCTGTTTTTAAAGGACGCAGTTCGGTCCAAATACCATTATAAGATGCTTTTGGATTATAAGTAGCGAATCCTAGTCCAGCAAAAATATAAAGTTGCGTATTTGATTTACGTCGCTTGGTTCGGGAAGTTAAATGATAAAATGAGCCATTGAATTCATTGGCATAAAAAATAAATTCTAGGCGTTGACTAAAATCAAAACAAGTGCTTTTAAAGTGAATATTTCGTGCTTTTCGCTTTAATTCTTCGGAGTACTTATCATCGCCTTCAATCGAAAAGAAACTGAGGCAGGTTTTTGTTGACAAATATGGGTGAAAGCGATATTTATAGGATAATTCAACGCCAGAACCGGTCGATTCCCAATCAATATCTTTTGTACTGTAGTCAATTCCTGGACCTCCGCCACCGCCTAAATCTCCTGTAAATTGAGTTGCAGATAAACCAATTTGTAGTTCTTGACGGTTTAATCGCCAATTGGTACGATTATTAAAATTTTCTTTTTTTATTAATTGAGCGATTCCACTGTTAAAAAAGGATATGAATATAAACCCAATAAGTGCAACGGTCGCTTTCAAAAGTATTTTATTTGAAACAAATTTAAGGATTTGTTTGGGTAAAAAGGTAATATACCTGTGATGCAGGCCTATATTTTTTTAAATTTGCACCTCATCTTTTTGACTATTCAATTGAGTGAAAAAGAATTCGAACTACTTAACGATATTACATCTAAAAATGGTTAATAACCTACTACTTTATTCTTAACATTTTAATCGATCTATAACGTTCGCTATAATTTTGAGTTCCCTTGCAATTCAATTCCTTTTTTAAAGAATGAAAATTGTTGATTCGCTCCAATGGATCAGGATGTGTG
>JBIIOQ010000036.1:0-18475 GCA_044336865.1 Crocinitomicaceae bacterium | reverse complement strand
TTGCTTTTATGTAAACATCAACAATATGAGGATAATTCCATTGATTTATTTGGTCTCTCTTGTTGACGACCTTCAGCATAATATCTCTCCCCGGGTTGCTTTTATTTACACTTACGTTAACAGATTCGAAGTTTTTTATTTTCGAAGAAAACAATTGGAAATCCCTTACAATTTCTTTATCAGCAATTGATACATATGCCTCTCGCTCATCAAAACCCAAGGCATTTATAATTAAAAAGTATTCTCCTGGCATCAACGACAATTCATATTGTCCTAATACATTCGCTACTGTTCGCATTTCAGGAGAATTTTTTATAAAAATTTTCGCATAGGGAATAGGCGAGTTACTTTCATCGCTTACCACTCCTCTAACGAAAAGTTGAGCTTTAAAGCTTTGAAAAACAGTTAAAAATAAAAAAAGGAGAAATAGTTTCATTTATTAATATTGGAAATATAGAAGGAAATAAAAACTATGCCGTTTTAGAATTTTCTTGTTCTTTTAAAAATGCAGCATGTTTCTCAAATCGTTTCATCATCCATCTTTTCATGAAGAACATTGCAAAGGCAAGGCCAACCATCCAGTAATATGAGGCCCAACGAGTTGCTCCTTGGGTAATGCATTTATAGGTAACGATAAAGAACAAAACACTTCCTAGTCCCAACCAAAAATAAATCATTATTTTATTGTAGATTTTCATAATTATTAATTTATTTCTTCTTTCTTTTCTATTTTTATCTTGCCTCTCGGCTTTAGTATTTCGTAGCGGCTAAAGTCTTGTTTTGTTTTTATGCCTTCGCCTAAAAATGTGCCATCGGGACCTTTAACAATAACTTGTGCAGGAGTAAAGATACTACTGTCTTTTTGATTCCAATATAAAACTTCTGTTTCTAATGTTTGTTTCTTTTTTGAATTATATAAACGCACAGAATCTCTAACCATAAGAGTTCCTTTACTGTAATTAATTTCTCCATATAGCGCAGTAAGGATTGAAACAATTTCGCCGTTTTCAGAAAAGAAATTTACTCGAAGACTGTCCAGAAGCTTAGTTATATTTTCTGGGTGATGCATGGTTTCAGCATAAGAACAAATAAGTTCCACTCGTGCATATGCTGAGTCTGAATAAACCATTTTAAGGTCATGTATTGTTTCATCTGGCGACTTAGGATTGAAGGTAACTTTCTCAATCTTATCTAGGTCGTTCTCGCAAGAAATCACGCTTAAACTTAAGATCACAAGAATAGCAAAATTGAATTTCAAGTGTCTAATTTTTATTAATCTATTTTTCGCTTTCTAAACCAGCGCTCAAAATTTGCGGGTGATAAGATCACACCAAAATTAATAGCCAAATAATTTTCATTTAGGCTTCCAACAATAAAATTACTGCGTTGCCCGGCACTGACACTTAAATTGATGCTTGAAAGTGACAATTGCGTTAGAATTGGTATACCTAGCCCTATAGAAATTCCACGGTCTATAAATTGTTTTCCATCTTGAAAATAGGGTAGTTTATCGTAAAACCCACCAATTCGGTAGGTTAGTTTATCTAAAAACTTTAGGGATGTGCTATTTTCATAAGGATTAGTTTCAGGCGAATATTGCATGCCAAAACCGATGTGCGTACCCTTATAGATATTTATGAATGAAGAATCTAAGGTACTCGAGAGGCTATTTTTTAAGGAGTAAGAAGTCGTTAAAATTAGGTTAGGATGGAGGGTTTTATTTTTTCTTTTTAATGCACCCAAAATAAATTTATGGGTCATCCCAACGCTGAAGTTTGTTTTAGAAATAAGCTGGCCTTTGGTTGAATTTATACTCAATGTATCGTAGCTAGCCGGATTAAAAATAGTATTGGAAGTGTAAAAAGCCGATTCAATTTTGGCATTAAATCGTTGAGCGGGTTCGATCGTTCCGCCGATACTTAATTGGTATTTATTGGTGATAAAATGTGAGTAGTATAGGCCTAAATCATATTGTAATGATTTAATAGCAAGGTTTGTTTTGCTGAGCCCACCTGAGGATGAATTATTGTCAATTAATAAACTCATGCGGTCATTTTGCAATACTCCCCATAGAAATCCTGCATTGAAACCCGCAGAAAGCCTAACCTTTTTGCGATTGATTAGTGAGTAAGAGTATCCTAAAAATAATTTATTGACGGTACCACTTCCAGAATAAATATATTTCAATGAGTCTACTCCGGTATAAACTCGTTCGCTTATTTCATATCCTTTTTTTGAAAAGGGTGATAGGCCAAAAGCCAAGCCCATTCGCTTCATGATTTTAAATCCTAAAACAAAATGATCCACCATGGCAACAGGCATTACTGCACTTTCCTGGCCTTGCGTGTAGTTTGATATTCTTGCGTTTATTCCTAGTGATAATAGTGTATTCCCTGAACTCATGCCGCTGTAGGTTGCGGGGTTAAAAAAGTTCAATTGGCTTGAATCGCTGAAAGCTGAGTATCCTTTTCCCAAACAATCATAAATGGAGTGAGAGTTTTGGCCAAACTCACCTATTCCTGAGAATGAAAGCGGATGAGTCGTTAGGTTTTGTCCAACTGCGTTAGAAAGGCATAAAAAATAAAATAATGTGTTAAGAATGAAGCGCATTGAATACATATATTTCGTGGATACCTTTTAATGTCAAATTTTCGTCTGCAAAGATGCCGTTTTTTTGCTCGAAATCAAAATAATGGGCATCACCACCAGTAATAAAAACAGCCGTATTAGCATTCAATTTTCGAAACTCGGCAATTCGAGCTTCGATTTCACCTTTTATTCCACCCATTACACCGGAATAAATAGAGCTTGATGTGGTATTTCCATAAAGTGAAGCTTTATGGTCTGGCGCAATTAATAGGGGTAGGCGAGCAGTGTAGTCGTTTAAAGATTTTAGCCGCAATGAAATACCTGGAGAAATAGAGCCTCCTACATAATTAAACGCTTCATTGAGGTAATCAAATTTTACGCAGGTCCCTATATCTACTGTAATCCCCCCGCTATTATGATTATTTTTTTTCATCCGAGCGTACATAGCAGCAACATTGCACAAACGATCTGCGCCTAGATTATTTTGATATTGATTGTGAAAAGACGTTTTGGATTGAGATGTTATCTCATAAATAGAAAAATTTTCTTTTAGTTGAATGGCAAAATCATCTTCTCTAACAGATGCCAATACGATTGGATACTCGGAAGAAAGATGTTTTGAAAGCGTTTCAAATGAATCAAATCGTTGAATTTCTTGAAGTTCATTTTGCTTAAAAACGCCGAGTTTAATCGCCGTATTTCCGGCATCAATACACTGTATGATTTCATTCATCGTATTACAAAGATACGTCCAATCAGCCTTGATTTTATGATAAAATGAAAGAATATCCGAAATTTGGCTTGATAAAATATAAAAAAGTAGTAAATTTGCACCCACAATTAGGCTGGTACCTTAGCTCAGTTGGTAGAGCAAAGGACTGAAAATCCTTGTGTCCCTGGTTCGATTCCTGGAGGTACCACAAAAACAAAACGAGAATGAGAGCGAGAGCGTCATTCTCGTTTTTGTTTTACATCATTCTGATTTTCATTCTTTTCTGGGAATTACTTAGTGCATAATCGATGCTCTCGTGATATTGTTGTCAATAACAATTCCATATCTAACTAAACCGCCATACTGTGCGGTGGCAGTCGCACAAAACTCAGTGAATCCGCATCTTTTTAATGCTTTCTCATCAAAATGCAATGTATTAGTAAGGTATGTTTTGTAAGCAGCCACCAAAGCTTTGGCTTCGTCTTCTTCCTTATTTTTAGTATTAACCATGCCTCCTTTTTTCGTTCCGTAGCATTCAGGATACCCAGCTTCAGCTTGACTTGTTGCGCTTGTCGCAAAATTTAAGCTTGTATCTAATGTCATTCCAGGGAACGTGATTTCCATTTGTTCCACCAATGCCTTTTCAAATTTCTCAACATTGAAGACAACTGCTTTTTGAGCAAAGATCGGGGCAATAATTCCAATCAATAATGCCATAAATAAAAAATGATTTTTCATAATTTCTCTTTTTTTAAGGTGAAAGAATAGATTTTACATATATAATCCAATTCCATTCAATATGTGACAAAATAATTATTGAAGAAAATTGTCACAAATCAGTTAATTGACGGATTATGAATACGAGCCTTTATAATAAGGTGCAATTATTAATAAAAGATATAATCAAACCGTATGAAAAATAAAGTCGAAACTGAACCAAAAAACATTTTTGTTCAATATCTAACAACTAAACAGAAAACATTGCAATCTGAAATAACTTTTAGCCAATTGATTGATGAAAAAATATTGAAACAGAATGATCAAAAATCAATTAAATGCCTTTTCGAGTTGATTCTTTCTAATGAGATTGAACTTGCAAAAAACAGCAGATTTCCATACGTCTTTACTATTAGATTGGGTAATTCTGAATTGAAATCTAAGGATTTAAGTATTTCAAATTGCATCGAATTATTTGAACTTTATACTAAAGAAATTTCTAACACGATTGACTGGCTTGACTTTGAAAAGATTACAGATAGTGTTTTTTCAGAATATGGAATTTGTAAAGAAATTGAAAAATTGAAACTGCCAACACCTGAAGTCAAAATTTTATTTAAAACGATCAATGGTTTTATAATGGGGCAACACCCCGTTTTTCTCAATGATATGCAATTGAGGGCAGAAGAATTAATTCATTTTAGCTTATTACTTTCCGATGAAAATAATAAACTAATTGAACAAGATTTAATTCGTTTACAACTAGATCAAGATGGTGTTTCTATTCGAACAAGTATCACTAAAAAAACATTGTCACTTATAGGTAATTTGTCGCCAACTATTGAGTCGAAATTTCCTTCAAATGATACGCTTTTCGAGATTATTAATCAGAAAGATATAGAAGGAGTAAATCTTAAATATCCTGAAGAAATTCATACTACGTTTAATGATTTTTGTGCTTTGTCCCAAAAAATAAACAAAGATGAAAATCTAAGTCTGCTATTATATGGAGCTCCTGGAACCGGAAAAACAGAATTTGCAAAACAAGTTGCAAAAAATGTAAACGGCACTTTATATCAGCTTAATTTCCCACAAATACAGTCTAAATGGATTGGTGAAACAGAAAAAAATATCCGGCGTGTTTTCAATTCGTATAAAGAAGCATGGAAAAAATCAAAAGTTCCAATTATTTTATTAATAAATGAGGCAGATGGTTTGATGAATAAAAGAGTGAGCGTAAATACAAGTAATGATGCATTTGCGAATCAAGCCCAAACAGAACTATTAGAACAATTGGAGAAATTCAACGGGATATTGATTGCAACTACAAATCTTTTGGGCAATATTGACAACGCTTTTCACCGTCGATTTTTATATATAGCAGAAATTCATGCGCCAGATGTAAAGGCTAGATCCAATTATTTAGAATCAAGTAGCATGTATCATTTATTAAATATAGAACAGCTTGAACTGCTAACTAATAGTTCATTTACCATTGCTGAATTGAAAAACATCGAACAAAAAATTCATTTAATTCAGCGCATTAGGCTTGTATCCTCTAAAGATCTTGATGCCTTAGTTGTAAGAGGAGGAATGCTAAAAAACACTTCCAATGCGATCGGTTATGCCATTAATTCATAGCTCATTAGGTTATTTTCAAAAATCATTTTTTTTAACTAATTAATATAATTAGCTTCGTTTCATGACTACTAAAGATTTTACCCAACTTTTTCCTGAGATTTTAAATCCAGCTGCTTCTTTATCAAAATTAAAGGCTTTGTGTCGATCAAAAAAATATCCTGAGGATGAGTTTGTCTCTTGTTTACATGATTTTTCTTTGATAAAAAACAACTATCCTGGGTATATTGAGAATCCTGGTGGCTATCTTAATACTTCAATTGATAATTGCATCAAAAAATATTTTAGAGGAGAAAAAAATGATTTTTCAGATATTGAAAATCTATCAGATACGGTTGAGATGGATGATCATGATAAAAAATCACTCAAGGAAAGATTAGATGACTTTACAAGAGGAATTAATAAGTTGAATTTACCTACTAATCAAAGAAGACTGATTGAAGAAATGGTAGTAATTTGTGAGAATGATCATAAAACGCATAGAGGTTTTATTAAGGAAGTAAGAGAAGCGCAAGCTAGGCATGGCGTAACTAATGCCAACTTCAGAAAGCTTTTAGAGCGATTGAAAAATAACTTGAAAGGAAACGATGGATTAAAAGACACGTTATCCTATATTCCAACAGACAATCAAAGCACGAATGAATTAATTGAACTAATGTTGACTTATATTAATTTAGATTATCGAATTAATGAAATAATTAAAGAATTTGATTTATCTGAAACATTAGTAAATCAAATTAAAATTTTAGTCAAAGTAGCTATAGAAAGATTTGATAATATTATTGAAACGACGATTGAAGACTATCAAAAAGAAAAGTATAATGATGATATTGAGACAGTAATAAGTGGTGTATTGGAAATAGAAAATGAAACTTCACCAACATCTAAAAATTCAAAAATTAAACCTTCAATATTAATAGAAATTAGTATTTATGTTTTGCTTTTAATTAGAGGAAACTTAGACGCTGAATTTATTACAATTATTAAAAATAAAATTTATGGATAAAATAAATAATAAATTTATTGAACTCGTTCAATCTGATTATTTAAGTTTCGTTGAAACCTTTAAGGAAATATATTCAGTTGATGATTACTCAATAATTTGGATGAATAAATCAATTATTTCTTCTTCTGAAATATTTGATTTTGGAGATGTATTTGAACTTAAAATATTTAAATTCAATTCAACTTATGAATTGCGGACGACATTAGAGTTTTATAAAAATTTTGAAGGTAATTTAACTACTGGGATAATTGAATCAGATTTTGCTAATTTAAAATTGGATTTATATGAAAGTGGTTCTAAGATACTAGAACATTCCTTTGGTAATATTAGCGCTGAAAAAATAACAGATAATTCGAGATACAATGAAGATGGTGTTCCTGGCTCTAAAGCACTTTTTGAAGGGAACAGTTACTTAGAACATTATTTAATTTGTGAATTTATTGAAGAACACCTTAATTATTATTATTACCTAAATAATATAAAGTGGGGAGTAATGGAATCAGATTGAAAGATAAAAGTATTACCACTTAATTATAATTTTAAAATATACTTTTAATATAAATTAAATACTAATGATTAGAATTCCAGATTTTGTCCTTGAACATTTAGTTAAAAATAATTACATCGGTAAAACAAAAACGCTAATAATTGGCGAAAATTACCCTAGCCCAAACTATATTACTTCTTATTTTTATAGAAGTATACTAGTTCATCCTGTTTTACCTTATGGAGCAAATCATTTTTTATCTTACTTATGTGATGGACTACTTATTCCTACTGTTAATACAAAGGGTAATGCATTAACAGAAATTGAACGTTTAAATATATTTCTAGAAAGTGGTTTCCTAGTAATTGATGCACAAGAAAATAATATTAAACCAATTAATCCAGCTATTTTATCAATATCTGATATTGATTTATTAATTAAAACCATAATACTTATTAATCCCACCAATATTATCTTCATTACAAAAAACAATCAAAATGTCATTGACTCATTGAAAACACATACACTCTTTAATTTAATAGATAATAAAATTGTATATAATTTGCTAAAAAAAAGATATTGGTTTTCATATCCAGCGCCACCGGCAAATCACAAACTTTTCAAAAATGAAATTAACGATGTTAGAACGATGTTATATTTATAATAGTTTTCAATAAATTATATTTTAATAGTGGTAAAAATATTTGATGTTTGAAGTTTACATTAAATGTTTCAATCAGATATTGGTAATCTATGCATGCAATAAAAAAGTTATTAGAATTATTAATTATTATCAATTTATAAATTATGTCTCTCTGGTTTAAAGGTGTTAAAGAACCGAACGGTTGGATGGGAAATATGGCTCCTTATCCTATAAATTATAATGGCCAAGTTTGGTTAACAAGTGAAGCCTTGTTTCAATCGATGCGTTTCAACGACCCTATTATTAAAGGGCTAATTCAAGCTGAAGAAAGCCCAATGGCGGCTAAAATGATAGCAAAAAAAACGATCTATCGTAAACACCGCATTATTACTCCAATGTCTCCAGAAGATATTGCGAATATGGAGTCATGCGTTTTATTGAAATTCCAACAACATCCAAAAATAGCTCGTTTGCTAATGGCAACTGGAAGTCACCCTATTTATGAAGATGCATCAGGTAGAAATAAAGTAAATGATTTATTTTGGGGAACGCATCGTGATCCTAGAAATCCTATAATGCCCATTAATGGACAAAATATGATGGGGGAGATACTGATGAAAGTTAGAGGAATTTTAATTGCTAGTGCGCCAAAACCAATTATATAAATCTAATTATTGTTTAAAAAATACAGAATTTAAAATAGTCATTTATTGGCTCAATTTTGAGCTTTTTACAACTGCAATTTTCTTCAAAAGTCTTTTCTATGGCAGATAACAATACTACTCAGTGGTCAAGTAAATTCAAAAAATTTGGAATAACCGATCCTTTCCTGAGGTTAATTACTGTTAAGTATGAAAATAGTATTCCATGGCAAACTGTAGTGAAGGATGAGCTCACGCTTAATCAACACATTAAAGATGTTCTGCTCCCTGACTTAAAGAAAAAAACTATATGGAATGAAGCTTATAATCAAAGCTCCAAAAGTTTATTTGTAGGCTATGATCATCTTGATGTAGAACAAATTTTGAAAACAGATGAGTTTACAGATGACGAACGTAGTGAGGTAACGGTTTATATGAATGGTATTGATAATTACAATGAGTATTTTGAAACAGGACAAATTACCGAAAGCCTTGAAGAATACACGATATCCATGATGGAATTCGCAGCATATGAGTTAGCTACCATCATAAACAATAGAAAGGAAGACGCATTCAAAATTTGGTTTGATTATGTTCAAAAAAAACATCCGAAAAATGTAGCGTTTCAATATTTGATTTTAAAACCAATAATCGAACAATCCGGTTATAATTCTAGACGCTTATTACCTGCACCTGATAATGGCGTATTGAAGTGGCTTTTTGTCCGAATTCAACATGAGTTTTATCTACCATCAACCAATTTTGGGTTGGAATACAGGATGCGTTTATCTAATGGATTAAACCATAGGGTAATAAATGGATGGCAATTTATCCCTTCAGGTATTGAAAACGCAGCAAAACTTACAGCAGCAGCAGCTAGAAGTGGTTGGTGTATTGCAGGCCAATATTATGCAGAGCATTATTTAGTTCATGACTTTTATATTTTACGCGAAAAAGGTAAGCCTGTTGTTGCATTAAGAGTTGATAAAAAGAATCAAAAATGTTATGAAGTTTCAGGGGTTCATAATGAAATTGCCTATAACTATTATTCTGAAATTTGGTTTTTTATTCGCTCTATTTTTTCAAGCAGTACCATCCCATCAAAATTTGTGAAATCAAATTCAGCGGAGCGTATGGTTCCTCATTTTTCAAAAATCGTGAATGAGAACCTAGAAAAGAATACGAAAAATCTAGAATGGTGGCAAGAAATGGTATCGAAATGGCCGGGAACGTACGATTTAGTTCCTGATGAATTGCAGTCAAAAGTAAAATTAGACACTTCAAATTTCATCAAAAATCAATTCTATATGAGTTTAGGTGTTGAATTTCGTGAGAAATACGGCATTCACTTTTCCGAATCTGATTATATCGGATTATTGGAACAACATCCTCAATTATATTATGAGTTAGGTATCCATAATAATTCAGTATTAGATGCAGCATGTATTAAAGGAGTACTCAATCGCTTAATAGTGAATGATATTACCTATAAAGAGTACAGTAAACTTCCTGAATTTGCACGTAAAAGTCCGGAAATAATTAATCGAATAACTACACATCTTCCTTTAAGCTTTGAAAAAAACATTATTAAAAGAGGTTCAAATTATACAGAAAGAAATGAATCGGTAAAGCTTGAAGATCATGTGCCTTATACGCAAGGTGAATCCTTGGATCTTACTGTTTTAAGAGCACTTGAATCGATACTTAAAAATCAAAGTTCTGATTTTACAGATGTTATTTTTTCAAAAGAGATTATATCTCACCCCGATTTTAAAGAAATTAGAAAGCAAGCTTGGTTGAAAGCCGTTCTTAAGGATCCTACTTTTTATTTTGCATTTCCTATTGATTTAGTTCATGAGCACGTCTGGGCTCCACAAACAAAAATTAGTGCTAAAGATGAAAAAACACTTGAAACATGGATTTCAAAAATTGAAGCTCGACCTTGGTATCTTGCTACGGAAGGAAAAGTGCCTAAGTCAGTAAGATATCATGAAGCCTTATTGAGAGCATATCTAATAGGTTGGGGAGCGATATTAAGTAAAACGCCTTCTCAAATTTGGAAAAAAGTAAATTCATATCAACGCGCCTATATGTCATATGCAGCGTTAAGAAATTTTTATATTTTTTCAGTTTTAGCAAAATCATTTGGAAAAAGAGGTGGAGGGTTTTCAACGGCATCTGAAAGAATGCGGCAAATTCCATCATATCAACTCGCTTTTTTCTGGTCCGCTATTATTAATTTTATGCCAAATAGTAGTGTTAGAAATTTGATTAAGCCAATAATCAAACCGACAACAAAAGGAATAGTTATCGATCCTCAGTATGAATTAATTAAGTTATTCTTGTCAAATGGTTTTAATCAATTCCTATATCTTAGTATAACAAAGCCAGATCCTGAAAATTATTATTTTAATCGAATAGATCCTGATGTTCCAATAGTAGAGAAAATACATATCGGAAGTTTAGTTGAATTTGAAGTAGATGGAAAAATAAATCGTGTTTCAATAGGAATAATTGCGGCAGGATTTAAGTTTATAGACAAAGATAGTGCAAAAGCAAAATTACTTTTTAGTAGAAAAGAGGGTGAAATAGTGCCAGGTCACAAAATTAAAATAATAAAAATATTTTAATTTAAAACACTGAAATTCAATCGTATAGATTTTAAAAAAAAATCCTTAATTAACTTAAGGATTTTTTTTTGTCACAAATTGTCGTGCGCTATGCTTATCCCTATATAACCCCTTAAAATTTAGCACATGAAAAATGTTTGGTTTAAAAAAGTTGCGGAAGAGTATGGTTGGATGGGAAATATGGCTCCGTATCCCATAAAGTATAATGGAAAAGTTTGGCTCACAAGTGAGGCATTGTTTCAAAGTATGCGCTATGATGATGATAGTATAAAGGAAATGATAAGGGTTGAAAAAAGTCCTATGGGTGCAAAAATGAAGTCAAAAAAATACAAGGATCAAATGGTGATTGTTCCCATGTCAGAATTGGATGTTGAAAATATGAGAAAGTGTGTGAAGATGAAATTTGATGCGCACCCTCAATTAAAAAGACAGTTGATGAATACAAAGGATGCTTTTATTTATGAAGATATAGGTAATAGAAATGGGGAGAGACACAAGTTTTGGGGGACGAAAAAGTTGAGTGAGATTGAAGGGGATGGAAATAATATGATGGGAAAGATTTTGATGGATTTGAGAGAGGAGTATTTGAAGGAAATAAAGTAAGATTTAGTTATGGGAAAGAGAATTTGTGTATTCTCTTTCCCACCATTCAATTATTAATTTAATGTAAAATCGAAGCTATGAACAGACTAGAGAAAATGGAACACTTACAAATTAATTTGAATACTTGGTTTTCTGAATGGGCAAGTTATGCCAACGAGAAGGAGAGGATTGGCGCTAGAATGTTGGGGAGAAATAAAAGTTTAGAATTGTCAATTTCGTTTCGAACGATAAAACCATTCATCGCTAATTTGTCTTATGATGTATGTTTTTATACCGGAGTACCAACGTTGAAAATTTCTTATTCAACAGCCTATAATTTTCCAAAGGAGATTAAAGATGTACTGCAAGGCATCGATACTTCTCAAGTAGATTATTACAAAATGGAAGAAATGGAACTTGTTGGAGAATCATATTTAGATAAAGTTCAGATCAAAAATTTTATCGCTGAAAAAACGATTGCCTTTTTTGTTTGGAAAACTAAATTAGATGCTTCACATTATATAATACCTTGATTTATGTCACAGCAACTTATACAATCAATTTTTGACCAGGGAGCGAATTTAATGTTCGTCCATATTAAAGAGCAAGCTATCTCCACTGCAGGATTGCATCCGATGTATAAGGATACATTTTTCATGGATGAACTGATTCGTTATTTTATTCAAAAAGAGGAATATGAAAAGTGCGAATACTTGGTAATGATTCGCGAAGCATTTAGATTTTAATGTTAAAAAAATATATAGACTTCGAAGTCTTACTAGAATAGTACTTTAATGTTAAAAATCAAGAAATCAAGCTAAGTGAGAACTATTTAGTGAATATTAGCGTCCTCCGCTGCGTAAATCTTCGGCCTTGAATTTTATGGTTTTTGCTACTGAACTGAAACAGTTAATTTTTAAAATTTCTGCAAGAACATTTTTAAAAAAAAAAATCATTTTCAGAAAGGAGTAAAAATTGTTCGCTACGATTCGCAAGTTGTAAAAGGTATAAATCCCCAAATAAGTTTGATCTATTAAGATGTTTTGTGGCTCTAAAACTTATAAAAATACGCTCGATTTTTGAAAATCATTTTTTTTATCCGTTTCTAATAAGTAGGTTTGATTATATGATTACTCAATCTTAATACCCTTAAACAAATTAATTTTTTTGTTATAAAAATTTAAATTCTTAAAAAAGGATAACAGGAAAATTATGCCCTTTTTTTTGAGGAGAAATAAAAAATATAATACAAAGCTGTCACAAATTTTTATTAGCTGGATTTAATAATATGTAACCCCCTAAACCCTATATAAAATGAAAAGTAAAATGAAAATTAAGCCAATCGTTGGGACTGAAAGATTGTTTAAAATTTTAAACAAACGAATTCAAACTGGAGTTTCAAATAAAAACAAATCTGGAAAAACTTTTTCCTTAGAAAAAGATGCCGATGCTACAAGGCTTTTATATCAAAATATTATTGATTCACTTCCGTCTCGCCCTGGGATTATTATTATAACTGGGTATTATAAAAATTCTTTTAATACGTTGGAGATTATTAAGTCTGATGAAAATATTAAACAAGTCTTTTTAAAGTCTCGAAATAATAAAAGATATCAATCTCTTAATGATTATATAATTAATGAATTATTTGATCACATTAAAATTCAATTTGCTTCGGCAAGTTGAATTCTTTAATCAATACTTTTTACTAATTAATTTAAAAACTCAAAAAATGAAAAATCAAATTTTAATGTTCTTTAGCTTAATAGCTTTTACAACTCAAGCACAATTTTCGGAAGAAAAAGTCTTGGAAGACGGTTCCCATTATATTGTTTATACCCCCAGACATTTTTCGGCGGAAGAACTTGCGAACTGGAAACCTCGACGAATACCAACGACCGCTGAAATCCAAAAAAATCCACTTATTCCGTTGAGTAATATATTCATGAGAAATCTGGAATCATCATTAAAAATAAATGTTTCGGAGGACAGTTCCTTAGTAACAGCATGTGACATACAATTTTTTAATCATATAGGAATAACCGAAGTTAACAACGATTTATTTCCCGTTAGGTATCATCAAATATGGGTCTTGAAAGAATCAGTGGTAAACTATAACTTTATTAATTTCTCTCAAAGCTTAATTAAGATGATTCAGGATAATCACCTAGATAGTTATTTCAATAAAACAGTTCAGTTTTATTGCAAAGAATATTTCTATAATGGCCAATATTTTCTAGTAGCGATTGTCAACGATTGAAATACAGGAATGTTTTTAACTAAATTTTAATTTTTATAAATATGAAAACTAAAGCTGATTTGCTAAATGCGATTCCTTTTGGAATGGATTTGGAAACTTATTTTGATTCTTTGGATGTTTTTGAAAAGAGAGAATTAATAAACGAATTAGAAGTATGTAAAAGTCATTTTACAAAGTATCTTCAGCCTAAACTTTATTTCGCTTTGTTTTCTTACACATGCTCTTTCTTATGCTATTTTGGAATTCAAGAAGCCTGGTTTATCTGCTATTTAATTGGGATTAATTTGCTTATAAGTATTTTCTTGTTCTTAGATATTAAAGATGCATCCATTTATGAAAAAGCGATTAAAAAATTAGAAAGAAGATTGTCTCAATAAAGTATCTTTTATTCTATTAGATCGAGAACCCATTTCTAATTTGTGGCAAATGGAGCTGAGGTAGTGAAAATGGGCTATGTAAATTTAATCCGATAATCGTTTTTTAACAGTTGAATTCCAACCTATCTTAATACTTTGTGAATGGGATGGATTTTAATCCACGAGTATTTTGATTTTCGTTATTAATGCGGATAAAATAATTCCCCGCCTTCAAGGTGCTTATGTCAATGGATGTAATGGTCATTCCATTGCTCCAAGGATTGATCGAATAAGGCGTTTTGATGATTTCACCGTTTGAGGCATAAACTGTTATGGATTCAATGGGCAAGTCGTAGCTTTGGATTTTGATTAGTTGGTTGGCAGGGTTGGGGTAAACACCTACTATAATTCCTAGGTTGGGTGAATTTATCCCTGCAAAGCGACTGCAAGGTTCTGCCAAAGATTGTGAGAATGGACCATGGCCAATTGATGGTGAATTGGCTAACGTTAAACTGTTGCTACCCTTGTTCGTAATGTATGATTTTACACAACTATTTGTTGGATCCATTTGGTCAATTGTGCTGATGTAGTACCAATCCCCCTGCACGCGGTTGGTATCGATGTCTACCAAAACGAATCCTTTTTTGGTTAATTCCACATATTTAATGTGGGGATTTTGTGCTGTTATCAGGGCAGAGAGGTTGATTGGAGCACCAGGTGATGTAACACTTGGACTTACAAATTCAACGCCTACTGGGGTGTTTCCGTTTTGTAAATTTAATGCCCAGCTGGTGTGAATGTCGCCGGTAACTACCACGGTATTGTCAATATTTTGGCTGCTTAAATGATTAAAAAGTCGTTGTCTTTCTGCAGGATAACCATCCCAACTGTCAGTGTTGACTGGACTTCCAAGTAGATTCACGGCTCCTACCATTACTTGATTCCCAAGGATTTTCCATGGTTGTGTTGTGCTAGTAAGCTCGTTTTTTAACCAAGTCATTTGGGTGTTCCCTAAAAGTGTCCTTGAGGTATCGCTGAAGCTGGCGTCGTTTGCATTTAATTGAACCTCACGCCCTTCTAATCTTGTGTCAAGCATGATTATTTTTGCTAAATTACCTAATTCAAAAGTTCGATATATTTGTTGATTCCCAGGGGTTTTGGGCCGGATAGGAATCCATTCGAAATAAGCGCGTTTCCCATTGTCTTTTCGAACACTCCAAGGCCCTTCATTGACTTGATGGTTTTCTGCCCCATCTTTGTAAGCATCGTTGGCAGTTTCATGGTCATCCCAAATACAAATCCACGGGAAATTTTGGTGAAGTTTTCTCAGGGCGTAATCCATGCGATATGAGCTGTAGCGCAAGCGATATTCATTCAAGTCAACTATTTCAACTGCGGGGTCCCATATTCGGTCTATGTTTCCATTGGGCCCAAAACCACCTGTTTCATATTCATAGATGTAATCTCCAAGCATTAAGATAGCATCGACATCGTTACGATTTGCAATTGCTTCATAGACGTTGAAATAACCGGATTCTAAATTAGCGCATGAAACGCATGCCAATCGCATGTTTTGAACATCTCCAAGGGGAAGAGTTTTTGTTCTCCCAACCAAACTATAGGCTCCGTTATGTTCAAACTCATAGTAATAAAAAGTGTTGGGCTGCAATCCCATAACATCAATTTTCACCGTGAAATCTACGGTGGAATCTGTGGTGTAAGTTCCGGATGCCACAATGTTTTGGAATTGATCGTCCGTCGCCATGTGATAGGTTCCCACGAGGGTTTGTCCAAAATCTTGTGGTGTGATGCGTGTCCAAATAATTACACGGTCGCTTAATGGATCGCCTGAAGCAACTCCATGGTAGAATGGCGCAATGCATTCTACAGGTGAAACACTCGTTTGAGAATATAAATTTGCAAAACAGCTGATTGCGAACAGGAATAAAATGCTTTTCATGCCAATGAATTTTAAGCAATATTAGCTAGTTTATTTATCTAAGATGTAAACGGAATATTAATTTACCTGAGGATTTACGAAATAGTTTTGGATGCACTTTTTGCACCCAATCTAAGCGTTTTGAGAAGAAAATCTTCGTTTCTTGCTTGCTTACAGTTTAAGATTGAAGCTTGATTCATCTTCAATTTTTTTAATGAGACATAAACACAGCTGAAAAATAACAATAGTAAGAAGGTAGCTAGTATTTAACAAACTACCTTCTACTAATCGTTTAATTAATCGAGCCTGTTACGCGCTTCATAAATTGATTCAATGCATCTTTTTGAGCTACGCCATTTTTGATTTCCTTATGGACTTCAATTGCCCCAGAAAAATTAGAAAGTAATTCTCCTATAACATCGAGTTCTTCGTCCTTTAAGCCTGGTGCATCAATGAGATTTTCCAATGTTTCCATTGTTTCTACTACGTAGTCCTCATCGTTTTCTTCGATAAATGAAACTATATGTTTAATTAATGGTAATCGCATCTAGTACTTCTTGAATGGTTTCAATTTTATTTCCTTGCGCTTCTGATACGAGTGTTCCATTAACAAATGCAGCAAAAGTGGGCAGGTTACTCACATTGGCAAATTTCCTAGAATTTGGCAATTTTTCGGCATCTACATAGTAAAATGCGATGTCTTCATTGCTCTCAGCCAGGCGCTTAAATTTAGGTTTTACTATTTTACAGTTCCCGCACCAGGATGCACCGTATTGCACCATTACCTTGTTGTTTTCTGCTAGCAATTGACCCAGGTTGTCTTCTGTAATTTCGTGAAACATCTTAGTTGTTTTTTAAGTAATCAGCAACTCCATCACGTGATGCTTTCATTGCTTCCTTGCCTTCTTCCCAGTTAGCTGGACAAACTTCGCCATGTTTTTGAACATGTGTAAAAGCATCAATCATTCGGATGTATTCATGCACGTTTCTTCCAATTGGAAAATGATTGACAGACTCGTGAAATACCTGGCCTTCCTCATCAATTAAATAGGTTGCTCGGTAAGGAACATTATCCCCATCTGATTCATCTTCTTCATCGAACATATCATAATCTAAAATGCCTAGCTCATACGCTAAAACACGAGTAGAATCTGCAATTAATGGGAATTTAACGCCTTCAATTCCTCCGTTGTCTTTCGTTGTATTTAACCAAGCAAAATGAACCTCTGCTGTATCGCAAGAAGCACCAATTAATATGGTATTTCGTTTTTCTAATTCTCCTGCAATTTCTTGAAAAGCATGTATTTCTGTTGGACAAACAAACGTAAAATCCTTCGGGTACCAAAAAAGAAGTACTTTCTTTTTGTTTTCAAGCGCTTGATCCAATACATTGATCATAAATGAATCGCCCATTTCGTCAATTGCCTTAACAGTGATGTCTGGGAATGTTTTTCCTACTAATGTTGCCATGTCTATTTTTTTAAGTGAATACTATTTTACAAATTTAATACATTAACATATTAGATTTTATCAATTAAATTTATATTTACATAAATTTAATCTATATGATATCCATTCAGCAAATGCAATATATTCTTGTTTTAAGTGAAGAGATGCACTTTCAACGTGCTAGTGAACGCTGTTTCGTTACTCAGCCCACTTTATCTATGCAAATAAAGAAAGCGGAAGAAATACTAGGAACTGTTTTATTCGACAGGAGTGTTAATCCGATTAATTTAACTGCTTTTGGGGTGGAGGTTGTGGGTGTTATTCGTGAAATATTAACGGAAAATGAACGCTTAAAAGTATTAAAAAGTCGCTTTAAAGGTGAGTACAAAGAGGAGATTAGGTTGGGTGTGATTCCGACTATTTCTGCCTATTTGATTCCAAAAATGTATTCGGTTTGGAAAAAAAGCATGGGGGAGATTAATTTATCGATCGAAGAATTAACGACTAAGGCATTATTGGAAGCCTTGGATAAAAATGAAATTGATATCGCAATTTTTGCTGGTCCACATGCGGTCAGTAAGTATAGAACTGTGCCTTTATTTACAGAAGAAATACTGATTTATTGCCCAAGCTTAAAGAAAAAAGAGGTGAGTATGGATGTGCTACAGCAACAAAATCCATGGTTACTTTCCAAGGGGAATTGTTTACGCACTCAAATGATTGAATTTTGTCAATTAACGGATAGTCATCGATATGGGCAATGGAACTATCAAGGGGGAAACTTGAAATTATTAATGGAAATGGTGGATAATGAGGGTGGATATAC
>JBIIOQ010000035.1:0-19113 GCA_044336865.1 Crocinitomicaceae bacterium | reverse complement strand
CAATCGCTCGACTGCTCGATTTTTCTGTTTCTTGTTTAGTGATCCGTTTTGCAGTCTGTAAATCATATGCGTAATGCGTGAGTATTTGTGATCCAATACGGTCCTTGAGAGGCGTAACAATACTTCCCCTGTTGGTATAATCCTCTGGATTTGCAGTAAATACAAATTGAAGGTCCAGGGCCATTCTTAATTTGAAGCCACGAATTTGTATATCGCCTTCTTCCAAAATATTAAAGAGTGCCACTTGAATCCTCGCTTGTAAATCAGGCAATTCATTAATTACGAAAAGACAGCGATTTGCGCGCGGAATCATTCCAAAATGCAAGACCCTATCATCAGCATAACTGAGTTTTAAATTTGCTGCTTTAATGGGGTCAATATCACCTATCAAATCGGCAATGGTAACATCAGGGGTGGCCAACTTTTCAAAAAACCGCTCATCCCTATGCAGCCAGTCGATGGGAGTTTCGTCGCCTTTTTCACGAATAATATCTTTCGCATAGCGACTAATTGGAGAAAAGGGATCGTCATTGATTTCACTTCCTGCCACAATTGGAATATATTCGTCCAATAACTGAATCATTAACCGTGCGATTTTAGTTTTTCCTTGTCCTCTCAATCCCAATAAATTAATATTATGTTTCGATAAGATGGCGCGCTCTAATTGTGGTATAACAGATTGTTCGTAACCATGCATTCCCTGAAATGTTTTTTCACCTGCCTGAAGAGCCTGAATCAAGTTGTCCCTTAATTCTGTTTTAATCGATTTGGAAACATACTTTGCTTTTTTTAAGTCGCCAATTGTTTTTAAAGTAGTATTCATAGTATTAGTTAATTCGTTTTTTTCGGTTGCTTTCATAATCGTGAAAAATCATTTCTCCAAGTCCTTTTAGACCGGTAAAAAAAGCCTTTCCTTTATTTGATTTGGTAAATTCTTCAATAAATGACTTAAGATAAGGGTCTTGAGCGATCATGAATGTTGTAATTGGAATGTGCAATTTTCGAGCTTGCGCGGCCATGGTGTAGCATTTATCGACAATGAATTGATCCAATCCGTTGCTATTTTTATAGTATTGTCCGTCTGGCATTCGAACACAGCTAGGCTTACCATCTGTGATCATAAAGATTTGTTTATTGGTATTTCTTTTTCGCCTTAAAATATCCATGGCTAGCGCCAAACCTGCCACCGTATTGGTATGATATGGCCCTACTTGAAGGTATGGTAAATCTTTAATCTTTATTGGCCAAGCATCATTTCCAAATACAATTACATCCAGGGTATCTTTAGGATAGCGCGTGGTAATCAGTTCTGCTAAAGCCATGGCCACTTTTTTAGCAGGCGTGATTCGATCTTCACCATATAAAATCATGCTATGACTAATATCGATCATCAGCACTGTACTCATTTGAGATTTATGGTGCGTATCTTCAATAATCAAATCCTCTTCAGCTAAGGTAAACTCACCAATTCCATGATTGATTTGGGCATTTTTTAAGCTTTCAGTAATTGATATTTGCTCAATGCTATCTCCGAATTGAAAATTCCTAAATTCTCCTGTTGACTCATCTCCCTGGCCACTTTTTTTTGATTTGTGACTGCCAGAACCACTTTTTTTAATGTTTCCAAAGAGCTGTTGCATCGCATTTTTACGAAGCGCACGTTCTGTTTTTGCTGTAATTTTTAAAGCCGCTGGACCTTTTGCTTTAATTTCTTCCCTGAGATAGCCTTTCTTTTTTAGATCTTCCAAAAAATCATCCAGCGTATACTCGTCATTTGTCAATTTATATTCCTCATCTAAAATTTTAAACCAATTTAATGCTTCGTCCACATCACCAGAGGTGTGCGTAATCAATTCACTAAAAATCTCAAAAAGCCTTTCAAAATTTGATTGCTCAGGCGCTTGATAAGGGGTAAAAATAAAACCTGATTTGAAATTTTCGTTCATACTTTACAAACAAAAAAAAGGATAAATAGTTTTCACACGCTGAGGGTTTGAGTTTGGGAGTGCAAAGTAGTATTAATCCAATGATATACTAATTAAAAAGGCTAAGAATTAGTGTTTTTTATATCAGTACGCTATTGCCCGATTAATGCCGGACCTTAATTTCTTTGTTCTTTTGTCTTGATACAAAATGACAAATTATAACACAATAGGAATTATTTAATCTTTAAAGTTTCAAAAGATAGTGAATCGCCCATAAAACAATCCAAATCAACATCCCCTTTAATACCACTAATATTTCCTATGTGACTATACTGCCATAATACACAGTTATAGTTATTGAAGGATGGTTTTAAAAAGTAAGACGCATCAATATCGATCCACAGAGGATATTTGGTGTCAATCACACCATCTAAATAAACCTTAAAAAATAGATGCTCTGTAAAAATGATAGGTATGACACCATAATATTTTTCGGCCAACTCTAAAAAGATCTTCACCTCATTAATGTCACATTCTTTTAACTCAACATCCAAAATAGGGGGTAAATCACCACTACCCAATTTAACGGTATTTTTAAAATTATCAAACTGCTTTTTACCACTAACACCTGGCTTGAAGAAATGATATGCCCCTCTAACTAAACCATTTCTTTTTGATGATTTCCAATTAGAGTTGAACAATGGGTCTTTAAAGTTTAACCCGTCAGTTGCCTTTATTATGCAAAATCCAACTTGATTACTGACAGAGTTCCAATTTATATTAGAGTTATGATGATTATGATGGGAAATATCAATGCCTTTTATCTCAAAAGAGGATGTGGATGTTATAGTGGGGTTTAAGTCAGCAAAATGGAACCCAATAAAAATCAACACTAACAAAACTGTCAGAAAAATAAATAATTTTTTCATTTTACTTTTAATTTAAATTACCATAGATATATGTAAATGGCTTTGTAATACCAAAAGTGGGTTTAAGCTTTTCAGGTACAGAAGAAAAATCCACGCTTTCCACGCCGTTTGTACATTTATAATCAACAGAAGTTCCCCCATCCAACAAGATTGCCTCAACCATTCCTTTTTCAATCGCAAAATTGATGATTTCTTCAATTGTCACAAGAGACAAATAAGATGATGATGAAATAATCATAATTTGACCTTGATCGTTTTCACCCATGATAGTACGATATCGTTCTAACTTTGCGTGCGCTTTTTTTAAAAGGCTCTCATTAACTCGTCCATTATCAATAGCCCATAAAATTGTTTGGGATGCATATTCAGTCATTTTGGGACAAGATTTTGCTTTGACATAAGGAATTCCTTTTTTAACATAAAAATACCCACCTTCTTTTACGCGGTTATTTTTACGAATACCATCGACAACAACTAAACCAATAGGACCTTCATTTTTGAAAAAGTTACTGTTAATGTAGAAGTCGGCATTTTCAGGTTTACCTTCAGAAACACCAAACTTCATAGCTTCCTTGTTTATAACAATAAGATTATAATCACCTTCCTCTATAATAGTAATGTTGCTTGGTTCATTAGTCTTACAACTGGTTATTGCAAGAAAGATTGTAGCTATTATAGTATATCCTAATACTGATGCTATTTTCATATTTGTTGCTATATTAACTTTGTTTATAAAGTTAAACTATTCAGTTTAATAGTGTAAAAATTTTAAAATTTATATTGATTCTTTTCCTTCTGGGAGCGCTAAAAAAAAAACATTAGCAGTAAAATAAATGGAGAAATCAAGTATGGATTTCGTACTTAAACCTATTTAACCTAAGCGCGTCAAATTTCGATTTTTCCTTTTCTTAAAAATGCCAAAAATGTGCTTATTTTACTTAAAAATTCTTTTTTTTCATCAAAAAACGTCTTTTTCTAGCATTTTTTGAATGTTTTTGAAAAAAATTAATAATTGCAGATTTTTCAAAAACCGATTTTTTTTTCGGAAATGTAAAAGAAATGCAATGAAATTCTTGTCAAAAGCAGGTTTATACTATAAAACTATAACCTTTATATGCAAAATGATGCGTAACTTTGGTTACCAAAATACAGGCTTTCATAATGAAATCAAAACAATTTTATATTTTATTCTTTTTGATTACCTTTTTCGGGTGGTCATATATCCACGGTCAAAATTGCAACGTAAGTTTAGGTCCAAATCAATATGTTTGTAATAATATAAATAGCACCCCAGTTACTGCTAACAATGTTTCTGGATTTGGTAATAACCCTAACTATAATTGGACTGTAAACGGTAATAACGTAAATGGAAATAATTCGATTACTATTCAATTCAACAATAATTCACCGAACCCTCAAGTAGTAATTTGCGAGGTAACATCTTCAAACAACAATAATAATTGCCTTGCATTAGATACCCTCCTAATTTATAATATTAACCCAGGAACCATTTCAGGAAACCAATACGTTTGTAATGGCTCTATTCCCAATTTACTAACAAGCAGCAATGCTGGTTCCACTAACTATCCAAACACCACATATTCATATCAATGGCAATCTGCTAGCAATAGTAATGGTCCATGGACAAATATTACGAATGAGACGAATGCAACGTATAGTCCATCCCCAGTTCAAACGACCACATATTACCGGCGTGAATTCACATTAACTGTAAATGGCGTAGACTATACATGTAATTCAAATAACATTGCTATAACCAACATTAATCCTCCAACAATTAACAATCCTCTATGCGTTAATTTAAATTCAGTTGCTAATCTATCTCTTACATTCAATCCATCACTACCCAATGGAGTAAGCGCAACATATGCTTGGACAGGGCCCAACAATTTTACTAGTGCATCATCAAGCCCAAACGTTTCTAATGTTACCGCCATAAAAACTGGCACCTATAATGTATCTGTGGCAATAGTTAGTAATGGAAATACCATTTGTACCTATCAATTAAGCACAACGGTCAACGTAAATCCACCCGTTCCAACATTCTCTATGCCATCCAATGGATGTCAAGGAAACAGTTACATTCCTACCAACTTTACTCCCCAACCAAATACAAGCTATCAATGGAGTATTAGTCCTCAAACCGGATCTGGAGGAAGCACAGGCTTAACAACAGCTAACCCTAATTTTGTTTTTAATAACGTTGGTACTTATGCTATTACGGTGACTGCTACTCTAAATGGGTGCAGCACTACTTCTAATGCTCAAAACATAAGCATGTCCAACTTTAATATTGACCCTCCATCAGTGGAACTCAACGGGACATATTACAATGTTCAGGTAATTAACGGACAGAATACAATTGCTATTTGCGCAGGATTGAGTAATACAAACATTAATATCTTGAATAATAACATCAGTCCAAATTGTTCAGGTGGCTCGTGTAATCCAAGTGGAGTAACTTACACCTTTTCAATTAATAATAGTAATCCTGTACCATTTGGCTCACAAGTTTCCGGTACCATCAATTACGGGAACAACATTTTTGTCATTACAGCCACCTTATCAGGTTGCACGATGACCTACACTGGAAATATTTATTCGGGTTCAAACCCCTTTGTTTCTATAGGGACAAATAATTCCATCGGTTTATGTCCAGGAAATTCGATTAACTTTAGTATTAACCCAGTAACACCAACTGGGCAAACAAATCCGCCGGGTACAACCTATACAGTGTTGTTTAATGATGCTCCTGGAGCCATTAGTACACTTCAAAACATCACCGCAGTAACAACAATTTCACACACCTATAATACTACTTCCTGCGGCATGGTTTATACCAATAGCTCCCAAAATAATACTTTTTATGCCCAAGTTACTGCTCAAAATCTCTGTGGTCAGACGATCAGTAGTGTTTCTCCCATTACGGTGAATGCCTTGCCAAGTGCGAATTTCACTGTGAGCGATTCAACCATATGTGTGAATCAAACGATCACGGTAACAAATACAGGAAATGCGGGAAGTGTAATTGGCAATACTTTTCCTTACAATTGTTCCGCACAAGGGAAGTTTTATTGGACAATAAGCGGTGGTGCGCTTGGAACAAATTTTACAATTCCCGGTACCCAAACCCTTGGCTTCATTAATACAAACTATGGAAACTTTAACGGTAACGGCAGCCCAGTGTTGAATGTTACTTTTTTAACAGCTGGCTATTACACTATTACCCAATATTATTACAACAGTTGTGGCTCAGTGGCAAGGGTTCGCAATATTTGCGTTATTAATCCGGCTATCTGTCAATTTACCACAAATCCAACTAGTGGGTGTTCTCCTCTAACCGTAAATACTAATAATACCTCAACCGCACCAACATGTAATGGAAGTTCTGTTCCCCTAGGTTATGTTTGGACCGTTTCAAATCAAGGGGTCAACACAAGTTCTGTAATTTCTGCTCCATACACTCAAAATCCGACAATAACACTTACAAATAATACAACAACACCTCAAGTATTTACGATTAGTTTGAATGTTATTCCTATGGAACCGGCTGCGCCTACTATTCCATTTTCCAATACATTATTATTTTGCTCTACTCCCATATCAGGAAATCCGACTGTCACCTCAATTACAGGTGCAAATAGTCCTTGGCCTGCCGTAATAAGCGGACTTTCGGGAACGACAGGAATACCGGCTGGAACCTTTATTATGGCTACAAATGGTTCAGGTAGTATAGGAACTGGGGGAGTTTACAGTGTAACAAGTTCAACTGCAAGTTCAATAAATTATACGGCTACTGGAGGAAATATGCCAATGTTAGGAACTGTAACTGGCTTGTATCGTGCGATATCAGGAACAGTAAGCTCACCAACTGTTACAGGTAATGGTGTTTGGACCTCTACCATTTCTGGGCTATGCTCAACAAATGGAATTACCGTTGGATCGGTAATATATGCGACAAATGTTGGAGGAGGCAGTATAGGATCAGGTGGTATTTATACAGTAAGCTCTGTGACATCATCCTCAATTACGTATACTGCAACAGGCGGTACCGCACCTACTGCAGGAACAATTACAAATTTATCCGTTACTAGCTGTACTGCCCTATGCACACAAACAGTAATCGTTAATCCGATTCCAATTTTAACACCACTTAACATTACCAGTTGTTCGTCTCCTTATACTACGAATATTAACTTGCAAAACCAAACCAACATGGCATCCACTTTTTCTTGGATTGCCCTTGATAATGTGAATGTCACAGGAGAATCAATTACTCAGCAAAATACATCCAGCATTCAAGATGTTCTTACGAATCAATCGAATAGTTCACAAACGATCAGCTACAGCATTACACCCACTTCTACTCCACCTGTAGCTCCTGGTTGTGTGGGTGCTACTCAGCCAATCACCGTCCTATTAAATTTTATTTCTCCCGGCGTCATTTCCTCCGATCAAACGATTTGTGCTGGTGGAAATCCCCTAAATCTTACTGGCACAAGCCCAAGTGCTATTGGAACACTCAGCTATCAGTGGCAATCATCTACTTCGCCTAACGGACCATGGAGCAATATTAGTGGCGCAACACTTTCCAACTATGATCCACCAGTTACTAGCAGCACCATCTATTATCAAAGGATTGTCAACTACCTAAGCAACGGTGTAAACTGTCAGGGAATTTCAAATATGATTACTATCACCGTTAACACTATCTCTGCAGGAACAATTTCAGCAGCCCAGACGATTTGTCAAGGGGGAGATCCTGCGCTCATTTCAGTGGCAACAAATCCAACTGGTTCGGGTATTTTAACCTACCAATGGCAATCATCAACAAGCTCATCAACGACTGGGTTTAGTAATATTGGATCGCAAATTACTCCCTCTTATGATCCTCCTGTACTAAACGTAAATACCTGGTATCAGTTAATAACCACTAGTACCCTCAATGGAATACCATGCAGTGCTACTTCCGCTCCAATTTTAATTACCGTTGTCACTTTAAATGCAGGCTCTGTTGCAACCAATCAAACAATCTGTATCGGTGGAGATCCAGCGGCCTTCACCTCTGTCGCCGCAACAACCAATAATGGAGCAAGCATCGCTTATCAATGGCAATCATCCTTAGATAATTCCACTTGGACAAATATTGTAAATGCAACGGGTGCAACGTATGACCCACCAGTACAAAATGATACCATTTGGTTTCGTCGTCTTGTGACAACCTCCTTAGGTGGAAATGTAATTTGTTCTGGCGTTTCGAACACATTAATGATCACCGTCATCAACGATCCAATAATCACAACGCCGCCTCTGGCAGCTCAAAACATTTGTCAAGGTGGTTCAGTTGCGGCATTTAATTTTGTCTTTAGCGGTGGAACGGGAACCCCATCTTACCAATGGTACTCCGTTTCTTCAACGGGTGCGTATTCGCCAATAAGTGGTGCTACTTCGCCTACCTATACTCCACCTATTTTTAATACACCGGGGATTTTTAACTATGTCGTTTTGGTCAATCAAAACGTGAGTGGCTGTTCATCCGGTTACTCCCCAACAGCACAAGTTACTGTGGTTGCTGACCCCACCATTACAAATCCTAGCCCTGCTGCGTATTGTCAAAACTCAGCATCTGTTGTTCCTTTATCAGTAACGGCATCAGGTGGAATATCAAGTTTAACTTACTCGTACCAATGGTATAGCAATGCAGCTAATAATACCACTACAGGTACATTGATTCCTGGGGCTACCTCAAGTACATTCACCCCGTCCGTTACAACTGTGACGAACCTCTATTATTACTGTATAGTAACTCAACCCACTGGCTTGGGTTGTGCTGTAACATCCGCTACAGCTTTGATCTCGGTAACAGCTAATCCAACCATAACTACACAACCTCTAACTTCTCAAACGATTTGTATTGGAGGCAATACCACCACGCTTACCCTTACTTCTTCTGGTGGTTCAGGAGCACCAAGTTATCAATGGTACGTGAATACGACAAATAGCAACTCGAATGGTGTTTTAATTCTGAACGCTACGAATCAAACTTACAGTCCACCAATTTCAAGTACACCAGATACTGCCTATTATTATTGTATCATAAGTTTCAATAACACTACGGGTTGCTCTGTGGCTGTTTCCAATCCGGCCACAGTAATGTTTATAGCCGATCCAACTATTTCAGTGCCCCCAGCTTCACAAACCATTTGTCTAGGTGGTACTATTTCGCCGGCACTGACTGTTTCTATTTTAGGCGGCTCTGGGAACGCTAGCTATCAATGGTACACTGTTTCTGGAAGCGGAGTGGCTACTGCGATTAGCAATGCAACTGCTTCAACTTACACCCCTTTAGCATTCAATACGGTTGGTACTTATAACTACTCAGTAGTCGTCAATCAAAATGTGAGTGGCTGCTCCACCGGGCAATCCTCCACAGCAATAATAACGGTTGTTTCAGAAATCATTGTTTCTCCAACCGTTGGGGCCACATACTGTCAAAATGCAGCCAACGTTACAGCCCTTTCTGTAACTGCAAGCGGTGGAAATGGCAATAGTTATACCTATCAATGGTACAGTACCGCTTCAAATAACAATTCGAGTGGCAGCGCCATTTCCGGAGCTAATTCTCCAACTTACACTCCACCAGTTACCGCTGTCAATACAACTTATTACTACTGCGTGGTCAGTCAAACACCTTCACAAAACAGTTGTGCAACAAACTCCACACAAGCAGGTATTATCGTTAATGCAGGACCGACATTCTCTACTCAACCCAATCCGCTTCAATCAGTTTGTGTTAATGGCGCATTAAGCCCCCTTACTGTAGTTGTAAGTGGCGGTAATGGCATCCCATCCTATCAATGGTATGTTAACTCAACCAACAATAACACTACTGGGACAGCAATACCCAATGCGATTAACGCATCATATACGCTACCTGCAGCAACTCAGGTTGGCACAAACTACTATTACTGCATCATCACGTTTTCAGGGAACAGCGGATGTTCTTCCGTTATTTCAAATTTAGCTGCTGTTACCATATCAAATGGCCCATCGATCACTACACCACCTCTTGCTACTCAAACCATTTGCGTTGGAGGAACCATTTCACCTGCACTAACTGTTTCAATTTCGGGGGGTTCAGGAAATCCATTGTATCAATGGTATACCGTATCGGGATCAACATACCTTCCAATTACAAATGCTACAACAGGTTCGTATACACCGCCTGTATTTAATACTGCAGGAAATTATAATTATGCCGTACTGGTTAATCAAAGTTCGGGTGGTTGTTCTACTGGATATTCCAGTAACGCTACGGTAGTTGTAGTCGCCGATCCAACTCTAACTGCACCAGCCACTCCAACTTCATATTGTCAAAACGCTGGTAATGTGGCTCCTTTAACGGTGACTGCCTCTGGGGGAAATAACACGACATATTCCTACCAGTGGTATAGTAATAGTGTAGCATCTACCACTAACAGCACCTTAATTCCAAATGCTACAAATAGCACCTACACACCATCTGTTAGTTCAACAGGAACACTCTATTACTATTGTGTCGTTACTCAAGGAAGTGGCATTGGGTGTTCATTTACGTCAAGTTTTGCTAACGTTACAGTAACTTCCGGACCTAACATAACAACACAACCACTGGCGACTCAAACCTTATGTATAGGTGGTACCGTAAGTGCGCTAAATGTTGTTTTTTCCGGTGGTAGTGGAGGCGCTACTTATCAGTGGTATTCAAATAGCACAAACAGCACGAGTAACGGGACCTTGATAACGGGAGCAACCGCAGCAACATTTACACCACTAGTTTCTAATTCGCAAGGCCTCTATTATTACTATTGTATAATCTCCTTTAACAATACCAGTGGCTGTTCAGTCATTACTTCCAACGTAGCTATCGTTGATGTTTTAGCTGATCCAATCATTTCGACCGCTCCGCTCGCAACTCAAACCATTTGTCTTGGAGGTACTATTTCCCCAGCTTTAACGGTGGCGATAACTGGAGGGTCAGGAAATGCTACGTATCAATGGTACACTGTATCTGGCACTACTTACACGGCCATTTCAGGTGCTACGGGCACAAATTATACACCACCTGTATTTAATACCCCGGGCAACTACAATTATTCTGTTGTTGTCAACCAAAGTATTAGTGGTTGTTCATCAGGGCAATCGTCAAATGCGTTGGTCACCGTAATTGCTGACCCAATAGGATCAAGTCCGACAGCAGCTACCTATTGTCAAAATGCAGGCACAGTGAATCAGTTGTCTGTGAATGCATCTGGAGGAAACGGAAATGGCTATTTATACCAATGGTATAGCACGGCGGTAAATAACAACACCAGTGGAAATGCTATTCCAGGTGCTACTGGGAGTACCTTTATGCCTCCCGTAGCAAATATTGGAGTCACTTATTATTATTGCTTAATTTCTCAAGCGCCTACCTTGAATAATTGCGCGTCAAATACATCTCAAGCAGCGATAACAGTTACAAACGCTCCTATTTTCTCTACTCAACCAATACCCACTCAAACAGTTTGTTTGAATGGACCCATTAGTACCTTAACGGTAGCATACTCAAATGGAAGCGGGACGCCAAGTTACCAATGGTATTTCAACACGGTGAATTCAAATGTAGGAGGATCTTCAATTTCAGGAGCCACAAATGCCAGTTATCCGCCAACATCTGCAGCAGTAGGCACAAGTTATTATTATTGTGTTTTGACCTTTGCTCAAAGCGGTTGTTCAACCATTACTTCCAACGTAGCTGCTGTTAATGTGAATCCAGGTCCTACCATTAGTTCTCAACCCACTCCAACTCAAACACTTTGTGTTGGTGGAAATTTAGGATCGCCATTATCCGTAACCTTTACGAATGGAGTTGGTACATCCTCCTATCAATGGTATTTAGTAAATGGGGGCACCAATACGCCAATAGCCAATGCAACAACTAGTACATATACACCACCTCAATTTAATACGGCAGGGACATTTAATTATATGGTTCAAATTACGCTTAACGGTGGAGGGTGCGGTTCAATTCAATCCAACCAAGCACAAGTTATTGTTGTTAGTGATCCAACAAGTACTGCGCCGACTGCAGCATCCTATTGCAACGGATATTCTCCTGTTACACCGCTAAGTATTACCGCGAGTGGAGGGAATCCAAACTCAAGCTATACCTATCAATGGTTTAGCAATCCAAATAATAATTCTACCACAGGAAATGTAATTACTGGAGCCACTTCTAGCACTTACACCCCACCTGTATCTTCAAATGGAACGGTCTACTATTATTGTATTATCAATCAACCCACCTTGAACAGCGGTTGCCAAAATAATAGTGTTCCTGCTGCAATTATTGTTACAGCCTCCCCGACCGTTAACACGCAACCCATCGCTACTCAAACAGCATGTATTGGTGGTACTTTAAATTCTCTAAGTTTCACCTATACGGGTGGCAATAGCACACCAACCTATCAATGGTACAGCAATTCTGTGAATTCAACGGTTGGAAGTACGCCTATTGGCGGCGCAAATGCAGCCACCTATCTTCCGCTAAGTAACTTAGCAGGTACTAACTATTACTATTGTGTGATAACCTTTACAGGCATCGCTTGTTCGACCATCAACACGTCGATTGTTTCTGTTTTAATTCAACCAGACCCTAGCATTACTGTGCAACCCATCTCAAGCCAAGCAGTTTGTACTGGAACGACCATTTCCATCCCATTATCGATTAACTACACGGGTGGTTTTGGAACGCCAAGTTATCAATGGAACACAGTTTCTGGGTCGAACAACACAGCGATAAGTGGGGCAACAACGGCAACGTATACTCCACCAACATTTACACAAGCTGGCACTTATAATTTTAGCCTTTCCATTACGTTAAGTGGAAACGGTTGTAACGCCATGACATCAGCCAATGCCCAAATCATTGTATCGCCTGTTCCGACAGTTAATGCTGTAAGCTCGGTTACCTATTGCAATGCAGATGTTACCCCTGTTATACCATTTAGTGGTACGGTAACGGGTTCTTCCTTTATTTGGCAAAACTCCAATGCGAATATAGGATTAGCGAGCTCAGGATCTGGTAATTTACCATCTTTTGTTGCGGCCAATACTAGTCCTGCAGCGATTGTTGGAACTATAACAGTAACGCCACAATTAATCACATTAGGCACTACTTGCTCAGGCACGAACGGAACATTTACGATCACGATAAATCCATATCAAAATGTGAATGATCCCCAAGATCTTGTTTTATGTCATGGAACAGGCGTTAATGGGGTACAATTTAGTGGCACTTCCGCCATTAATAATTGGACCAATGATCTGCCAGCATTGGGCATAGGTTCTTCAGGTTCAGGAACACTTCCAGCCTTTTTAGCCACCAATAATGGAACGGTTCCAATTGTGGCGAATTTAAGTGTAACTCCTTCCTTTAACGGTTTGACAACATGTCCAGGAGATATAGAAACATTCACCATTACCATTCTTCCCGCACCAACAGTGACTGTTTTGCCTGGTCAAACTATTTGTAATGGTTCTAATACCAACACCTTAAACTTTTCGGGCACAGCGACCAGCTACAATTGGTCAAATAGCCAGCCCTCCATTGGTTTAAGTTCGTCGGGTTCGGGAAATATTGTTTCCTTTTTAGCCATCAATACCTCAGGGTCTAATATAGTTGCCAATATTTCAGCAGTACCCATTTATACCTTGAATAATTTTTCTTGTACTGGGGCCGCACAAATAACTCAATTAACGATATTGCCTTTGGCTACATTAAATCCAGTTGCCAATTTTTCTATTTGTAACGGAAATGCAACAGGGATCGTGAATTTTAATGGCAATGCAAGCAGTTACACTTGGACTTGCAACAATACAACTATTGGATTAGCCTCTTCAGGAGTTGGACCTGTGCCCTCGTTTACAGCCATAAATTCAGGAATTACGGCTGTTAATGCCATAATATCTGTTGTCCCTATCAATACTTTCAATGGAGTAAACTGTCCTGCTCCTCAACAAAATTTTACCATAACAGTGAATCCAAGTCCGATTTTAAGTGTCAACAGTGGGTCTATTTGCAGTGGACAATCATTTGCTTTAACAGGTACAGCCTCTGTACCAGGGGGTGTTTATTCTTGGAATACGGGAGGCAACTTGCAAACAATTAACGTGTCTCCACTGACTACAGAGACGTATACGTTAAACTATAGTACAAATGCCGGTTGTACTGCACTTGCTGCTACGGGGACTGTAACCGTATTGCCTGTGCCTACCATCACTGCAACTAGCGCCAACATTTGTGCAGGACAAAGCGCCACCTTAACAGCAACCTCAAATATCCCTGGAGGAGTATTTTCATGGAATCCTGGTGGACTATCTGGAAATTCAATAACTGTTAATCCCAATAGTACAACATCATATTCGGTCAACTATATATCATCGGTAGGATGTGCGGCAAATAACATTTCGAGCACACTCACTGTTAATCCTGTTGCAATTTTAAGTGTCAATAGCACCTCTATTTGTAGCGGAAATGCTGCTACTTTAACAGCTACAGTTAGTATACCTGGGGGTACATTTCTTTGGAATAACGGCGCGACCACCCAAACGCTTACACTCAATCCGAGTATAAGCACAACCAACACCGTTAATTACACAACAAGTGCGGGTTGCGCCAGTTCACCAGCATCAGGAACCATTACAATACTTCCTTTGCCTATTTTACAGCCCATCAACGACACAACGATTTGTAATAGCAGCAACATTTCAATTGGCTTAAATGCCAATCTGAGCTCGACTTTCACTTGGGGAGCAGCCAGTAACGTTTCTGTGAATGGTGAATCCATCGGTCCAGTTAATTCTAATCTTATCTTTAACGCTTTACAAAACCTCACCAATAACATTCAAACGGTTGTTTATACCGTTACTCCGAGTTCTGTTCCATTTGGCTGTGTAGGAAATAGTGTTAATTTCTCCGTGGATATTGTACCTGATATAGTTTTAACGAGTCCCACCACGTATGCGATATGCAGTGGTGAACCCACAGGGATTTATTTACAATCTAATTTACCGGCAGCCTTTACTTGGCAAGCTACGAATAATGCCAATGTTCAGGGAGAAATAACTTCGCTTCAAAACGGTTTTTACATAAATGATTTTCTTGTCAATACCACTTCATATGATCAGGTGGTTAATTATCTTATCAACCAAACATCTTCTACCTATTCATGTTTCGGAATTCCGAGTGTGGTAAGTGTGACGGTACATCCACAAATAAATCTAACTAATTCAGATACAATTATAGTTTGTAGCGGTGATAATATTGGGTTAAATCTTGCGGCAACTACAAATTCAACTTTTGAGTGGTCCGCTAACAATAACGGGATAGTAACGGGAGAGTCATTAAGCCCTCAAACGACCGATATTATTGATGATATTTTAGTGAATAATTCAACTGCTCAGCAGCAAGTCAATTACACTATTGATGTTACTTCGAATAATAATGGTTGTAGCGTTCTTAATCTCCCTGTCACTGTTTTTGTAAATCCTTTACCATTAATGCTTAATCAGGATACCTCGATTTGTTCAGGTCAATCGGTTAATATGAATATCTCCACCAGTATTCCTTCAACGGTAGTTTGGTATGGGCTAATTAATCCAATTATTTATGGTGAAACTACCACGAATACCTATACCTCAACCATCAATGATGTTTTAGTGAATTCTTCCGCAAACATTGGATTTGTAGAATACGTCGTAACAGCTAGTGCTAATGGGTGTTTTGCTCCTAATGATACAGTGCAAGTAAATGTATTAGTTCCTCCCACAGTTAGTTTTACTGTAAATACAAACCCACTATGTTCTGATGCGCCGATATCATTTGTGAATCAATCACCTCCTACTGCTCTTTTTAGTTGGTCTTTTGGTGATGGTACCAATTCAACTACGTATTCACCGTCACATAGCTACTTGAATTCAGGTAACTACCTTGTAGTATTGGAGGCAACGAATCAAAACAACAATTGTAGTGCATCAGACTCGTTACTAATTGCTGTCAACAAATCTCCCGATGCTACATTCTATACCAATGACACAACCGGATGTGGGGACTTAAATGCCACCTTCTTTGCTTTCTATCAGCCAGGAGTAGATTATTTATGGGATTTTGGCAATGGTGAAACTTCGACTCAAGTGGGAAATGTAACCAATTACTACGATACAGAAGGATGTTACAATATCACCCTAGCATTGACTAGTCCAGAAGGTTGTATTAGTCAATTGACACAAAGTAACTACGTTTGTTTATATGATTATCCTATTGCCATTATTTCGGCAGATCCTCTAGTTGTAAATTCGCTTGAAACTCAAGTCAATTTTTACAACAGCTCACAGAACGCTATATCATACTTATGGAATTTAGGAAATGGTGTATTAAGTTACGATGACAATCCTACCTATACGTTTCCAAATTGGGCGGCAGATTACAATGTTTTATTGACGGCCTTCAATGAAATTGGGTGCACCGATACAGCTTCAATAAGCATTCATGTAATTGAAGATTTAATCGTTTATGCTCCAAATACCTTTACGCCAAATGACGATGAAATCAATCAAGTTTACCTTCCTGTATTAGCTCAGGGTTACAAGAAAGATTATTTTGAAATGTATATTTACAACCGATGGGGGGATTTGATTTTTGAAAGCCATGATCCTCTAATAGGTTGGGACGGCTCCTATGGACGTAATAGTATTAACTGCGAGATTGGAACGTATACTTGGGTTATCAAGCTTGAAGCTCTTTCAACTCAGGAAATCGAGGAATTTACAGGACATGTTAACTTAGTTCGCTAACGTAAAGCCTTTATTTGTTTTATTTAATAGAATATAATACATATTTTTACTTTCAAAATTTTCCTATGAAGAAAAGTTTATTAATACCTACTACACTTATAACGTTAGTCATTATTCGCACAGTAAGACACGCAATACTTTATGGCGAAAAGAGATTAGTAGAACTAGTGCCTTTTTATATTTTTATTTTTATTTGTTTGCTGGGGGATTATTTATATTCAAAACATAAATCCAAAAGTAAATTAATATATGAAAAAGAGTTTGAGTCTAAAGCTTCAAATAATTCCAAACCAATTCCTTCCGCTAATAATCATAAATACAAGGAGCTAAAATCGCAGTTAATTGATGAAATCGGTTCTAAAATTTACTCCGGAATGAGTGAATATGCTAGAGTTTTAATTAATAAAGGGTATGATCTTGAACATATCAAAAACGAATTGATTAAATATGGTTTGAATCAAGAACATGCTGATAAATTGCTTGAAATTAAATATTTAGATGGAAAATTAAATAATAATCAAAGTTAGAAGTCTTAGAATAAAATTCTCCTTTTCGTCTTTAAGCCCTGAGGTTATTATTGGAAGATATGTTTCCATAAATAATGGCTTAAACTAAAAAACAAAAACCCTAAGATATTTGATACATCCTAGGGTTTTCTAATCCTCCAGCCATAGAGACTTTTCTTTTTAACGCTTTAACGTTCTGTGCGGTCTGGATGGACTTCTCGGCTCAGCGCACTTTCAAGAGCTTAAGACATCAACTTGATCTTCTCTCTAAAATGCAATTCTCACTATAATATTTAAAGGTTTTTCCGTTCAATTTATTTTCTCTAATAACCACTGATTTTTTTTCTTTATTTAATTGAGTTATTTCTATAAAAAGAATATCACCATTCTTTTCTGACATAACGAAATGAAGTGTATCCGCAACAAAATAGTAAGAAATAAAGTTTCCAAACAAAGATTTTTTTCGATCGTCGTACCAAATAGTATTGGCAGTAATTTTAAACCCAAAATAATTGAATTTACCTATTGCCTTCTTTTTTTTCACTTGACTAATAGTATCGAATTCATCTATCTTGGAATTTAATTTAGAAACACTTAGATCATTAATTGTAAGGTAAACAGAAACGAATTTCTCTCCATCATCTGGTTCCAAAAAGGTGTGGTCAATTTTTTGACAAAATAAAGAAAATGGGATCCAAAAGAGAATTAACATAAAAACCCAGCTTTTAGAAAATTGATTAGATACAATTTTTGACATAATTAATGTGTGTTTTTAGAAGATAATTGATTTCAATTCAATAGCTATTAAACTTTTGTATTTTATATAGTTACACAATTAAAAAACACTAATTCTATTTAGATAAAATAACGAATGGCTTAAACTAAAAAACAAAAACCCTAAGATATTTGATACATCCTAGGGTTTTCTAATCCTCCAGCCATAGAGGCTTTTCTTTTTAACGCTTTAACGTTCTGTGCGGTCTGGATGGACTTCTCGGCTCAGCCGAGACGTCCCCATGCATTCTTGATTAAATTCTAGCTTATTTCATTTTTTTCAGATGCAATTAACCAATCTAGATATTTGTGATTTTGACGCTTGAGCATTCGTTCATACTTCAATGCATCCGACTTTGAAATAAATGAATGTTTGAACACCAAAGTCCATGGCCCCTTTTCAGAAGTGTATTTTCCTATTGAAGAATTATGTTCTTCCAATCGACGCAAAACATCGCTTGTGAAGCCTTTGTAATAAATTTTTTGGGGATTACAAATAATATAAACTGTATATGTTTCCATAAATAATGGCTTAAACTAAAAAACAAAAACCCTAAGATATTTGATACATCCTAGGGTTTTCTAATCCTCCAGCCATAGAGGCTTTTCTTTTTAACGCTTTAACGTTCTGTGCGGTCTGGATGGACTTCTCGGCTCAGCCGAGACGTCCCCATGCATTCTTGATTAAATTCTAGCTTATTTCATTTTTTTCAGATGCAATTAACCAATCTAGATATTTGTGATTTTGACGCTTGAGCATTCGTTCATACTTCAATGCATCCGACTTTGAAATAAATGAATGTTTGAACACCAAAGTCCATGGCCCCTTTTCAGAAGTGTATTTTCCTATTGAAGAATTATGTTCTTCCAATCGACGCAAAACATCGCTTGTGAAGCCTTTGTAATAAATTTTTTGGGGATTACAAATAATATAAACTGTATATGTTTCCATAAATAATGGCTTAAACTAAAAAACAAAAACCCTAAGATATTTGATACATCCTAGGGTTTTCTAATCCTCCAGCCATAGAGGCTTTTCTTTTTAACGCTTTAACGTTCTGTGCGGTCTGGACGGGACTCGAA
>JBIIOQ010000070.1:0-4958 GCA_044336865.1 Crocinitomicaceae bacterium | reverse complement strand
CATTCGTGGTTTTGAAGGTTTTAAATCCATTGGCACCATCTGGGTAGGCAATCCATAAATTATTTGCGTTGTTTGGATCGATGGATAATACCATTCTTCTGCTATTTCCAGATGGGATGGTGCAGGTATTCCACGTTAACCCGCCATCGATAGATTTCCAAAGTGTACCCACATTTCCCGAAGCGGGCTGTTGATTTAGATACATAATATTGCTGTTATTGGAACCCACTTCAATGTAGCGAACGTCATTATTAACATTGGTTCCGAAGGTATATAATAAGTTAAAGGATGCACCCGCATCTGTAGTTTTCCATATCGAATTGTCTTTTCCTAGGTAGCCAATGCTGTAACAATTGGGATGAAATTCAAATTCACTAGACTCTGCAGCGTAATAACTTTCGTTAGGCGCCATACCAAATGGGGTTCCGGTGATGGGGTCAGCCAGTTGCAAGGGAATGAATTTTCCGCCGATATCTGAATAATACGTTTTTCTATTTATACCAGGATTTACGTAACCTGTGGGTGCTTCTCCACCGCCTAATTCTAAAAAATTTCCGCTGCCGTAATTTTCATGATAGGCTAAGTTTCCATTATGGTACAATCCTCCGACCAATACATCTTCATTCCATCCGCTTCCAAATCCCCAGTAATCGGAACCGTGTACGCCCGACATTTTAAATAGGAATTGCGAAGTGAAAAAATCATTGGATTTATAGATTCCGCCATCGGTGGAAATCCAGGTATTATTTCCAATCACTCGAAAGTCTTGGTTGTCGACGTGTAGTCCCAAAGGCCCGCCTACATAACCCGAAACAGAAGCGAAAGTTTGTCCTCCATTGGTCGAACGGTAGAGGTTCAAGCCACCAATCAAGATTTCGTCTGCGTTGGTAGGCGACGCTGCGATAGCACAATTATAAAATCCTTGGTGATACAGCCAGGTTGCCCAACCAATGGCTAAGTTGACATGGGTAGCATCGTAAGGTCCTCCGTCAATTCCGCTTGGATTACTCCAAGTTGTTCCACTGTCATCACTTTTATAGATCCCAATAAAGCCATAATCGTTGGCTTTTGCTTCTCCAATTAAATAAACATATATTCGATTTGGATTAGCAGGTGTTACAGCAATTCTGGCACCTCCGTCATTTCTCGCTGGATCGGTTGAATTGTACCAACCAGCCGTCTGAATGGTCCATGTAGCGCCAAAATCAGTAGATTTAAAGAATTCACATTTAATGAGCGTGCTATTATTCTTTACGCAGTACATTTCGCTGTTGCTATTGGCTTTACATTTAATATCATAGCAGGCAGTCGTGTATAATTGCGTCCAATTGGTACCACCATCTGTAGATCGGTAAAGACCTTTATCCGTTGCAGCAAATACCAGTAGTTCATTCCCAGGATTGATCAGAATTTCGTTGACCCCAAAATTGGTTTGGGGTAGGACATTGGTCCAAGAAGTGCCACCATCAGTGGAACGGAAGACACCTTTGTTTCCACCTGCAAAAACCACCAAAGGATTGGTTGGACTTATTTCTATGGCACTCACGCCACTTCCAAAATCGAGTGTCATGGAGCTGTGCGTCCAATTTTGACCTCCATCTATACTTTTGTATACTTCACCCGGTTCTGTTCCGCAATACATGAAATTAGGCTGTGCCAAACATTGGTCAACGGAATACACATTCGTTTGTCCCGAACCTTGCGTATTATTTTCTTGATAATTTGTAATTGGACCAACAACCGACCAGTTTGAACTCTTGGACTGGCTTTGCTTTTTTAAGTAATCTTGATCTATTTTTTGCACTTGTTCTGCTGTAAAATTAAGCACGAATCCTTGATCATCGATTTTAGTTATCACGCTTCGTTTCCAACGCTTGAAATATTGCGTATGGTAGTTCTTTTCAAAATCATGTTCCCTATAAAAGTTTCTATAGAGTTCACTTACCTCTAGTACATTGGGGTTTTCGCCATACATTTTTTGTGCCCATAAGGGAAGGCTAGCAATTTCGGTAGCGGATGGTATTTGTTGCGCTTTGCAAACGAAAGTAGCAGTCAAGAGACAAAATAACACAAGCAATTTCATATAACTATTTTAGGCCTTAAAGATAAAGAAAACTTCAGTAATGATTTTTTTTTTTGGAAATATTAAAGTGATTCTAATTAATCAGTTAATTTCAATGGATAAATTAATTGTTTGAGGAATTCAAATAATTCATTAAAAAATAGTAGATTAGATGAATAAAAAAAAAAGTGGAGTCCAGAACCCACTCATAAAAAAAAAAAAACGGCCTGCCCGAAAGGTTATTCGGAAGGCAAATTCTGCTTAGCCTAACTAGTAGAAACAAAATTAAAAATCAAAGAAAATGAATAAAGTAATGACAATTTTTGGAGCTATAATAATTAGTTCAACTTTAATGACAAGCTGTGTAAGCACTAACCAAGGATTTCAATCTAGCCCAGTTATATCGAGAAATGTGCAACTTGATCCAATTAAAGTAGATATTATAGTAGATGAAAAATCTAAAATAAAAGGGGAAAGTACTTCTTCCTATTTCTTAATTTTTAGGGTAAGTGGTGATAATACGTATGCTGACGGTATTAATTACAGTTCAGACCAATCGGCAAGTTTACTTACCCAATTTAATCCTTTAAATATGATTAAGGCAGGTAGACTTAACAAAGTTCGCGGTGCTGCTGCCTACAAAGCACTGAGTACTGGTGATTATGACGTTTTAGTTCACCCGAGCTATACCATAACAGTAATAAATTATTTGATATTTAAAAAATATGCTATTACAGTTGAAGGTTACGGTGCTAAATATGAAAACTTTAGATCTGAAAAAGAAAAAAAATAAATTTTACAAGATGGGAAATAATTATTGATCCAATACAACTATAACCTCCCCATCAAAGTGTATAAGTATTAGCAGGGCAGAAGTGCTTAATTGAACTTCTGCCCTTTTTATACATAGTATTAAATAGCATTGCCAATTAAAATGCCTGTGAGTTATTTTGTAATGAAAAAAAGCGAGAAATCTGAAAATTAAATATACCTTATCAAAAAAATAAGTTTATGAACGAAAACAATAATATAAACAGTAACGAAGATTCTCTAAATTCTAAATCGCAAGGTTTAAGTTTGTCGAACTATTTACAATTAAATATCACAGTTTCATTATTAACTATTCTAGTTGTTTGGTTTGTTTATTATGTGGGTAATTTATATTGGGATGGTAAATTAGATAAATATTTAATCCTTAATGATCTTATTAAGGATATGCCTCAACCTAAATCAGGTAAATTACCAATTTTAATAATTACTTTATTCATTTTGTTTTTGAAGTATGTTTTATGGATAATTTTTTTGTTGTTTTATTTCATATCAGCATTGATAGCGATTGTTTTTATTTTTAAATCATTTTCTCTGTGGTTTAGCCCCATTAAGAGTGCTCCAAAAAAATAATAATATAAAGAAAATTGAAATCTTTCATTTGAGCTTTTTAGATAAACCTTTTAATATTAAATGCCAAGCTTAGAAATCCTAATTATTCTCCCATTGGTACTAGAAGCATAAACAAATTCGGTGTCCGAACAAATACTGAAGCAATTCTCATTGCTTAGTTGAATCCAAGTTGTTCCATTGTCCTTCGAATAATCGATTCCATTCGTGCCGCACGAATAATAAACGCCATCTGTATAATAAACGCAGGATCGGTATCCGAAAGGTCCACTAGTAGGAGCGCTCCAGGCGATTCCGCCATCTTTGGTGATGAAACAAATATTTTCACGTGAATTCGGCGCAAGGTAATCTCCGCCCACTACGATTCCATTGTTAGTGTCTTTCATGGCTAATGAAAAAGCACCGCTTGCTTGGCTGTTCTTAAAAGGAAGTTCGCTCTGAATCCATGTTTGACCTTTGTCTTTGCTCATAAAAAAGCGCGATTTCTCTCCTCCAGAAACAAAATAATAAATTCCATTGCTAATTTGCACGGTACTACCACTGGCTGCAAATCCAGCTTCCCCAGAATAGGAGGGCAGTGCAGGGGTGATTTTCTCCCAATGTCTCAAGTCGCTTGAATGAAATAAGGAAAATTCATTATCAACGGGATCACCCATCACGAATGCCTCTTTATTTTCTATGGCCATTCCATCTAAAAATAACTGCGGATTTAATTCCAAGGTGATTAGTTGAATCTGTTTCATAGAATTTCCAAAGCGATTAAACGTAAGAATGATGCTGTAGTCGGCACTTTGCATAGCGTATATGGAATTTTTGTGCAGCGCAAGATCTCTGATTTCAGGAAATGTATCCTTCGGATTAAGCGTTTTGCTTTTTCCGTTGTTGAGATTGTATCGAATGACTTCTCCATTGTTATTTCCAAGGAATAAATAATTTCCTTTTGCTGCTATGCCTCGCGCATGTATGGGTTTATTACTATATTTTAATATTGAAATTTCCTGTGCGAAAAAGCATGGTGAATAAAGTGAGACAAAAAGAATGAAGAGGTGTTTAATCATCATTTAAATTTAAAATTGAATAAGACCAACTTATCTAAATTGCTTATTAAAGCGTTGCTCTTGTTCCATTTTTAAGGCGTCAAGATCCTCAGGTAAATCTCTTTTCCATCGTTTATGCGACCACATCCATAGGTAAGGTTTCTTCTTGATTTGTTGTTCCAATAACTCAGTATGTTGTTGGGTAATGGCTCCCCAACTAAGTTCCTTTGGACTGTCAGTTAGTAATGTCAATGTCATTTCATAATAACCATAACGTACTTTATCGATGTTAAAATAGACAACCGCTAGGTCATAGGTATTCGCTAATGATTCGGTCCCAAATTGTACCGCTGTTTGCTGATTCAGAAAGTTCATCCAATAACTTTTATTGGTATCTCCAGGGCTTTGATCCCCAAGCATGAGCAATGTGTATGGATTTTTTTCTTCCGCTAAGACTTCTT
>JBIIOQ010000015.1:0-63518 GCA_044336865.1 Crocinitomicaceae bacterium | reverse complement strand
AAATAATGCCACTCGGTGGAAAGCCAAAAAAAGTAGATGTCAGAATAATTGCAGCCACCAACCAAAACCTGGTTAAACTTTGCGAGGAAAAACAATTTCGTTGGGATCTTTACTATCGATTATCGGTCGTAGAATTGGATGTGCCTACGCTCATGCAACGAGGTAAGGCAGATTTAAAAACAATGATTGACTTCTTTCTAACGCAAAAGAAAAAGCAACTTAAAAAAACTAAAAAGTTAGTTTTGGACAAGGAGGCCCTAGAAATATTGCAGAATTACACCTATCCTGGCAACATACGGGAGCTTGAAAACATTATTTCGCGCCTTTATGTGTTTAATGATGAATCAGTTTCCGCGGAAGTTTTACCAAAGCGATTAAGTCAAGAACCGGTAAACAAACCCATGAATTGGGATTTCGTGGAAAAAGAACACATCGAAAAGGTGCTAAAACATTTCAACGGAAATAAACGCCAAACTGCTTTGGCAATAGGGTGGGCGATCAATACGCTCAACGCGAAGATTGAAAAGTACGGATTAGAATCTTAAATTTGTATTTATGAATCTTTTGAAAATTTATTTAGACTTTGACGGGACGGTTGTCGAACATGCCTACCCTGAACTTGGTGCGCTCAATCCACGAAGTTTTGCCGTTATCCGCCAATTACAAAATGCGGGACACCGAATTATTCTGAATACCTACCGAGCAGATCTTGCAGACGGTTCACTTCAGGCAGCACAGGATTTCTTAAACGACATAAACAACGAACTATTACCAATTACAGAATGCACAGAACTTAAGATTCAACCCCCTGCGTGGAATTGGGAAAAAACCCTTGAAGAAGGAATTCTGTATATCGATGATGTTTGCGATGGCACACCAATGATTCCAAATAGTGTCCTGCCCTTTGGATTGATGGTAGATTGGAAAACCTTAGAAGAATGGTTCACTGAACAAGGAATTATTTGACTTTCAGATAACTCTCCAAGAATCTACTATAAATTACGTCCTTTTTACCGCGCACTTGACCCATAAAATTAATATAGCCTTTTAGCTTAAAAAGAAACGCGTCACAACTCTTGTCTGAAACCAATTCTATTGAATCATAATGTTTTTGTGCGGCTGCTTTAATTCCGTTTAGCCGCAGCTTTTTTTTTTATTCCTTATATTATTAGGTTTAAACTATTGTATTCCCCGCAATTTTCGCAAATTTCACTTCTAGTATCAAATGTAAATCCACATTTGTTGCAACGATATTGTGGAGGGGTATTTATTGGGGACTCTAAAATCTCTTCTTTCTTAAATTCAAAAGATACGATAAAGAGTTCATTAGCAAGCCAAACTACTTGATTGTCTTTCAGCACTTGTTTATTTTCGCAACTTATTTTGTCATGTCCCAAATAAGTCCCATTGGTTGACCCTTCGTCTTTTAGGTAAACATTATTTTCCGAAAATTGCACAGAACAATGCGTTTTACTTATAATGGGAACGTTGTTATGTAAAATTTTGCCAAGAAGCTCAGAACCATTATGTATCCTCCCAATAAAATACAACTCATCTGAGCTTTTCGAAACATTAAAACTAGAGGAATCTCGTTGCATAGTCCAGACCAAATTAACAATTTCCGCGTTTATTTTATCCTCCGACTCTAATACTTCATCCGACTCTAATACTTCCTCCCACACCAAATCTTCGTTGCAGTGTTCACAAGTCGATGGAATATTTGACAAGTCGTCGAATTCAAATTTTTCTCTGCAATTAGTACATTTTATTTTCATTTATTTAAATTTTTTTATAATCCCAATATCCCTTAGGTTCTGTTCAATTTTTTCAATTTCTTTTGCTTTTGGAATTCCGGCCATGTAAATAGACCCGTCTTTAGTTACTGACACCGACCATCTATTTTTTTCTTTAGTTGGGTAAATTTCTTTTGCATCCCCTTCATTTATATGATACGTTTTTTGATTTGACGAACCAACAAGGTTATTATTTGAATGGAGTTCTTTTACATATCTCCCATCGACAAGATAGTCGATATAATTAAGAAAAAGTTTGTCAGGAAATAACTCTTCCAACTCTTTGACTTCATATCCCGTAAAGCAATGAATATTCAGTTTGGTTCTAGTTTTTATTAGATAACTAAAAGCAATAAGTTGTTCATATTGTTGAAACGGTTCGCCTCCCGAGATGGTAACACCATCGTAGTCTTCGCTAATTGATTCAATGAATTGGTAAAGTTCATAAATTGCTATAGACTTCCCTTTTTTCTTAGACCAGATCATTTCATTAATGCATCCATCACATGCAAGTGTGCAACCTTGAACCCAAATACCGATTCGTTTCCCTTCACCTAAATTATATAGCGGATATTGTATTTTATTTAATTGCCAATTCATTCAAAGACAATTTCATTATTTTTCATGCTTATATGTATGGTGCAGTTCTCAAGTTTTCCGGATTTGAACATAAAGTTGGTTAGTCCGTTTTTGATATGCGTCTCAATTCTGTTAATAATACCTCTGCCCCCCATGTCTAGGTTGTCCATGGCATAAATAAGAATAAAGTCCTTCACAAAATTCTGATCATATTCTAAAACAATATTTTTTAAATTACTAAGATTTCTTTTAATCACGCTCATGTTGTTTTCAAAAATACTTTCGGCGACCTCTGGACGGATAAAATCAAATACTACAAAATTATCCCCAAATCGGTTAAAAATTTCAGGGCGGCCCAATTTCAAGGCAAAGAAATTTTTAATTTCTGCCTTGATTTTAATTTCCATTTGTTCATAATTATCTTGTCCAAATAACACATTGGGTATTCTTCTTCCATCTTCATCTTCTTTGAAAATACCCAAGTTACTGGTAAATATTATGAGGGACTGGGTGAAATAAGTAGTTTCACCTTTGCCGTCTGTCAAGCGTCCATCATCCAAAATCTGCAGAAATTTATCAAAGATTCGGGGATGAGCTTTTTCAATTTCGTCAAATAAAATGATGCTAAACGGCTTCTTACGAACGGCATCTGTTAACTGACCTCCCTCTTCATACCCCACATATCCTGGAGGACTGCCAATCATTTTAACATCAGAGTTGCTATCATTGTATTCACTCATGTCAAACCGAATCATTGCCTCCTCATCACTAAAAATTAACTCAGCAAGTGACTTGGCTAGTTCTGTTTTTCCTGTACCTGTAGGTCCTGCCAAGAACAAAACACCTTTCGGTCGACTTGTTGGCTTCGACTTATCAATGGAGTCAAGTCCGAGATTTGATCTTCTAATAATCTCAACCGCTTTTTGGATGGCTTTATCTTGACCTTTTACGCGTTTTCTAAGTTCTTCCTCGGCGTTATTAATTTTTGAGAAATCAATTTTTTCCCAAGGATTCTCTCTAACACCATACTTATACAAATCAATGATTTCTTTCATATCGTTGACATGTATTTTTTCCTGGATAGAAATAGTACTTAAATCCTCCAGTTCTCTGTTCGAAAAGTTTTCAGTTAAATCAGGAAATGTTTTCATTAATTCCTCCTCTTTCACCTCCTTGCCTTCAGAATAAAACTGTTTCTTACGTTCTCTAAAAAACACCTGTCTTTCTTCCCGATTTGGCTCTAAAATTTCAATTCCTTTGGTCAAGGGATTTTCCAAAAACATCCAGGCAGGAATATCATTCAATTTATCACATAAAAAGATTAATATATTTCTCTTTCTCTCCTTTTCAGGCCACACCTTAGATTCCTGAGCCGCTTTTATTAACCTTAAAAACAATGGTTTTGCCTCTTCCTCCAAAGAATTAGGGTTGGATGTAAGTCTAGACGCAAAATTAAATATTCCAGCATACAATGCAGTCGAATTACCCATCAGTTCGCGGTACAAAGCGATTGCATCCTTAGCTGCATCCGAATTACCCAAGCGTGCGCGTTCTAAATTTTTAGAAAAATCAGCACTTGGCTTTTCAACTCCTGAATTAGCGAGATTATCCAAGGTATATTTAGGATTCGTTTCGTTGGCTTCGCCCACCTCAAGTCCATCGATTATATCGAAGTAAGTAATGATATCGTATCCCTCCTCTTTCAAGAATTTTTTTAATAACTCTTTGATATCATTGAATTTTGCAAACTTCAATTCATCGCTGTTAATTGCTGTTTTGTAATTAATAGGAAAATAATAGCAATCATATATATTCCCATAAAGGAAGAATTCAGATTTTAATGCTTTAAACCTATTAAACTCTTCAAGCCATGTCGGGAAATAGTTTTTTTTATCCATAAGTTAGTTTTTTAGTCGAGGTACTTTTTAGTCTCGTTTTTCCTGGTTACTTTTCGTTTTTGAGGCTTTAGTTTTTCCTTTTGTTTTTCGGTGATCGACAACAACCACTTTTCACTTGTGGGTTTTGCTGATTTAAGTTCCATCTTGAGGCCCATTTTCGCAAGATCAGAAAGTACAAGTTGAAAATCTCCACATGTTTCATTCATTTGTGAAAGTTTGTATTTCAATTCATTCTCATTTAACGATTCTTTATTTTCAGGTATTTGAAAAGAATATTTGATAGACCCATCCTCTTTAAATTTCAAATTCAAATAATTTGTTTTATCCTTACATTTCAGCAACAGGTCATCCGCTTTTTCAAAATCAATAACTTCTAGGTCATCCATTACTTCATAACCCATATTTTCCAACGAGTTAACAATCTGATTCTTTAAAAAGACACGTTCATTTTCCGCTATATCATCTTCACGCTTCAGTTCTTCGTTCTTTAGCGTTAATTCTTTTACTTGTTCCTCAACACGTGACAACTCTCTTAGGTCTAAATTGGATTTGTTTAACAAATCCAACCAATAATTAATAAATGTATTCTTATCCTGCTCCAACTTTACATGACAATCAATCTTATTGAAATGAATCAAGAACTGTTGAATTTTTTGTTTATAGGCTTTAGACTTTTCCGACTTTAAAATTCGATCATGTAATTGTTGGTAGTAAAATAGGTCTTTCAAGGATTCACTTTGCTGAAGATCATCGAGTTCAGCACGATATATTACAGCAACCTCGTGGTCGACTCCAGCTGCAATAATTTTTAAGATTTTGGTTGAAATCTCTTCCAGTTCTTTAGACAACTTTTTAGATTTAGTCTTTAGTTTTGTAGAGGGATATCGCTCAATGATTTGATTATTAAAATCCATGCGAACGGCGTTGACCCCTTTTTCTTTTTCAAAAACTTCCGAGATAATAACATTCGTTAATGCTTCCGATTTGGCAATAAAACCAAATTCAAAAGGAGCTTCTGTGAGTTCAAAAGCAATAGCATCTAACTTCGTTTTTGCCTCCGCAAAGATTGAATTTGCTTCTATTGGGGTATTATTTTTTAAATAAGCTTCAACCGATTCTTTAAAACTATTAAACGAGGCCTTAGAACGCTCGAAGTGCTGATGATACATACGATAACTGTTGTAATCCGTTTCTTTATTCAGAAAATCTTCCAATATATCGTTGCATTTATCATTCAACGATTTTAACTCTCGAATGAGTTCATTAATTTCGTTTAAAATTTTATTGTAAGTGTCCTGCCCAAAAGAACCGCGGTAATTAAACTCCAATCGCTTCAAAGCATCATTAACTTGCTTTTCAATAGATTTTAACGCCTCTTGACAATCGAACTTTATGTGTAGGCCACTGTCCTCAACATTAGAATTTTTCAATTCCTCAATCAATTGTTTTAACTTACTCTGAAGTTGAAATACTTCATTTAACTTTCCATCAAATACCTGGATTGAGTAGCTAGGAGGTGGTGCATAATCTTTTGGTCCGCTCATGGTTGGGGTGTTTTTATACTAATTTTTCTATCTAATTTTACTCTTTGCTTACCATTTAACTCTGGACAAATCCAGCCTGTATCCTTTCTAATACCGCTTTCATGAACAACCTCCTGCCAATCATCATCAGAATCATCTAAAAACTTTAATGTGTCTCCTCGTTTTAAAGTATAGAGAATCATTGAATTTTTATCACCTTCTTTATGTAAAGGTAATTTAACATCAACAATACCAATCTTAATATATGAAGTATCCATAAGCACGATTGGAGGGCTAGCCTTTCCTCCTCCAAATTGCCAGTTTTCGTCAATCGATATACGGTCTTTCTTCAACATATAAAGCAAGTAAACTGAAGGAATCAATATGCCTAAAGCAAGTACTTGTCCTGCATAGATGTAAGCGTATCTTTTCAGAAAGCTCATCACAAAAGATTTCTTAAACTGCCTTTTATTCTCTTCAGTTAGCGTAACAATATTATGTTTAAGTGATAAGTCTTCAATAACCTCATCGCTGTATTTCCAAAAGGGCTGAAATAGTCCTCTTATACCTGTATATTCCAAATTACGTTCAGAACGGTCGGTGAAATCCGTATGTATATTCTTTGAAACTAAAAATGAATTCAGGGACTTATAGAATTTATACTCAAGCTCATTATTTCGGTATTTATCAAACGTTAAAGAAATAAACTCAATCTCAGTTTGTGCCTGATGTTTAAAAACTTCAAAAATAAAAGGTATATAGGTAAGACTTGATAAGTGTTTGCAGTTAATTCTTTCAAGGAAAACTTCCTTTTCTACAGTTACTTTTTCCTCACTAAATAGAATGGGTTGTTTTACAAAATACAATCCCATTTCATCGAGGGTTGTGTACTCTACGTTTTTGTCATCTTTAAACCCACGTTTCGGATTGAATGCATAAAACAAAGCCAATAAATTTCTGCGAAACATGTCTAATTTAAGACCGTTAATGCCAATATGAATTTCGGCTTTCAAATCATCAAAGCCCTTAGGCTGAATTCCAAAAGCAGTAAGTAGATTATCAGACAAAGCGTTAGCTTCGGGTGATGGCTGTATTAATGCTAATTGACGAAGTGAAAATTCAAATTGAAACAAATAAAACCGCAAAATTTCCCATTTGGTAAACTTCCATATTTCATCTAGTTTATTGCAAAATTTCTCTACTTCGCTTTTAAGATTATCTGTACCGTAAAAATCAAATTCTGTGGTATCTATCCGAATGATTCTAGTGGGTTCAAAAAAACGAATAAAAGCTTCTTTAAGGAAATCTATTCCACGACTTTCATAGTGTTTACGAAGGCCATCAAACTTTTTACTCTCCTCTCCATCTTTATAATCAATAAGCCACGATCGAATTTTAGACCAAATAGAACCATCTACTGATTCTTCTATGTATTTTGAATACCAATCCTTATCGTTATCTAAAATAGCAACAAAATCTTCACCGGTCTCAATCTGTTTACCCTGGCCTAATTTCACAGGCATTACTTTATTATTCTGACCCGCATATCGCACTATAGGATTATCACCTTTAAGCCATTGTTCTACTTCGGCTCTTCCGAAACGATTCTCTACGATGTTCAATGTTAAGCCTTCAATGAGTTGGTTAACGCGCTTGAATCGATTATTGTAATTAATTAAAGGTTTTCCGATTGTGCGTCTTAACTTTATCTCGCGCATTGAACTAATTGATTCAGGGTAAATCATGAATAAAAGAATCATCCCAAATGAATAAAAGTCGTTTTTTTCGGAAACGACACCTTCACCTTGTTCTGGGGCCATAAAATTATTTGTGAACCTCACCGTTGTCACACCTTGGATTTCTGTTTTCGAAGCCAATTCAAAAGTTACGGCAGAACCGTAGTCTCCAATTATAAGGTCTGTTTGATCTTTATCTAAAAAGAAAATGTTGCCGGGCTTGAGATCACAATGATAGATAAAGTTGTCATGTAATTTTGTGATTCCAAGAAAAACTTCAGGTATCACTTGGGACTCAATAAATTCAATAGTTAATCCATTATTTATTGTATGTTTTTGTAGATCACCACCCTCGGCAAAATCCGATAATTCATAACAATAATCGCCTAAATATTTATCCATCCCCACCCCATAATCATGGAGTTTCAAGACATCTGGATCAATTATACCCATTATTCGTTTTAGTGCCTCTGGGTTTGGTTCATGTTTAGGATTATCAAATTTCTTATATAATTTTAGTGCAAGTTCTTTTGATTCTGAATTAGTAACAAGATAAACAGAGCCCTCACCAGTTCCCTCAGAAATAATGTCTTTGATTCGATAGACCGCCTGTTTCAATTCAACAGCATCCCCGATTTTAAGCCCGTGAAGTGAAAGAGTATCCGTTTCATCGCCGTTGCCCACAACACCCGTTTCATCGCTCGACCCACCGATAACGCCTGTTTTATCGCTCGACCCACCGATAACACCTGTTTTATCGCTCGACCCACCGACAACACCTGTTTTATCCGTAGGCTCGCTAACACTCTTGATTATACCTGTAGGAGAATCATTGGAAGTGTTTGACACAACTCCGGTAGGCGTATTTTGAGCGGAATGATGTTGTTGATTTTCTTTTAGATTATCCGTAATTACATCACAGCGTTGCATTAAAATAACGCTGATATTGTCGGGAGCCCCTTTGCTCAAGGAGCGCTCCATAAGTATATTTATTTTTTCAGTAACCGAATTCGGTTCTTGTAACACACTTTTAACTTCTTCAAATGACAGGGATTTAAATAGCCCATCTGAACAGAGCAAATAACAGTCGTTGTCTTCACTTGAATCCAAGGAAATCCCAATCTCCGGACTCATATTGTCTTCACTTCCACCAAAATAGCTGACAATTGGACTGTTAGGCATTTCATCTGCTGCCTGATCAGTAGTGTGTTTGGAAAACATGTTTTGTCTCAGGAGCCACAACTCTGAATCACCCACATGAATCACAAAAAACTTATCAGAATCAATGTAAAGACCCGTTAATGTGGTCGCTGTGCCTTCTATTGAAACGTCTTTTTTTGATGTTTCAATCAAGTCAGAATTGATTTTTCTCAATCGTTTTGTCAATTCATCGAAATCACCACATAATTCTTTTTTAAGCGAATCCAATACAAACTGAGAAGCAAATTCCCCCCTCTTGTTACCACCAACCCCATCAGCAACAAAACAAACACAGCTTGATTGCTGTTCAAGGCTTAATGTTCCATCTTCAATCAAGGTACCATTTACTAAAATCCTATCCTGATTAATCGTTCGGACAGTTCCTTTATTTGTAAATGCGGCAATATTAAAATTCATTCGAAAAATATTAAAATATGATTAGCCTGCAAATGCCCCAAAGATTGCTAATACAAGAATAATAATAATGATAACAATAATATATGGGATGATGACGAGCAGGTAGAAAACAATAACAAAAGCGAAGAACAATAGAAAACAGATATATAAACTTCTCAGAAAAACCCATATTCCCAAGGCCCAACCGGGATGTTTGATGCTCCTGAAAGGAAACATTAAAAAAGCAGGGCTGAGTAATAATACGCTTAAAAATCTATTCTGAAAAGGTGGTTCGTTGAAAAAGCTTAATGCCCTAGTTGAATTTATCAGTGCAGCACAAGCTCCTAAAACAATAAAAATTAATAAGGTAAATAGTATGAATTCTTGATTGTTTAGCTCATCTGGCTTAAAAAAGTCTACAAAATCTTTAAAATTATCTCTGAAATCTTTAGCATCAGGAGTGCCTATTGCCTCTTGTATATCGTCACAACTGGACAATAATAATGTAGCTAATATAACTAGTGACCCTCTTCTTATCATCATTCTACATTCCTTGAAGAATTAACACTATAAACCCTGCGGTGAAGCCAACACCATTTGCCCACTTTAACTGAGCCCAGATGTAGTCATAAGTTGTCAACGAAAATGCTTTCTGTCCGGTCTGAAAAAAGAGTTTTGGTAGAAGAAAGTAACAAATTAAAAAGGTTATAAATGCAACAATTAAAGGCAATTGGAATTGAAGATCTGAAGACAATAAATACCAAAAAAATGCCCAAATTATTAGATTGACTATAAATAATAATATAGATAAAATGTGTTGCATATATAATAGTATTTAAATCCAGAACTCAGGATATTACATGGCTAAGTTAATAATACTTTCAACATAACTAGCATTAGATTAATAAAATAAAATATTACTTTGCATTGTTTCCATTTTGATAAGTTGGTACTATTTGTTGATTGAATTTGAGATAAATTGCATCCTCTTTACCGCGCACTTGACCTATAAAATTAATATAGCCTTTTAGCTTAAAAAGAAACGCGTCACAATTCTTGTCTGAAACAAATTCTATTGAATCATAATGTTTTTGTGCGGCTGCTTTTATTCCGTTAAGTCGTAAATCAAACAACATAGCACGGACTTTTTTAATCAACTTCCGGTCTACATTCACTTTTTCATTAACCACCAAGCCTGTCACCGTTTGCTTTTTATTATTGGCTCGTTTTCGTAGCTTTTTTTCATTTACTCGAAAATCATGCTGGCTAATGATCAAGCGGATGCCATTAATTACCTCTATGGTAAAAGGTTGGTCACATGAAAAGCTTAAGTCATCCGCATACCTCGTATAGTTTATTTCTCTTTCTTCACACCAGGTCATTAATTGCTTGTCAAGTGGAAGACAAACCAAATTGGATAACGCCGGAGAAGTGGGAGCGCCTTGTGGTAAATGCCCGTTAATAGTAGTTAGTAAAGTTATTGCATTCGCCATGTTCTCCGTAAATTGAAAAATGTCACCCTTAAACAAATCACAGATTCTTTTTGCTTTGATAGAAGGAAAAAAGTTCTCTAAATCAAGATTCAAGACCTGTTTTTTCCCAATGTGAGGCAAGGCATTTTCGACGATATTCGCTGCTTTTTTCTGATCTCGGGGATGAATTACAAATCCATGGGCGCAGGTGGGTTGAATCCCTAAATAAATTCCTTGAAGACTCCGATTTATTTTTTTTTGAATCCGTTTCAACAACTGGTTAGGCGCATCTATTTGGCGATTTCCACCGCTCTTCTTAGGGATGAAATAATGACGATAACTTGGTTTAGCAATTAGATCTTGAAGGGCATAAAAATCAACTTTTAAGTAGGAGCAAAGGTCATTTGGGCGGTGTAAGCCCAGAAAAGAAAGGGCAGCTTGCTCATAATCTTTTATGAAGCGCCCTTTGCCCTGCCTATTTTTATAAAACCCGCTAGGCTTTCGCTTCCTTTTTTCAGTTTGATTTTCAATTTGATTCGTTAAGGTCATTTTATTCTTCGTTACTGTTAAAAAAGAGCCCTTACCATTTATCTTTAAAACGATACGCATGCGTGTGGAACGCAGTGGAACAAGCATGCTTAGCGAAGCTCCATTCTGCATCCCACTTTATTATGGGTTGCAGGTGCACAACCTCAGGTCGTTATCAATTCGACTCATAAATTTTAGGTAAGGGCTCAAAATTTTTATCTTAAAAAGGCACATCTTCTTCACTTTCATCCTCTATTTCATCCAATCGATCTTTCGGCAATGAAAAATGTTCAGGTTCAAAGGATTCAAAGGATGTAAATTGCGGATCGTGCCTAAGTTTAATCCTAGTCAAGGACCCAGTTCTATTTTTTGCCAAGATTAATTCCATTAAGTATTGTGTGCTATTCCCATCTTCATCGAGCACTATTCCATAGTATGCTGGCCGATAAAGAAAGATTACTTTATCCGCATCTTGCTCAATTGATCCACTTTCCCGCAAATCGGAGAGGATTGGCTTTCGTTCACCCCCTCTTTGTTCCACCGAACGACTTAATTGACTGGTAGCCACAACGCAAATAGTTAGTTCTCGCGCAATATTTTTCAATTCCCTGCTAATGTATCCAATCTCCAATTCCCTATTATTTCTATATCTAGTAGAATTCAATAATTGGAGGTAATCTACAAAAATCACTTTTACCCCTTTTTCCTTTACATGCTTCCTGCACATTTCTTTAAACCCAGACATGCCATTTGTATTTCTTTCATAGATAAACAATTGCAAGTTTTCAATTTCATCAGCCACCTTCATGATGGATTCCTTTTGCTGTTCGGTAATGGTTGAATTAATAATTCTATCCGTAGGAATTTTAGTTATTGCCGCCGCAATCCGTGAGGTGAGCATTAATTCAGAAAGCTCTAAAGAATAGTACAAGACAGGAATTTGCTTTGATATATTCAAGGCCATATTTACTATTAACTGTGTTTTTCCCATGCCGGGCCTCGCTCCAATTACTACAAATTCCCCCGGAAATAAGCCGCCTAGCACCTCGTCGTAAAGAGATATACCAGTAGGCACTTGCTTCTTAGAATTACTCCTTAAATGATTGGCTGCATATTCTTTATAGATGTCCGAAATCTTCTTGGAAGTGTAATCATTCTGATCAATCAGATCATAGTCCAACAGGACTTTCCGAACGTGTTCCATTAAAACACCTTGTTCATGGTGAGGATTCTCTATGATTTTTTTTAAGTCCGTCAAGAAGTCTTTTCTCATTAGTAAAAAATTGAATGTGTAAATACGACTTCGCATTATTCAATTTTCAAGCCAAGCTGAAAGCCCAATAAAATCGCTTAAAACAAACATTTTAAATGTCTATGTTTGATTTTAATGTCAAATTTTGATATTGGTTGTGTGGGATGGGATTTGGTTTTATGGGAAATTTTGGGACTAAAAAATTGTGGAGAATTTAAAATTTAGTGTTTCAGTTAACACTGTGGTTTGAAATTGGGGGGGGTATAGAATTATATAGGTAAAAACTATTTATCTTTCTCCGGGTTTAAAAAAATAGATATTATCAAGGCAACGGCGACAATAACATCAACTATATTCCAAAGCTCTCGACCGAGGGATATTTTGATAAATGGTTGAAATAAAACAGCAAGAATTATATAAATAATCACCTGATTTTGCTTACCATTTGATTTTGCTTGATATGCTAAAATTCCAAAACCAACAAGTCCAATAAACCTTACAAATTGGTAAAAGCTGTAAGGCATATCTGCCAAACAGAGAAAGAACAAAATCGCTAAGATTATTTTAATTAACTTATCCATATTCAATAGTTTTCTTCATGATAAAGTCCAGTTCCAAGTATGCCAAAATTCCAATACTTTCTACCGCATGGACTTACTCTAAAACGAAATCCTAAAAACCCGAAACTTGTTCTAGCACCTTTTTTGGAAACTGAAGCCCTGAAAGGGCCGATATTCTTTGATTTTCTATAACGATAAGTCATTATACTTTTTCAAATTCTAAAATATCATTATTAATTTTATCTGACAATTTCAATTTATCTTTAGTTATTTCTGAAATTGAATAATTCATTTTGTTCCCAAGTATATCAATTTCAATTTCATTTTTCATTGAATTATAGCTCCATTTTCCCTTGTTCAATTGGTCATTTTCAAAGTACAATAATTCATTATCTGCCAAAGAGCCATTTCTAAAAAAATATTCAATTCTATCGGGCGAGCCTTTTTGTCTCCAAAATGATTCTTCAATTTTAGGCTTGTCATTTACTGAGATTGTGGGGTTTGCTTGATTGTACATTCCTTTTGCTTGCATTAGTGCTTTTGCTTTTTCTTCTTGATACCAAGCATCGGCATAAATATTGGCAAGGTCTCTTTGATAGTCCGCAAGTTTATTTAGAAGTTCTTTATTGTTACGAAGTTCTACTTCCAATTTATCTTTCTCTGCATCCAGCCTGATAGAACCACTTAATTTTGCTGCATCATTTGCAAGGCGCATATACTCATTTATTTCACGATTAAGCATATCAACCTTTTTACTTTCGTCAATGTAAATCTGGTATTCGATAGCATCAAGTTTTTCATCATAAGGACCCCGCTTTGTTAAAAGTTTAACCACGACAGGAGCAGTTTCCAATACAATAAATAAAAGAGTAATTACCAAACTTGCCCACCAAATCGAATTGCCAAATGATGAGATGTTGCCTAGTGCCTCAAGACGAGCAGGTAAATCCGCACTTCTTTTACTTGCATTTACCCAATCTGACTTTCGTTGTGTGTAGTTCTTTTTTAAATCATCAATTTGATTCTGAATACTATTTTTTGATGATTCATATTTAGCTGAAACAGAATTTGCCGATTCACTTAATTGGGTTTCAACGGTGCTTTGTTTTCCCTTCTGTTCTGATAATTCTGTCTTGAGCTTTTGCATTTCAATATAAATAATTTTATTTTCATTAATTTTTTGAATTGCTGTCGCATTAGGAACGTTTTTTGAATATGGGGGTATTCTCTCATTTAAACGGTTGTATCTAAATACAGGTTTAGGATAATAATTCTTGTTTATTATTACTATATTCATTGTTATAGTCTGCTCCTTTTTTGTAATATCGGATTCTAGTTTAGGAATTTTTGTTATTACATCTTGATATATTGGATTATTTGAGAAAATAGCAGACTTATCGGCTTCTTCTTGTTTATTAATACTAGTTAATTTATTGTTTAAATTTTCAATTCTTTTAGTTTCTTCAATATCAAATTTTGAATCTTCTGATTTAACAGTGTTTTCAAGCTCTTTGTTTATTCTATTTTGGCAAAGTCTTAATTCTATTGGTTTTGAAACAGTTAATGCAATAATTAATGCAATAATAAAACGGGGCGAAGCCATATAAATTTGATTCCAAAACAATCTGCTTCTTTCCGATTTAAGTTCGTCTTTTTTGTTCGGATCAGTTTCTCTTTTGATATCTGTTTGAGTTGGCATTTTCTCTTTCCTAAGACTTAAAACAATATACCTGTCAAGGTTAAATATTACTATCGCCCAAAAGACACCGAAAAGTAATGAAACGATAGTGTTTTCAAAAACAAAATGCATAGCATAGGCACCACTTAACAAAGCGAGGCAAGCCGTTAAAAAAATGGTTGCACCAATTCCAGCAAACTTGTTCCATTCTGTTGGACAAACTTTTATTATCTCTTTGTCTGCTCCTGAGCAGAGTATGAAGAAATTTTGCAAACCACTTGGCTTTCTTATATTTTTATCTTGATATTTTTCTTCTAATGCTTTCATATATACTCGAAAGGTTTAATTCATTTTTGGATTTATGCTGTGGTTTCAATGTTCTTACTTCATTACTTTGTTCAGTAAAAATCGGTCTACTACTAATTAGAGAATCGAAATTTATTGAAACATCAATTTTTGGCGAACTGATTTGTATCGGATTCAAATTAACTCTGCTCGTAAATTCGGGCATTGGAATTTTCAAAGTTTCGATTACAGGGGTAGGGAAGGTTGAAATGTGAATTTGCTGTTCATCAACTCCAAATTTATTAGTAGCAATAATTTTATAATTGCGGTCTGAATTTGGTTTTACTGTTATAGAATCACTCTCTTTTACTTTTCCTATTCCTTCGCTGATTTCAGTATCATCAGCTCCCTCTACCTTCCAGTTTAAAGTAACTTCAACACCTGAAATTATGGTTTCTCTGTCTGCTTTGAAGAAAACTATTTTTGGTTTTGCTGTTAAATTGTTAAGCCAATCAGTTGTGTTTGGTCTTATTGCAGGATTTGCTATTCCTTGGTCAAAACAGCGTAGAAATATTTTTTGAACACGGTCGGGCAGATTATAGAAATTATAATGTGGAATTCCAATCACTTCAAAATAAATTAATTTTGAACCGAAAGGGAATAACCCCGCTTGTATTTTTTGTTCAGGTGTGTTTAAATTTTCGTAAGGTGCTTTTGTAGTTCCAATGAAAGGGTGAATACCACAAAGAATTTCATAAAAAATGATTCCAATAATAAATAAATCCCACGAAAGCTCTTTGTGTTCAACTATCGTGTCTGGTGGATTGTATTTAGGTGTATTCATTTTTGATTGAAAACGAATTTGACCACCATCAGATATTTGACAAGAATCTAAATCAAGAATAGAAACTAAACCATTTGATTTTACTCTTATATTTTCTGGTTTTAAGTCTCCAATAACATAATGACCAGTGGCGTGAAGAGCATTAACAGCTTTTGCAATGTTACTGCACAAGATTAGGCGAAGTATCATTGAATCTGAATTGTCTCTGTAGAACTTTTGCCATTCTGAAGCTAATTCGGGTTTTAGCTTTACTCTACATAATTCTTCTAAATCAATACCTTCCGCTTTTGGCATTATAAAGCCAACGAAATCATTATTCTCTAAAAGTATCTGTTGAGGCCAAATAAGAAAATTATGGCCGTTACCATCTTGAATATTCGCAGGTGGATTATCCACCATATATCTTACTTTATAACGCCTTTCATTTGTTCTCTTGTCAGGATATAGTATTTTAGCAACTGAATTTCGATAATTAGCAGGGCTTAAAATTTCATAAACCGCACCTTCTCCACCTTCACCGAGTGGATTGTCGGCAACAGACAAAGTTGCTCCATTCTGTAAAGTGAAGTTCTTAGGCATTGTTTACGTTATTTATTAAAGTTCCAAGAATCAAAGTTTTATCATCAATCTCCGATTCGAATTTACTGTTCCCGTTATGGAGAAATTTTAACCATAAATCATCAATTTCTTCTGTTGATTTTCCGCTCAACACAAGCTCTCTTAGAATGGCTATGTTGGGGTTGAAAAATTTCGGATACGGATTGTTTAATTTTTCGTAAAGTTGGGTTTCTTCATTAAACCGATTCAGTTCAAAAGTTGCAGATTCACAACCGTCAGACATTAAAATGAACGACTGAATTTGATTGTTAACTTTTGTTGTTCTGATAAATTCATTTGGGCTTTCCCAAATGTCTGATGTGATAAAAATCGTTTGATTTGCTTCTTCTCCTTTAAAAGGCTCTAAAACTGAATGCCAAGTATTTTCATTGTCTTGATAACCGGCTCTTCCATCACCAATATGACTACAGATAAGGCCAGACTTACTAAACACAACAATTATAGATGTAGCGGCTAAAGATTTGATTGGCAAATCATTTTCCAAAGAATATTCTTCAAACTTCTTGTAAAGTAATTTGTAAAACTCAATGAAGAAGGTGTCAACTTCTATTTGCTCTTTCTGAATTAATTCTTGAAAAGAAGTTTCTAAAAATTTATCAATAAGCAATTCGATACCCTTTTCAATAACGATTTTGGAACCTAAATCTGAATGGCTAGCGGAGCCAGCCCCATCAGAAACAATTGCTAATCCATAATCCATTTCTAGATTGAAAAATACTGCGTTTGAATCTTGACACGGTAAATTATCTTCAATATGTCTTCCGCCAATTGAACTTCCTTTAGCAATTACCCAGTTGCCATACATATTATTAAATAGGTGTTTGGGTGAAGTCTCCTCCACCCCAACCAGTTCGGGTAAAGTCTTGTACAGAGTCAAATTTTACAACTTCGCCTTCGGTAGATTGACTAACTTTATCAAGACTATTACTTAACCACTTGAAAACTTCTTCAAACTTTTGCCAATCAATAGGTATCGGCGGAAATTCAGGAGTTGAAATCTTATTCATAAAACTTTGGTCTGACCCTATAACTCCCATAGGTAAAAATGCAAAATGCTTTCCTTTATGACCAATTTTAATTTCATTAGTCAATCCATCAATATCTTGCCCTGGGTCTGGGAAACCATCTGTTATTAAGACTATCCAGGGTCTAAAAAAACCAATTCCGTTATTTCTATACCATTGTTTACGTTCTTCTACCTTTTTAATAGCAGCATTCACCCCTTCAACCAATTTTGTAGTGCCTGATACTATCAATGGAAATTTATCACTAGTTTCCATACTATCAACTAAGGCAGGCTCTTGAACACATTCAATTGTTGAATTGAAAGTGATTATTGAAACTTCAACAGAAAATCTTGTTGAATTTTTAGATTTTAGATAATCTCTAAACCCAAGAAGTCCTTTGTTTAATTCACCAATTGGACCTCCTTCCATTGAGTAAGAAGTATCTAATACAAGTACACAAAGACATCTTGTGTCAAAATTTTCGGGTGTTTCGCCTTGAAACGGTGTAATGTTGCTCATATTTATTAATTTTTGGTTTACTAATTCATTAATGGTGCGTTGGCAAAAAATGGCTCTTTTGGTTTTGCTAATGGTCGACTTGTGTTACAGCAAAACTAAATGTGGCATTTGTGCATCTGGCTAAAATTGTTTTAAAAATATGTGCGGTGGGTAAAAATAAAAATACAGAAGCTTTGGCTTTTGGGTCGGCTGCCTGAATTGTCACTTTTTTAGTAACCCAACCTAAATAGGTTTGACCTATAGAAGTCAATATTGACAAAAGAAATAAAAGGGTTAATACAGGGCCACTCATCTTCAATTAGTTATTATTTATCAAAATTAGTAATTAAATTGGATTAATTATTTTCTAAAGAATTGTGATTGATCAATATCAGTTGATGAAGCGTTACCGCCTTGAACAGTATAAAGTGTGATAGTTGCATTTGTATAACCACTTTCATTATCAGTAAAATATTCTGTTCCATCAAATTCTGAAAAATTAACATCAGATTCAAAATTCCCTTTTGTACCGCAACTATTTTCTAATTCAGGATTCCAGTCATTACCGTAAAACACTTTTATTTTATAGTCACCTTGTTCAATATTTGAAATTGTAAAACTTGAGTTTTTCTGAACATATTCATTTCTTACGGTTTGGTCGTTACTTATACTGTATAAACAAACAATTGCATCTGAATTGCCCCCATTTTCTACAGTTAAGGTAGCATTTCCACTATCAAAACCCTCACCAAAGCAGCCTGTTAATGGCGATTCACCGTCACTTAATTGATTTCCTTTATACTGACTTTCAATAGTTGTTTCTCCAGAATCACTTTTTCCATCCCCACAACTTGTGATTACAGTTGCTGCAAAAATTATTGCAACACAAATTTTTAAGTATTTTCTCATAATGTACTTGTTTAAAAAAAAATCCGGTTTTTCACAAATTAGAACAATAAGATTGACTCCACCAAATCTTTGACCTGATTTGTCAAGATATTTTTTTGAGTAGAGTTTTTTCATGTACTTGTTATATAGATCATTGCATAATGCTCGATGGCTTTTGATTTTACTAGTGTCTTTTGATCGAAAACCTAATCTAGATTTCCTTTTTGATATTTAGTAATCATTAAATCACAAAAATCACAGTTCAGACAATTTCCAAATTCATCACATCCATTGTTTGATTCTTTGAAACACTTGCTCTTGAGCATCCCATCTTTGCAAACTTAAGCTGTGCACGTGGCCCGAAAGCATCGATTTTGAGATGATAAAATGTAAATGACCATCAGGGATGGGCTCGAGCACCGAATACTTCGGGGAGATGCCGATGTGTGATGCCCCAAGAAATATCGGCAACCTGTGAGCTTCTTGCTCTGCAAACTCAGCCAGCGTTACCCTTTCCACCAAACCTTCGGGATAGTGGAAAGGGATTGGCGCTTCAAGGCCGGCTTTCACAGGCCATTTCATCGTCAAATGTCCCCAAATGGGATCTTTCATCATCCGGTAAAAACACCCTTTGGCAGTTTCAATTCTATAGCACTGTAATGCTTCCTCACGAGATCTCATAACGAAACGAGATTGAGCCCAATAAATACTTGCATTCTTTGAATCTTCGGGTAATTCAATGCCTCCCGGGGGAAGTTGGGTTTGCCAAAATGTCCATAAATAGCCATTGGCTGATTGATGGGTCGCTTAAAACCAAATGTTTCATTTACTATGTTCATTAGTCTTTGAAATTCAACTATTAATCTTTTAAAGTTATTCTCCCGTCTAAAATTTTAATTTTATTTGCGTAAGAAATGGACATCTCATCACCTATTTCGCGGTAATCTAGTTCTCTTCGCTCAATTTCGTCACTCAGCGCATTCATAAATCCTTGAATGGCAAAATTGAAATGCCTAATTCCGACTTGACTATTAAATTTTTCTGCTAATTCCTTATCGGTCAGATATTTAAACTCTTCTAAATAGTGTTGCTTATATTTTATGGAATTCAAAATTTTAGTCATATGCAAATTACTTACCACGTGTTAATGCTAGTCTTTTTCTGGTAATTTGTAAATTTATAGTGTACTCAAGAAGATTCCTATTTAACATTTACACGGTAATTTATACGTTTAAAATCGTTGTCGTCTGGAATATAAAAAGGCCTTATAATTTTATTCATTTCTGTTAATATTTCAATTTCCATCATTTTATTTAGTTCATAAATTCGCCACCTATCACCTTCTTTTTTGTCAATAGGTCGGTTTGAGAAACCACTAACAAACCATGCTCTTAGGGCAAATTTTCCTTCTTCCAAATGATTTTGAAATTTACTATAAAGTTCTCCTATTAAATAAGGTTCCACTATCCTAATTTGTCCTTTATACTCAAACCGAATTAAGTTTCCACATTTTATAGCAGTTATTAAAATGTCTATGATTTGTTGCTCTTTCTGTGTCATAAAGAATGGTTTTTTTTGGCTGAAATAGTTGCGTTTTCAAGTTCTAAGTCGCTAAGATTCATTAAGTCAGTGTAATAATTTATAAATTTTAATGGTAAAAGTTTAGGATAAATTATCAAGATGCTCAACACTTAGATTCTCAAGTTCATTAGGTAGAAAGTTGAGCGGCCAGGGCATCATTAAGATAAATGATGCTTGAGATTGAATCATAAAGAATCCCTCATTCCTGTTTTTACAAATTGTAGCTCCCGAAAATCGTCCATCTTTTTTGAATTGAAGAACCATGCAATCGGATTGGTGGCTCAAATTCAAAAGGGTGTTTAATCCTTGGTGGTTTACCACAATAAAAAGGGGCAATTCAATTGAGTAGGTTGGAAGCATTGCTTGGTTAGTAGTAACCTCCATCTTTTTTGCCTCTACAGGCAATTTTTTACCATTTTTAAAATTTAAAACAACTGTTTTTTTCATACAAATAGTATTAATGAATAAATTAAATTAGTTGTATTTCGATTAAAATTGGAAACCAACGTTAATTTTGACTTTAAAAGCCCGTATCGTTTTACCACCGCGGTGTCTTCACTCGGTTGGTACCATTTAAGGTTCGAAATACACGTCTAAATTAATAAAAATAACTAACATGGTTACAAAAAAACTGTAAGGCCTAATAAAATCTAAGCTTTAACTTGTTTTATCTTGATTTATTTTGATGGAATTACTTCCCAATACAGAACTTACTAAAAATATTAGCCAGTAAATCATCGGTTGAAATATCTCCTGTAATCGTACCCAAATGAAACATCGCTTGGCGAATGTCCATGGCAATAAAATCGCCACTGGTGCCTGCTTGGAGTCCTTGCTTTGCCAAGGCAACGATATTGGCCGTTTTTACCAGGGCTTCGTGGTGGCGTGCATTAGACACAATGGTATCGGTCTGTAAGTCGAAGTGACCCAAAACCAAGTGCCTTAGGTGTGCCTTCAGTTCGGAAATCCCCTCGCCGTTTTTGGCACTTACAAGCAAGCCTCTTGTTTGGATAGTTGGATTTAAATCGGATTTATTGACCAATAAAATCAAGTGTTTTTCGGGGTATTGTGTCTTTAGACTATGAATCCAATTTTCGGTATCTACTAAGGATTGTGTGTCTTCGGCATCGGCCATGCACAGTACGATTTGTGCCTGTTCTATTTTTTGCATGCTGCGCGCAATTCCCATAGCCTCTATGGTTTCGGTCGTTTCTCGGATGCCAGCCGTATCAATCAAGCGAAAAAGGATGCCCTCGATGTTGAGCGTTTCTTCAATGACATCTCGGGTGGTGCCGGCGATCGGACTCACAATGGCCCGGTCTTCCCCCAAGAGCTGGTTCAACAAGGTGCTTTTTCCGGTATTCGGAGCACCAACTAGCGCTACAGGTACGCCGTTTTTTATCGCATTGCCGAGGGCAAAGGATTCCGCCAAACGTTCGAGGATTTTTAATACCTTGTCCACTAAAGCCAACAGTTGGCCTCGGTCCGCAAATTCAACATCTTCTTCGGCAAAGTCTAATTCCAATTCGATCAAGGAGGCAAAGTGGATGAGTTCCTCTCGCAGGGTGCGCAATTCATTTGAAAAGTGACCCCGCAATTGCTGTAGGGCAATTTGGTGTGCTTGCTTGCTCTCGGATGCAATTAGATCGGCAACGGCTTCGGCCTGTGACAGGTCCATTTTTCCATTCAAAAAGGCCCGTTGGGTGAATTCACCGGGTTCGGCCATTCTAGCGCCCAAGGTGCACAATAGGTGAAGGATTTCTTGTTGAATGTATGGGGAGCCATGACAACTTATTTCGATGCTTTCCTCTCCAGTAAAACTAAGGTTTTGGTCAAATACTGATACCAATACTTCGTCTAATGCTCTGCCATCTGAGTCGCTTAACAAACCAAAATGGATGCTGTGGCTTACGGCTTCGCTTAGGTTTTTGGAGAAATGGCTTTGCAACATGGATTTGGACTTGGGTCCAGATACCCGAATGATGCTTAGGGCCCCAATTCCGCTGGAGGTCGCTAATGCACAAATAAGATCGGTTGGTGCGTTCATAGCACAAAAATAAACAGAATGCCGACGCTTTTCAAGCGAGTGGGAAGATACATGACTTACTGCTTAGATAAAACATCGATTAATTCCTCCAATTGGGCATTTTTTAAGGTGAGGTTTGGATTGATCTTGGCCTTAAGCAGGGCTTTTTCGGTGGTATTTCCCCATGCAATAACCTTAGCGTGCTCAGGGAGTTTGTTGACCTGTAAAAAAGCGTCAAGGTTACTCGGACTGGTGAAAACATACACATCACATTCGGGAACAAGGCTCGGCTTGAGCAGCGTGTTGTAGATGCAGACGCTTTCGCACTGCGAACTTGGTATGATGGAAGCAATGGTTTTCTGTGAAAGCGACGAGTGGGGGATGAGAAGTCGTTTTTCGCCGAGCCAACTTTTAAATTTTTCAGCTACTTTTTCGGGGTTCCCAGCTTCTTTTCCAACAAAGGCAAAGTCGATGTTGAATCGTTTCGCGGTATCCTCGCCTATACAGGCAAATGCTAGGGTGCTTAAAGGACCATCGTAGTTTCGCAAGAAAAAACGTCCCGCTCGCACACTGGAAAAAAAGACCACTTCAAAGGGTTTCTCGATGGAAAAAGGAACTTCCTCAAAGGTGATTTGAGATTGGGCATGTAAGTCGATTTGACCAAAACTACAGTATTGTTGTAGAATGAAGAGATCGTCTAGTTCTCGGGTGATGTAGAGGCTTTTCATGAGCGTGCTTTCAAAACGGAAGCAATGTGCGCGGCAATATCTGGGTTTTCGTTTGCTTCAAATTTAAAAGAAACCGCTGCTTCTTGTGCACTGTGCGCATGGGTAACGTGGATGACTTGTCCATCATTATATACGCCCAGTGGCAACTGGCAACCTCCATCCATCAGATTCAAAACGGTACGTTCAATAGCAATTAATGCGTGGACCGAAGTATCATTTAAAGGAGAAACAAGGGTTTTGGTGCGTTCATCATTGCTTCGTATTTGTAAACCAAGAACACCTTGGGCAGGAGCGGGCACGATAATTTCTGGATCCAGTCGCACGACGATTAAATCACTTAAATCTAAGTTCAATCTACTCACTCCGGCTTTCGCTAACAAGATGGCATCGTATTCTCCAGCGCGCAACTTGGCGATTCGGGTCGGCACATTCCCGCGTAAATCTTTAATGATCAAATCGCTCCGATGAGCAAGTACTTGTGATTTTCTTCGGGCAGAAGAGGTTCCGATGACACCTCCTTTTTTCAAATTCCACAGCCTATTTTCTTCTACAGAAGTTGGGTGAATCAACAACAGTTCGGCAGGGTCTTCTCGTTCTGAAACTGCTACAATGCAGAGTCCTTCAGGCGGATTTGTTTCTAGGTCTTTGTGGGAGTGAACGGCTAAATCGATATTTCCTTGGAGCAGGGCAAGTTCTAGTTCTTTGGTAAAAAAGCCTTTGCCTTCTAGTTTATCGAAGCTGAGGTCTTGGATAAGATCGCCTTTGGTTTGAATGATTTCAATGCTGACTTCACATCCTAAATTTTCCAGCTTTGTTTTGACATGATACGCCTGCCAAAGGGCCAAGTCGCTGCCGCGCGATCCAATTATAATGCGCTGATTTTCAGGCATTTTTAATGATAATTTCTTTCGCTAATTTCATAGGACCGCTGATGTATTTTTTTTCCATGTAGCCGATCACTTTTTCCAATACTTCCCGAGATTGTTTATCCATGTTTTCAATTTCTGATTTAAAGACATTGTTTAGGGCAGAAGCTTTAATTTCTTTCACTTGTTTAGGCACTGATTTCATGGCTAATTCAACGTAGCGCTCTTTTACTTTTGTCCGAAATTCAAGAATGGCTAAGTCAATGATTTGGAGCACATGGTCCACTTCTTTCGTTCTTTCTTTGAGGTTTTGATTGGAAATTTTTTGAAGCAGATCCACTGAAATGTGCGTCAGGGAATTGTTTTCAATAATCGAAGGATTTAGATCTTGTGGAATAGCAATGTCGATGACAATTTTTTTATCTTGCTCCCCATTTAGTATAGCAGCATAAATTTCGGGAGAAATAACGTGATGATCAGCGCCTGTGCACGAAATGATAACGTCAAAACCTTCTCGATAAGTCATTAAATCATCCAGGCGATAAGCGGGACATTTTAGTTCCGTTGCTAAGACCTCTGCGTTTGCTAATGTGCGGTTAAAGACGGCGAAATTTTTGTAGCCATGTTTTTTTAAATAATGACTCATGGTGGTATTTGTAACGCCGGCTCCAATCACTAAAATACGTGCATCTAAGTGAATGTTTAATCGTTTTAAGTGCTGATAAGCCAAAGAAACAACCGATACTGGCTTTGTAGCGATACTCGTTTCAGTGTACACTTTTTTGGCAGTTTCGATCACGTGCTTCATTAAAAGTCTAAAACGATCGCCAGTTAAGCCAATTTTGCGACAATGCTCATAGGAGGTTCGCATTTGGGTAATAATTTCACGTTCTCCAACAATCATAGAATCGATGGAAGAAGCGACCGAAAAGGCATGTTCTATGGCTTTTTCGCCTTTATATACCTCTAGATTTTGGAGGTATTCTGTTATAAGCGATTGATCAAGATGAGGATACAAGGCCTTCAATAAATCATTAATCCAAGTGTTTGTGAGCACCGCATCGGTAAACAAACTTATTTCAACGCGATTGCAGGTAGAAATAAATAAAAGTTCTGGGATATCAAATCTTGCTTTCAAGGCAAGTAATCGAGCTGCTTGGTCTGCTTCTTCAATGTGTAAGACACCAATTTTACTTGCTTCAAATCGTCGGTGCGTAAAAGCGATAGTGTGAAGTTCGGAGAGCAAATTTATTCTATTTTGGTACAAATTTCGCAAGTGAAACCCGTTCAATTGTCATAAGAATGTCATAAACCCTTATTTATAGTTGATTTAAATTATAGTAAGAAAAAAAGGGCTGATTTTACAGGATTTCTTGACAAATTTCCACCAATAATTTTTGCGTCGATTTCGGGTGAAGAAAAGCAATGAGCTTGTTGTCAGCTCCAGGTTTTGGTGTTTCGTGGATCATTTCAAAGCCCAAGGAACGAAGGCGTTTTATTTCTGCGTGAATATCATCCACTTCAAAAGCGATATGGTGAAAGCCTTCGCCTTTTTTTGCTAAAAACTTTCCGATGGGTGATACAGGATCCATTGCTTCGAGCAATTCGATTTTCGAATCTCCTATTTTTAAGAAGGCTGTTCTTACCAATTCCGATTCAACAATCTCTGTTTTGTAGCAACTTACTCCCAGTAAATTTTCGTATGTTTTCAAGGCCTCCTCGATGTTTTCAACCGCAATACCAATATGTTCAATGTGCTTTATCATCTTAGTATTTTATGAATTTTTCGGAGGAATTATCGAAGTTAATAAAGTAAATACCATTTAATAGATCTTTACAATTGACTTGATTGCCGAATCCTTTTATCAGGATGTTTGCAAAGGCATCATATACTTCATACTTGGTTTTGACCGATATGCCATTTGTACTGAAGTAAATAAAGTCTTTGACTTTTGCCGGCGTTTTAATCACTTTCTTAAGGGTAGACTCAAAACCTGTTTCTTTAGAAAATCGTTTTTGTCCTGTATTGTCAATTTGCATGATTCTTATTTTGTTGTAACCACTATGTGGGACAATTTCCAACACATATTGGTTGAGGCTAGGTGTCCCTTTTCCTTGAATTTCGCCTGCCGACACCCATTTACCCCATTTGTATTGTTCCACATGAAAAGGTAGCCTACCGTTTTCATTTGTTGTCGTCCAACTAATTTTACCAGTAATTGTAGCATTCAACGAACCTAATACATACGTGCTATTTGGGAGCAAGACCTCGGGATTAATAAATCTAGGCGTGCACCCTTCATAATGTTCTAGCTCTACAAAAATTTCTTCTCCCTTGGTAAGTCCAAATAAACCAAGGTCAATTTGAAAATGTTCATTTTGAATAGTTGCCGGAAGTATATTGCCATTCACCAGAACTTTGCTGACACAAAACCCAAATCCATCACTTTGATATGGGTTGGAAACATAAAGATTCATACCCTGATAATAGCCATCAATAGATAAATTTGCGCTCTGTGAATAGCTGATCAAAGTTGGAAATAGAAATAGGTTTAGAAAAGCGAGGCGAAATACCATTATAATTGAGTTATACAATATTAAGCTGTATTTGTTAGATATGCAAGTGCCCCCTTTAGTTTAATTGTATTAATTTTACTGCATGAATATAGATATTATAAAATCCCTTCATATTATTTTTGTGGTGTGTTGGTTCGCGGGTCTATTTTATATTGTAAGACTCTTTATTTATCACACAGAGGCGACCAAGAAAGAAGAGGTAGAGCGCGATATATTAATAAAACAGTACATCATAATGGAAAAAAGATTGTGGTGGTACATCACTACTCCTTCGATGTATTTAACCATATTATTTGGTTCTTGGATACTTTATTTAAATGCAGCGGCCTATAATCAGCCTTGGTTATACATTAAATTGGCATTTGTAATTTTGCTGGTTGTTTATCATTTTGCCTGCCAAAAAATAATGAACGATTTAGGAAAGGACAAGGTCGTTTGGACATCCTTTCGACTTCGTGTTTGGAATGAGGTGGCTACCTTGTTTTTAGTAGTGATTGTTTTCCTTGTTGAGATGAAAACAAGCATGGATTGGATGTACGGTACAATTGGGTTTTTTGGTACTGCGATATCATTAATGCTAGCCATAAAGCTCTATAAAACCATACGCGAAAAAAGGCGTGAAAACATTGGTGATTAATTCACATTACTTTAGAAAGATTTATTACCTTTGCATAAAATTTTAAGGGTTTTTCCTTCAAAAAGTAAATAAATGATTGTCGCAAAGCTTTTTACACAGGTTGTTTTTATGCTTTTTTTGGTGTTGGCACCATCACTAATTTCTGCAAAAAACGATCCATCACTAATTTCTGCAAAAACTGCTGCTGTTGATTCAGTTGAAGACGAGTTTGATGTGAATGAAATGATTATGCATCACGTTAAAGATGCGCACGAATGGCATTTATGGGGCAGTGAGCATGAAGGGGTTTCTTTGCACTTACCGGTTATTTTATATGACAATGGATTTAAGGTGTTTAGTGCTAGTAATTTTTATCATGGATTAAATGTCTTGGATAAAGACGCAAAAACAGGTGAAAAACTGAGTTATTTAGTAGGTAAAGGTCCTGCTGCGGGCTACGCATTATTCCACGAGAAAATATACCGCTTATCGGAAGGAAAAATGCATTTTAATGATGGGCACCCTCATAATGTTAAGCCATTAGACTTGTCTATAACCAAAAATGTCACTTCTCTTTTCATTGGTGCGATCCTACTCATTCTAATTATGTTTAGCATGGCGAAGTTTTATAAGAAAAATGGAGCTATTGCACCCAAAGGAATCGCTAAGTTTTTGGAGCCCCTGGTGCTACTTGTGCAAGATGATATTGCCAAAGCAAACATTGGGGAGCACAAATACAAAAAATATGTTCCATACCTTCTTACCGCTTTCTTTTTTATATTGCTGAATAATTTATTAGGAATGATTCCGATCCTTCCCGGTGGCGCTAATTTAACTGGTAATATAAGCGTTACCCTTTTTCTGGCTCTCTTAACATTATTAATAACCCTGTTCTCAGGGAATAAAAATTATTGGAGACATATATTTGCAACACCAGGAGTTCCAATTCCTATATTAATTATTATGGTGCCAATAGAGATTATTGGTATTTTCACCAAACCCATTGCTTTAATGATTCGACTTTTTGCCAATGTTACGGCAGGACACATTATTATTTTAGCACTCATATCCTTAATTTTTATAAATAAAAGTATTGCTTGGAGCGCCTTGTCGGTGCCAATGGCTTTGTTTATATCGATTTTGGAATTGTTAGTTGCGTTTTTACAGGCGTATCTTTTTACAATGCTTTCCGCATTGTTTATAGGTGCTGCAGTGGAAGAAGCGCATCATTAATTTGTAATTTTTAAACCATATACAATGATAGAAATGACAGGAATGTTTGGAAGTATTGCCGCTATTGGAGCGGGATTAGCAGTATTAGGAGCAGGATTGGGAATCGGAAGAATCGGTGGTTCTGCTGTTGAGGCAATCGCTCGTAACCCAGAAGCTTCGGGAAAAATTCAAACAGCAATGCTTATTGCAGCTGCATTAGTTGAAGGTATTGCTCTTTTTGGAGTAGTAGTTGGATTCTTGGGCGCAAAGCAATAAAAAAAAATGATGTGAACCTCAACGGTTGGTTGTGGTTCACATTTTTAGTTTAAAAATTAATAAAAAATAGAAGTATGGACTTGATATTACCTGATTACGGCTTGTTGTTTTGGACAGGATTAGTTTTTTGTCTTTTGTTATTTTTATTGGCAAAATTCGCATGGAAACCGATATTAAATGCCGTTAACGAAAGAGGACAAAAAATCCACGAAGCATTGGAGTTAGCCGTAAAAACAAAAGCAGAGATGCAGTTACTTCAGGCTGAAAATGAAAAAATATTAAAAGCCGCTAGGGCAGAGCGAGATGCTATTATGAATGATGCAAAAGAAACCGCAGTTCAGATGATAGAAGATGCTAAAAATAAAGCGAAACTCGAAGCAAATAAAATTGTTGAAAGTGCAAAGACAAGCATCGCAATGGAAAAAACAGCAGCAATTGTAGATTTAAAGAATCAGTTAGCTGGTTTTTCATTGGATATAGCTGAAAAAATTGTGCGTGGTGAGTTATCGACTGACGCAAAACAAAAGGCTTTAGCTGAAAAATTGGCGGATGATATAAATATGAACTAAGTCATGAAATCTACTAAAGCAGCGATAAGATACGCTAAAGCATTATTGGAAATGTCTGTTGAGCAAAAGGTCTTAGATCCTGTTCTGCATGATATGTCCAGAATAATGACCATGGCACAAAGCGCTCCAGATTTTGTGAGCTTCCTTAATTCACCGATTATTAATGCGGATAAGAAAATAAAAATCATTAATGCCTTAATCGTCGATTTACAGCCGCTAAGTGCTGGATTTATTTCCTTAATTGTTAAAAATGGTCGTTCCGCTATGCTTCCTTTCATCGCTTCGGGCTATTGCTCATTGCTTGAAAAACACCGTGGGATCGTTTCGGGAATAATTACCAGTGCCGTTGCACTTGATGATGATAGCAGAAAAAAAATATTGGATAAATTATCCAAGACCTTCACAGGGGAATTAAGATTAGTTGAAACAATCGATCCTACATTAATTGGTGGTTTTATCATTACAATTGGAGACAAACAAATTGATTCATCCGTGGCAAGCAAATTAAAAAATTTAAGACAAGAATTAACCAACTAAGTCGCAGGACTTAAAAAACTAAAAATAAAATAAAATGGCAGACATTAATCCAGCAGAGGTTTCAGCAATTTTAAGGGAACAATTATCAGGATTCAGAACAGAAGCTGAATTGCAAGAAGTAGGTACGGTTCTTCAAATTGGAGATGGTATTGCTCGTATTTACGGGCTAAACGGCGTTCAATATGGAGAATTAATTGAATTTGATGGTGGCTTACAAGGAATCGCCTTGAATTTAGAAGAAGATAACGTAGGGGCAGTTTTACTCGGCCGTTCTTCTTTAGTGAAGGAAGGTGATACGGTAAAAAGATTAGGACGCATCGCTTCTGTCAAAATTGGCGAAGGTATGGTGGGACGTGTTGTTGATACACTAGGAATGCCAATAGATGGAAAAGGGCCGATTACTGGAGATCTTTATGAAATGCCTATCGAACGAAAAGCACCGGGTGTTATTTTCCGTCAGCCAGTTACTGAGCCTCTACAAACAGGTATTAAAGCGATCGATTCCATGATTCCAATTGGTCGTGGACAAAGAGAATTAATTATCGGTGACCGTCAGACAGGTAAAACGACAGTTGCTATCGATACTATTATTAATCAGCGAGAATTCTATGATCGTGGTGAACCTGTATATTGCATTTATGTTGCGATAGGTCAAAAAGGATCCACGGTTGCAGGTATCGTTAAGAAGTTTGAGGATGCAGGAGCAATGGCATACACAACAGTTGTAGCTTCGAATGCTTCGGATCCTGCTCCAATGCAGTTTTATGCTCCAATGACTGGTGCAGCAATTGGGGAGTTTTTTAGGGATTCAGGAAGGCCTGCTCTTATTGTTTTTGATGATTTATCAAAGCAAGCTGTAGCGTACCGTGAGGTTTCTTTATTGCTTCGTCGCCCACCAGGACGTGAGGCATATCCAGGTGATGTATTTTACCTTCACTCTCGTTTGTTAGAGCGTGCAGCAAAAATTATCGGCGATGATACCATCGCTTGTCAAATGAATGATCTTCCAGAATCACTTCGCCCTTTAGTGAAAGGTGGCGGTTCTCTTACTGCATTGCCAATTATTGAGACACAAGCAGGTGACGTTTCGGCTTATATTCCAACGAATGTAATTTCGATTACTGATGGACAAATTTTCTTAGAGTCGGATTTATTTAACGCGGGTGTTCGCCCTGCTATTAACGTTGGAATTTCTGTTTCACGTGTTGGTGGCTCTGCCCAAATTAAATCGATGAAAAAAGTGGCTGGAACCTTGAAATTAGACCAGGCTCAATACCGTGAATTAGAAGCATTTGCAAAATTTGGATCTGATTTGGATGCCGCAACAAAGTCGGTGCTAGATAAGGGCTCTCGAAATGTTGAGATTCTGAAGCAACGAGAAGGAGATCCTTACCCAGTTGAACAGCAAATAGCCATTATTTTTGTTGGAACGAAAGGGTTAATTCAACGTGTTCCTATTAATCAAGTTAAAGCGTTCGAGAAAGAATACCTTACTTTCTTGCAAGCAAAACATCCAGACGTTTTATTGGCCTTGAAAGCAGGGAAATATACGGATGAAATAACGGATGTTTTAACCAAATGCGCTAAGGAAATTGCAGAGAAATACTAATTGAATTTGAATTGCCTCTGAGGCATGTTGTACATTTAATACTATGGCCAATTTAAAGGAAATACGGAATAGAATAGCGTCAGTTGGATCAACCATGCAGATAACTTCTGCTATGAAAATGGTTTCTGCTGCAAAATTGAAACGTGCGCAAGATGCTGTTACTAAATTACGCCCGTATGCTGGTAAATTAAAGGAAATTCTTGGTAATCTTAGCGCTGTTGCGGATGCTTCTGAGAATAAGCTATCCCAAGTAAACGATAGCAAAAGCATCTTGATTGTTGCTATTTCGTCTAATCGAGGCTTGTGTGGTGGATTTAATAATAATATTATAAAAAAAGTCCAGCACTTAATCGCTTCAGATTATCAAGCGTTTGACGTTAAGGTCTTATGTCTTGGTAAAAAAGTGAAAGACGTCATAAAAAAAACGCCAAATTATTTTATTAATGACGAACTAGCGATCGTAGAGGATATTTTTTTAGATCTTACCTTTGAACGCACTGGGCTTATCGCCACGCAAGTAATGTCTTTGTATGAGCAACAGCAGTTCAGTAAAATTGTTGTCGTGTATAATAGTTTCATTAATGCTGCCAGTCAATCGATAGAGGTAGAACAATTTTTACCCCTCATTACTCCAATTCCAGAGAATAATTCGAACACGGTTGATTATGTATTCGAACCGAATAAACAAGAATTAGTGTCAGTCCTTATTCCCAAATCTCTCAAAATACAATTGTTTAAGGCCTTATTAGATTCTAATGCATCTGAGCATGGCGCTAGAATGACTGCGATGCATAAAGCAACAGACAACGCCAAAGACCTTCAAAAAAGCTTGAAATTAACCTACAATAAAGCACGTCAAGCTGCGATTACTAATGAAATTTTAGAAATAGTTGGTGGTGCTGAGGCCTTAAATGGTTAATTTAGTTCAAAATACCAATTTATGGAAACAACAATCAAGGTTTTAATTGTTGATGATCATCAACTAATTAGTGAAGCTTGGTCTGCTTTATTGAAAGACGCACCTTCCATTTATGTAGTAGGAACAGCAGATTCAGAATCCAATGCTTTTGATGCGGCGATGAGTTTGCGACCAGATATTATTTTAATGGATATAAATCTTGGGGCAGGAAGTGGGATAGAGGCAGCCATTAAAATAACCAATACTTTGCCTAAAACTAAGATTATTGGGCTTTCCTTACATGATGATATTACCTATGTTAAGAAGTTTCTATCTATAGGCGCTAAAGGTTATCTAACCAAAAACACGAATAAGACAGAGTTAATTAGCGGCATTCATGCCGTTTATAATGGTGAAATTTTCATTTCAGCAGAAATTAAAGATCGAAATTTTACTTCTTTACTAAATGTGGAGGATGAGGATTCAAAAAAGTCTCTGACGATGAAAGAAATTGAAATTGTTAAACACATTGCACAGGGTCTGACGTCTAAGATTATTGCTGAAAAATTATTTGTTTCGCACAGAACAATTGAAACACACCGTCATAACATTCTAAAGAAATTAGGATTCACAAATGCCGCTCAATTAAGTAGTTGGGCAAAAGACAAAGGCTATATCTAGTGGTGGTGACTGCGAAGAATTAAATTTCGTCTTCTTATACTTTAGCAAACAGTCGTTTATGCTATTGTTACGCCAAAATCAAAATCTCGGTCGCTGATTAAAGCGCTTAATTCTCCTTCGCTATTTTCAGCCATTAAGAGCATTCCATGCGATTCAACCCCTCTAATTTTTCGTGGTGCCAGATTCATAAGCACAACCACTTTCTTTCCAATGATTGCTGCGGCGTCGTAATGCTTTGCAATTCCAGAAACGATGGTTCTTTCATCAATTCCTGTATCGACCTTCAAAACGAGTAGTTTATCTGCATTTTCCATTTTTTCGGCCGCTATCACGTGACCAATTCGAAGGTCCATTTTAGTGAAATCTTCGAAGGAGATTAATTCTTTCATGATGGGGTATTTAGAATTCGTAATTGGACTTGTAATTAACTTGCTTTTCTCATGCTCTACCCATTCATCTGTAATTTTTTCAAATATAATGGTGGGCGTTCCGATACTATTTCCGGATATGAGCAAGGACTCGGCTACTTCCCAATCCTCACACTTTATTTGAAGCATATTTAGCAATGTATCCGCTGTTTTTGGTAAAAATACTCGTGAACACAAAGCCAGCTTTTCAGTGATCTGAAGTGCTACCTTAAGGATGGTTTCTACTCGTATAGGATCATTTTTGATCACTTTCCATGGTTCTTCATCGGCAAGGTATTTATTCCCAATTCTTGCCAAGTTCATCATCTCTTGTTGCGCTTCTCTAATCTTATATTGATATAATAAGTCTGAAATTTTACCTGGAATCGTTGCGATTTCAGAAAGTACTTTTTGGTCATAAGTAGTCAGCTCGTGAGCGGAAGGTATTACACCTTGGTAATATTTATGGATAAGCACGGTTACGCGATTAACAAAATTGCCATAAATATCGGCTAATTCTGAATTAATTCGTGTTTGGAAGTCTGCCCATGTAAATTCTGAGTCTTTGTTTTCTGGAGCAATAGACGTTAAAACATATTTTAACTCATCTACTTTATTTGGGTAGTGTTCAAGGTATTCATGTAGCCAAACGGCCCAATTTCGGGAAGTGGAAAATTTGTCGCCCTCTAGGTTTAAAAATTCATATGCCGGAACATTTTCAGGTAAAATAAAATCTCCGTGTGCTTTTAAAAGGATTGGGAAAATAATGGCGTGAAAAACGATGTTGTCTTTGCCAATAAAATGGATCAATTTTCTGTCTTTCGCTTCTTCTTTATACCAATAATCTTTCCAATTTTTTCCATTATCTAAGGCCCATTGTTGAGTGGCTGAGATATAGCCAATTGGAGCATCTAACCAAACATACAACACTTTCCCTTCTGAGTTTGGTAGTGGAACAGGAATCCCCCAGTCTAAATCTCTGGTCATAGCGCGAGCGCGCAAGCCGCCATTAATCCAAGACATACATTGTCCAACAACTTGGTTTTTCCATGTTTTAGGATCATGAATAATTTCCCCCTCCATGCTTCCTTTTTGAATCCACTCCCGTAACCATTCTTCATGTTTATTCATTGGTAAATACCAATGCGTGGTTTCTTTTAATTCTGGTGTATTTCCCGATAAAGTGGATGTGGGGTTAATTAATTCTGTTGGGCTTAAATCAGCACCACATTTTTCGCATTGGTCTCCATAAGCATTGGGATGCTGGCATTTTGGACAGGTTCCTGTAATGTAACGGTCTGCCAAAAACTGTTGGTATGTTGCATCAAAATATTGAAGTGATTTTTGTTCTTCAAAAGCACCTTTTTCGTGTAATGTTTTAAAAAATTCACTGGCGTATTGATGATGTAATGCTGAGGATGTCCGGTGAAAAATATCGAATGAAATTTCAAATTTTTCGAAACTATGCTTAATCAACGAATGGTATTTGTCTACAATTTCTTGGGGCTTCACCCCTTCCTTTTTTGCCCTCAAAGTAATTGCAGCTCCGTGTTCATCACTACCACATATAAAAGCAACATCGTGTTTTTGCAAGCGTAGAAATCGCACAAAGATATCAGCTGGCAGGTAAACGCCTGCGATATGACCAAGGTGAAGTGGGCCATTTGCATAAGGTAATGCTGCGGTAACGGTATAGGACTTTTTTTCCATGTTCGTTAGCAAAGATAAGGAGTTAATGCAGACAAATGTTAGGGCATAAAAAAAAGGGTTGGTGAAGCCAACCCTTTTTAACAGTATAAGTTTAGTTTAACGCTTTACAACGTTAAATTGAGACGTTTTGCCATTCTCTAACACAAGGTTAAATATGTAAACTCCAGCATCTAATGCCTCAATAGACACCGCTGATTTTCCGTTTACTAAATCTAATGATTGAGTAAGAACTTGCTTGCCAGAAATATCTGTAACAGTTAAGTTAGCTAAGCCTTCACCTTCTATAGAAACGGTTACTTTATCCGTGGTAGGATTTGGATAAGCCATACCGTTGATAGCGTTTGCTTCATTTAGACCAATGTTGTTAGCATCGATAACACGTAGAACAAGTCCATTAGGTACATCTGCACCAAATCCAGCTGCGAAATACGCTCCATCGCTTTCAATTGGAGACATTGGTTGTGCATACCAATTGTAGTTCCATGTGTGGTCGCGATCGCCATCAAAACCTAAATAAAGGTCTAAATTAACGGTTTGGGCACACGCTAAATAACGCACACCATCTTCAAGAACTACCGCTTGGTCAAATTCACCGTAAACTAGTTCACCTTGAAGATCTGACGGAAAATAGTAATATCCACCAGCCACTTGGGTCAATGTGTTAAATCCAAATCCAGCATCATTTAAATCAACGAAGTTATCTTCCCACTTATATAAATACAAGGCAATTTCTTCTCCATCTAAAGGAACCGTATTTGCAGCAGTTGTTGCTGAAAAATGAACGCCTACTGCTGCGATACGACTTGCGTTTGCATCTTTTAGCACAGTACAAACGGCGTATGTCGCATTGTTAGTACTAGGACGGTAATGGGTACTTGGAGCCGCATTTCCGCTTGCAACATCTATATTCGCAAAGGTGTAAAGTGAATCTTGAATAACAAAATCATAACTTAAAGAGTTGTCTGAAGGATCACTGTCTGCAATCGAAGAAGTTAAGGTATAGGTAAGGGTATAACGTCCTGTTGGATAGTTAGACAATGAGAATTGAGGAAGGTTGTTGGTTTGAGACGGTTCAACATCAACGCTATCTCCAACATTCAGTGTGATATTGGTAACAGTATTGTTGTAAACGGTGGTTCCTGTAGGATTGGTAATCGTAGCATTCAATGTTACTCCGGAAAGGGATTGATTACCATAATTGTAGATCCGTGCTCCTAGGTCAAAATTAAATTCTGTGCCATTTTGAGCCAAGAAAGAAACAACACCTCCTTGCTTAGGAATTAAAGTAGTGGATGGTGTTAGTCCACCATCAGTAGGAAATAAACCAACTTTGTTACCAAGGAACATGACAACAGGACCATTTTGCATTTCTGCAACTATATTCATTCCATCAGTAAAGTCTAGCATTACGACAGGGATTGTTACGTTGGCTCCATCAACTCCAGCACCCATATTCAACCATTCTCCTGGGTTTCGGTTTACGACAATAACACCAACAGCACCTGCGTTTTGTGCATTAAAGGCTTTGGCTCCAAACTCACAGGTATTTCGAAAAATGACTGCAATTTTACCTGTTAAATTGTTGATTAATGGATTACAACCTTCTCCTGAAATAGGATTTCCTTGTGCATTTAAACCAGGTGTACCATCATCTACCATCATTAATGTATCCTCTACAAATGTATTTGGGATAAGAAAATCCGGAGTGCCCCATCCACCCGTAGGGGGAGCCCAACTGAAGGTGTAGTTTCCAGCAATATTTGAGGGAGAAACGCCCTTGCAAATAACCTGGGAAGAAGCGTAAGCAACCATTAAACAGGCGCTTAAAGAAAGTAAGATTTTTTTCATAGGATTAAAGAATTAAATTGAAAGGCTAATGTAGAAAAAAAAATAGAACTAACAATAACTTAACAATAGTTTAATTAAAATAAAATTACCGTACTCTTTTAGTTATTTAACCAAAATGATGAGGTAGTAAATTAAAGCTGCTAGAATTGCACTAACCGGTATGGTTAATATCCACGCCCAAAGTAAGTTTATGGTTACGCCCCATCGCACTGCGGACAGACGCTTAGTTGCACCAACTCCAATGATAGAACCCGTGATGGTATGGGTTGTGGAAACAGGAATACCGAATTGTGAAACAGTGAATAAGGTTAATGCACCAGCCGTTTCCGCACATACTCCCTCGAGCGGAGTAACTTTAGTTATTTTGGTTCCCATAGTTTTCACAATCTTCCATCCACCCATTAATGTTCCCAAACCAATCATCAAATAGCACCCGAAGGCAATCCAAAATGGCATTGTTTCCGAATGAACTTTAGTTTTAATTTTAAATCCTTCTCTTAAGTTATATGTTTTGAGATCGATGTAGTTATTAAAAATGCCAGCATAAACATACTTTTTATTTAATGCCTTTTTATTAAAAATGGTATCTCTGCTTGAGGCATCACACAAGGCGTCACCAAGGGTAAAAATTTCTATTTTTTTCAGTTTTCCATCAATTTCTTCGTAACTTGGTAAGTTATCCATTGTTGCCTCCGGAGTACGTTTCCCATCTTTATCATATATTACGATACCAGAACTAGCATCAACAATAGCTTTATGTTCAACGTAATATACTTTGTCACCTAATTTTGCTGCCTCTGGTTTGTATTTTTCAAGTTTGCCTTCTTTATGAAATTCAATTTGCATTAATTCAGTGATTTGCAGATCTTTTGGAATTTTATCCTCTAATTTGCCTTGTCTCCCCAAGTTGCCATAAACTAGAAGCGCAGCGCAGATAATACCCATTACTTTTTGCGAATCTGCCCCACCATGACCTAAGGAAAAGGCTGCTGAGGAAAGTAGTTGCAGTTTTTTATGCATGTTAGCTTCCTTAACGGCAGAAGGTTTTTTACCATGCATAAGTTCAAACCACGTATACACCACAATAAATGCACTGATCATACCGATAACGATGTATAACATGATGGGCTTCATATCCATAAAGTCGATCATGTATTGCATAAATACGATAGTTATGCCTGAAAGGGTTAAAATAACCAACATTTTCTTCCAAAAGGAACGGCTAATGGTTACAACAGCAATTAGATAGGCGATAAAACCTCCGATTAACGGGGCTAAAAAGATAAATAGAATAACTTTAAGGATTTCACCTCCAGCAATGACGTCCCATCCAGCATGCGCAACAGCTGCCCCAGCAAAACCACCAATTAAGGTGTGTGAGGATGATGAAGGAATACCTAGCTTCCAGGTGAGTAGGTTCCAAAATGTGGCAGCTAATAGTCCTGCTAGAATAACCCAAAGGTCGATAGCGTTGTTATCTACCGTTTTTGCAACGGTGTTCCCCACACTCATATCAAAAACCCAAAATGCAATTACGTTAAAAGTTGCTGCCCAAATCACGGCTTGAAATGGTGTAAGTACTTTTGTTGAAACCACCGTAGCAATAGAATTAGCGGCATCGTGGAAACCATTTACTAAGTCAAATATTAAGGCAATCGCTATAACAACAATTAATAATGTAAACATACTTTGGGTGCTAGTTAAGAAAAATTAAGCGTATTTCACAACAATAGATTCAATCACATTTCCTGCATCCTCGCATTTGTCGGTTGCTGTCTCCATGACTTGATATAATTCACGTCGCTTGATTAGCTCTTTGGCATCAACATCTGAAGCAAATAATTTCTCAATATTCATATCGAAAAGAGTATCAGCTTCGTTCTCTAAGCTGTTAATTTTTATCACACACTCAATTATTTTCTGAGTATTTTTTAAATTTCTAAGTTCCATTACGGCTTGTTTAACTGCAATGGTTGAATCGTGAATAGCCTCAGCCGTTTTCTGAATCCCTATATCTGAAATAGGATCGATGTGATAGAAATTAATTTTTTTTCCCGCTGAAAAGATATAATCGGCAATATCATCTAATGCAGATGCCAAGGCATGGATATCTTCCCTATCAAAAGGAGTGATGAAATTCCGTCCTAATTCCACGAAAATTCTATGGGTGACATTATCGTTAGCATGTTCTAAATCTGACATATCTTTAATAAGTAACGCGCGCTTATTAAAATCCGGTTCTTGTACCACTTGTAAGAGTTTCTGTGATATGCTCACTAAATTATCTCCTGCTTCTTCAAAAAGCGAATAAAAAACCCTGTCTTTTGGTAAAAAGTAACTTAAAATTCCAGCCATATCTTTAATTTTTTACTCAAAGTTATGGTCTTGTGGGTAAAGAAGGGTCTCAATATGGTTTCTTAACCTAAACATAACATTGGAAAAAACAGAAAGGCTTGTACACGATGTCATCTAGAAGGTTCGAGGATTATGCCAAACAAGATAATTATCAGCGAGGAAATCTGATTCGAATACAAGCACAAGTGAACTTTTAAAAATAAAAAAAGCGACTTAATCGGCCGCTTTTTTTATGATTAGAGGGGCAGAATTATTTCGCTGCATCAAATTTACTTGCTATTACCGACCAATTAACAACATTGAAAAAAGCAGTAATGTAATCAGGTCTTCTGTTTTGGTAGTTTAAATAGTATGCATGCTCCCAAACGTCCAAAGCTAAAATAGGTGTTCCCGAACAACCTTCTCCCATCAATGGATTGTCTTGGTTTGCGGTAGAACAAATTTCTAATTTTCCGCTGCTAACACATAACCATGCCCAACCAGAACCGAAACGGGTTGTTGCCGCTTTTGCAAATTCAGCTTGGAAGTTTTCAAAGGAGCCGAAGGCTTCATTGATGGCAGCAGCTAAAGCTCCATTTGGAAGCCCACCACCATTTGGAGATAGGCATTCCCAGAATAAATTATGATTCCAAAATCCTCCTCCATTGTTTCGCACGGCAGGTTTATCTTTGCATACTTTTAAAATTTCTTCAATAGACTTTCCTTCTAATTCAGTGCCTGCAATCGCATTGTTTAAATTAGTGGTATATGCTTGGTGGTGCTTGCTATGGTGGATTTCCATGGTGCGCGCATCAATGTGCGGTTCTAATGCAGCATAGGAGTAGCCTAATTCGGGTAGTTCAAAATTCATGGTTCTTTCGTTTAGATGTTATCTGCAAATGTATTAATAAACACCGAAAAAGAGTAGAGATCCGAAGTTACGAGGTCACTTAATTTAGTTCCATTTGAATTGTTTTCAGTCGAATTATTAGTATTTAATGAAGAGGGCCTTTATTTATAGATGCTCTTGGCCTTTTTTATGTATGTTTTACTTACTTTTGATTTTTACAGGACAATAGTAAAAAAAATAAAAACTTAACCTTAACATCATAAAGATCCTTAAACTATTCTATTACGAAACTAAGATTAACAGTATGAAAACGCTTACCATTTTAACCTTTCTTACCCTCAGCTCTTTTGTTATTGGTCAAACCAAATGGAACGATTTTAATAAATTAGTTAAACAAAACGACCGCGCTGCCATTGAAAAATTTATTTCAGTTTGGGAAGCTGCAAGCCCTAAGGATGCGGATTTGTATTTAGCCAAATTTGTATATTACCGAAATAGAGGCGTGGGCCAGCAAGAATACGATGCAACGAAGGAAGACTTTAGAGTGATTGATGAAGAGTCGATTCAAATGGCCTTAAAAATATGTGAAAGGGGCAGGATTGATCATCCTGCAAGGGTTGATTTTTTTACAGAGAGAATCCAATTATTGCTCGATCTAAAAAGATTAGATGCCGCCAATCCTTTTATATTAAAATGGATTGATGATTCCCAAAGAGTAAGTAAACCGTGGTTGAAAAGTGAAAATAATCCCATTGAAGACCCTGATTTTCTCTACAAGCAAATTTGTAACTATATCGATGTTTGGTTGCTTAGTACGGATATGGATCAAGGCCCCTTTGTTGCCTTAGATTTCGCTAATGCATACGCACAAAATTATGCCGCCGATCCAAACAGCTTGTATCTTTTGGGTAAGGTGAACTACAAACTGGAAAATTTAATTGAGAGTGAAATGGCCTTGCTTAAACTATTAACAAGGTCTCCAAATCACATTGATGCCCTTTTTCTGATGGGGTATATTACTAAAAAAACAGGTCAATTTGATCGTTCACTTTCGTATTTCAAGAGCATAAAAAAACAGGGCGTAAAAGCAGAGCGTCGAAGAGCTAAAACGGAAATAAAGGCCTTGAAAAAAGAAATAAAAGCGGCTAGATAATTTCATTTAATCCTCCATCCAAACAATCTTTTTTTTTCTTCAATTAAAAACGGGAGGTGGTGGAAATTCAGTCATGATTTTTTCGATTACGATTAAATAAAAAATCAACGTTTTCTGGGAGAGTTCTTAATCTTGCCTATCGTCTTTAGGAAATAAAAAGATGCGAAGAGCGAAATTTATACATGTGCATACCGTATAAGGTTAATTGCATTCAAAGAAAAAAAGTAATTTTGCGCATCTTCAAAAAGAAGTTGGATTATCAATCAAAACGAAATGATTTTTCTTCAACAATGAAGGTAAAATTTACAGGGCTATTTTGCTCAAAACATCTTTAGGAAACAAGGCATGAAAAATATTTTTATTAGTGGAATCTCTGGTTTTATCGGAACGCACATTACCATCGAAGGAATTAAGAGGGGGTATCAGATTACAGGTACAACTCGGAATCAACAAAAGGAAGATGAGGTAAAAAAAACGATTGAAAAAGTGCTCGGTGTGGAGGCGCTCAAGTCATTAAAAGTTTTTCATTGCGATTTAAATAGCCCCGATAATTGGCAAGAAGCAATGAAAGGATGCGATGCAATATTACACGTCGCCTCTCCTTTTCCATTGGGAATTCCAAAACACGAAGACGATGTAATAATGCCAGCACGTAATGGTGTTAAGCACGTTATGGATGCGGCACTGGCCAATAATATTTCTCGTGTTGTTCAAACTTCGTCGATTGCTGCCATTTTATATGGACATGAGAAAGGAAAAATAAATTTCGACGAAGCTGATTTTACAAACCTCAACAGTGGAGTCTTAGTAAGTGCCTATGCAAAAAGTAAGACACTCGCAGAGCAAGATATGTGGCAATATGCAAAAGAAAATCCTTCCTTAAAAATAACAGTGATTAATCCCGGCTTTGTATTAGGACCGATTTTGAATAAAGAAATTGGTACGAGTGCAGATATTATCGTAAAGATGATGAAAGGAAAATTTCCAGGTACACCAAAAATGGGTTTCCCTATTGCCGATGTGAGGGATGTCGCTGCGGCTCACTTCAATGCCTTAGAAAACGAAATTTCCATCGGACAACGCTATGCCATTGTGAATGAATCCTTATGGATGAAGGATGTTGCTCTTGCAGTACTCGATGCTTGTCCAGAATACAAAAACAAATTAAAGGCGAGAGAATTACCAAATTGGCTGGTAAAGATTGCTTCTTTGTTTGATAAAACGATCCGTATGGTGAAAGATGAGTTGGGCTTACTTTATGTTGTTAACAACGACAAAATGAAAAAAGACTTGAAAATAGCTCCCATCTCTTCCGTTCAAGCGGTTCAGGAAACAGCAAAATCGTTGGTTGATTTGAAATTAGTATAATTGTTTTTTAGGAAAAAAGCTTTTTATTAATTTAAGCAATTTGTGTATTCTATCCTTTGTTAATTCTTCGCGAATAGCTCTATTCTTTCCTTGCTATTTTATTAATCAGTACCTTTAATAATACCTTTACGCAAGTTTTCAAGCAATTAAGTAACAAATAGTTTGATTAATGGTGGATCTAGATAAATTAAGAAGCGGTGAGGCGAAGGAGTTTAATACATTAATCTTCATGTTGTCTGGAAAAGTTCTAAATCTTGCCTATCATTTAACTGGAAACAAAGAAGATGCGGAGGATATTACACAAGAGGTTTTCATTGCCGTTTTTAAAGGACTCCCTAATTTTAAAGGGGCAAGTGAAATTTCCACATGGGTTTACAGTATAACTTTAAATAAATGCAAAGAAAAAACTCGGAGGGATCTGCGTCAAAAGCGAAAAGGGATAAACGTTCCACTTGAAAAAGTCGATTTTTTCCTAAGCTCCCAAAGTACAGATGCGGAACTTATTCAGGATGAAGAAGAAACAAGAATGAGAAATATATTACAGCACATACCAGAAAACCAACGCATAGCATTTACCATGTTTACAATGGAAGAATTTAGTTATTTGGAAATTGCTCAATCCATGAATTTATCCATTTCAGCGGTAGAATCACTTCTTTTTAGAGCGCGAGGTAATTTGAAAAAAATAATTAAATTATGATAGAATTAGAAGAGTTTAAATTTTCTTCAAGAATTGAAGTTTCTGATGAATTAGCGAATAAATTAGCACTAATTCCTACTGGGAAACAGGTTCCGATTACTCGTTTTTATTATGCTGCAGCGGCCATTGCATTGCTGATCTCAATCAATGTCTTTGCTGTATTGTATGCCAAGAAATCGGCGGAAACACAAAAAGAAGACACTGAATATTTCGAAGAATGGACTTAAAAAAATAAAAAATGAAAAAATACAAGGTTATAATTTGGGCTTTAGTAATCATTAACATTGGATTGATTACGTTTATATTTCTTCCACATAGGCCACACGAGCGACCAAGAATTGTGAATATTCTCAACATAGAAGATGCCCGGGCAAATGACATCAATCGGAAAGAGTTGCTTCATTTTAAAATGAAGGAAAAGCTAATAGATAATTCAAAAAAACTACGTGCAAAACTACTCTTGTCTTTTGAAAACGAGCTTCCCGAAAGTCAAGCGGATAGTATTCTAAAGCTAATTAGTGCCAATCAATATGAACTAGATAAAATGACTTATCTTTACTTTAAGGATATAAAAAGCCAATGTTCTGCAAAGGAACGGAAGCAATTAAATGGGTTTTTTACAAGGGTTTTGGAAGGAGGGCCTCGACATAAAAAATGAAAGTTGCTTTCCACCTTTTTCTAATTAGTTTTTTCTTCTCCTTAACTTGCTATGGGCAACTTAGAATCATACCGTCTTGGGATAATAAAGCCCTCGAGTTAGAACAGGTGTATTTAACCGAAAACAAGGATTCCATTAGTTTTTCTACCCTAAAAATGTATTTTTCGGATTTCCGCTTCAGAGAAAAACTTAGTGGTGGCATTACTGAAATTGACACCTTGATTTTTTATGATTTAGCCGATTCATCCACGCATGTTTTTTTTAAAAATTTAGAAATTTCTAACTATGACGACGTTTCATTTACGCTAGGATTAGACAGTAGTAAAAATGTATCTGGAGAATTGGAAAACGCCTACGATCCTTTACTTGGGATGTATTGGGCGTGGAATACCGGTTATGTCAACTTGAAATTGGCAGGAAAAAGCAGTTTGGTTTTAACAAAAACGCATGATTTTGAATTTCACCTAGGTGGCTATCGATTTCCCTATGCAAGTGCTCAACAGGTACAAGTAGATCTTCTTGATTCATATATCCAATTTGAATTGAGCTTGCTTTTTCCGGATGTCATTTCTTTAAAAAAAACACATCATTTAATGTTGCCTGGTAAAGAAGCCTTTTTAATTTTGCAGGGCCTAGCGGCATGTTTAAATTAAAAAAGGGTATGAATAGTTCAAGATTCTTGTTTATTTGTTTTTTTGGCTTTTCTGTACTCGCTTTTACACTTAAAAACGGGATGCCCCATCCATTTTATCAACCAAAGGAATGGCCAAAGCCAAGTTATAATTTCAAAGGTAATCCCTTAGACTATGAAAAATTTGAATTGGGTAGGGCCTTGTTTTATGATCCGATCCTTTCGCGTGACTCCTCAATTTCTTGTGCTTCTTGCCACTTACAATTCACCGCATTTGCACATGTTGATCACAAAACTAGTCACGGAATAGAAGGTAGAATAGGGAACAGGAATGCGCCGGGCTTAGCGAATTTAGCATGGAGAAAACTATTTCATTGGGATGGTGGCGTCTTGAATTTAAATGCGCAAGCGATTAATCCGATAACGCATGTTGCCGAAATGGATATGCGCTTGGACTCCTTAATGTATCGCTTGGATCGCTCTCCCATCTATTCGGCAGCATTTAAACGCACTTTTGGAACGGACGATATTCGACCTTTTCATTTGGTAAAAGCCCTTGCGCAATTTACTGTAGCACTTGTTTCGGCAAATTCTAAATACGATAAGGTGAAACGCGGTGAAGAGAAAGCTGTTTTTACTAATCAAGAAGCGAATGGATTGAAACTTTTCACGAAATTTTGTGCGTCCTGTCATAAACCACCATTTTTTGCAAGCGATGACTTTAAATCCAATGGTCTCCCGATTGATACTGATCTACTTGATTTTGGAAGAATGACAATAACTGGTAGCAAACGGGATTCATTACTTTTTATGGTGCCAACGCTCCGCAACATTGAATATAGCTTTCCCTACATGCACGATGGACGAATTTCAAAGCTGAAAGATGTGATTAAACATTATACGCTTTTAGATTATTCAAACCCATTACTAAGTAAAGAATTAAGAAAAAATCCAGTTATACTCTCTGAAAACGAACAAAAAGACCTCTTGGCTTTTTTAAAAACATTAACAGATAAAACCTTTCTTTTTGATGAGCGATTTAAGTATGCAACAATTAAATAATTTTATGCGCAAGATGATTCAAAAAACGACATCTTATTATCAAACAAAAAGTTTACACATGAAAAAAATTACCTTATCAATCTTTTTAGCAGCGACACTATCAGCGGTTGCACAAACGAACCCTGCAATTAGTGCTTGGTTAATTAATACTTCTGGCTTAACTGGGAGGCATTATGTGAACGGAAACCCTACTCCAATTGTTGATGCGGTTGCGGCAAATGTCCAAACAGTTCAATACTCAACTAATTGGGTTTATGTATCAACAAAAGGAATCCCTTCGTACATAACAGGGCCGTTTTTAGATGGAAATCCATCGCTTGCAACGAGTCAAAATGCCATTTTTAAGATTTCTTTGAATCCAGTTCAAAATACTGGAAATCCGACAAATACAACACCTAGTAATATCGGTATTTTCATTAATGGTGTCGCTTTATTTGATTACCGAGATGGTATTTCTTGGAAGAATTCCACCAATGCACTTGCTGGTGGACCACTTGGAGGAATGGGTGATGGCGTTTGGAACAGAGATGCTATTCCCGCAGAAAAACTTGGATTTGATTGCTCAAAAGGTCATCCAGCTATGGGAAATTACCATCACCACCAAAATCCGAGTGCTTTTAATTTAGACCTCACGGTAATTTCAACCATTTGTGATATTTATGCTGCAGACGGTTTATATGCGATTAACTCAAATGTACATTCTCCACTTATTGGTTATTCGTATGATGGTTTTCCGATTTATGGTGCCTACGGATATGCAAATACAGACGGAACCGGAGGTATTACGAGAATTAAATCCAGTTATCAATTGCGGAACATTAGCACGCGAACAACATATTCTACAGGAGCAACTGTCACAGCGGGACCTGCAGTTTCTACCACTTATCCCTTGGGATATTTTAGGGAAGATTATGAGTACATCGCTCAGGCAGGACAAGATTATTTAGATGAACACAATGGTCGTTTTTGTATTACCCCAGAATATCCAAACGGTATTTATTGCTATTTCGCAACGGTAGATGCAAATTGGAACTCTGCTTATCCTTATGTAGTAGGTCCAACTTTTTATGGAACAAAAACAGGTTCGAAAGTTACTTCCATTACTGAAACAGTTACCACTTATACTTCAACTAGTGAACTCTCTGAAAACACAGCTGTTGAGGTGAAGGTTTTTCCAAATCCAAGCAATGATGTGCTAATGGTTCAATTAAGTAACTTAGTCAAAGAAAATGTTACGATTAAATTAGTTGATTTGGCAGGAAAAGTACTTGATACAAAGATCATTTATCAGGGAAGCACAATCGCTTATTTTGATGTAAGTACAGTCTATAGCGGACAGTATATTATTCAAATTGGCGAAGGAAATCAGCAGCAAACTATCAATGTGACCGTCGCAGATTAACGCTTCTTAGTAGTTTCCAATTCTCTTTGCGTATTTTTGCACAATGATAATTGAACGACCTATTTCCGATTGGATTCCAATGTCTTTAAAAGAAGCTCAAAAAAGAGCTTGGGAAGAATTTGATGTCATTTTAATTTCCGGTGATGCATACGTCGATCACCCTGCTTTTGGAACAGCGGTGGTGAGTCGAATCATTGAAGATGAAGGATTGCGTATCGGAATTGTTGCTCAACCAAATTGGAAAGACGATTTACGAGATTTCAAGAAACTTGGAAAACCAAAGCTTTTCTTCGGCGTTACAGCAGGCTGCATGGATTCCATGGTTAATCACTATACCGCAAATAAACGATTGCGCTCTACAGATGCGTATACGCCTGGCGGCGAAGCGGGTTTTCGACCGGATTACGCGTCTATCGTTTATTCAAAAATCTTAAAAGACCTTTATCCAGATGTCCCCGTTGTTCTTGGTGGTATCGAATCTTCCTTGCGTAGAGTTACCCATTATGATTATTGGAAAGATGAATTAATGCCTAGTATTTTAGTTGATTCAAAAGCCGATTTATTGGTTTATGGAATGGGAGATCAGCCCTTGCGTGAATTGTTGCGGCTTCTAAAAAAAGGAGTTCCTTTTGATCAAGCAAAAACCTTAAAACAAGTTGCCTTTCTTCAAGATAAAGCCCTTCCCTTGCCGAAAAATAAAAATTGGGAAACAGTTGAATTAGCAAGTCACGAAATTTGTCTTGAAGATAAAATAAGATATGCGACAAACTTTAAAATTGTAGAAGTTGAATCCAATAAATGGGAAGCAAATCGAATTACTCAGGAGGTCGGCGATGAAATTTTAGTCGTTAATCCTCCATACAAAACAATGGATGAAAATGAAATAGATCGCTCTTTTGATTTGCCTTATACGCGCTTACCACATCCGAAGTATAAAAAGCGTGGGGCAATTCCAGCCTACGACATGATTAAGTTTTCTATTAATATGCACAGAGGCTGTTTTGGTGGGTGTAGTTTTTGCACCATTTCTGCGCATCAAGGAAAGTTTATTGCTTCAAGAAGTGAAAAATCTATTTTGGCGGAAGTGGAGGAGGTAGTTGCGCATCCAGAATTTCGTGGGTACATTTCTGATTTAGGCGGCCCTTCTGCAAACATGTATAAAATGAAAGGGAAAGACGAGGCAATTTGTGCTCGTTGTACTTCGCCGAGTTGTATCCATCCTGTAATTTGTAATAATTTGGATACCTCTCATAAACCAATGACCGAGTTATACAAAAAAGTTGATGCCCATCCAAAGGTAAAAAAGGCATTTGTGGGTTCCGGAATTCGCTACGATTTATTAGTGGATGATTTCAATAAAAACAATGAGGATGGTAATCACGATGAATACATCGAACAAGTGATCACACGGCATGTGAGCGGACGTTTAAAGGTCGCGCCAGAACACACATCCGATGCCACATTAAGGGTAATGCGCAAACCTTCGTTTAAGTATTTCCATAAATTCAAGGAGAAATACGATAAGATTTCAGAAAAACATGGTCTTAAACAGCAACTTATTCCTTATTTTATTTCGTCTCATCCTGGCTGCGAAGAAGAAGATATGGCAAATTTGGCAGCTGAAACCAAAGACATGGGTTTTCAATTAGAACAAGTGCAGGATTTTACACCTACACCAATGACCGTTGCTGAGGTGATTTATTACACAGGGGTTCACCCATACACCTTAAAGCCAATCAATACTGTAAAAACAAAAGAAGAGAAAATTAATCAAAATCGTTTTTTCTTTTGGTATAAACGAGAAAATCAAGGGTGGATAAAACAACGATTGGAAAAAGCAAAGCGACCAGATTTGATAGAAAAACTATTAGGAGGCCCCTCCGAAAAGTCGCCTTCCAAAGTACCTACTTGGCTTGAAGAAAAACGTAATAAACGTTAGTTTTTATCGATTTGCTTTAGAATGCCATCCCACAAATTAATGCGCATCTTTAGTGCTTGCAATGAAACGTTGGTAGCTTCTTCCCATTTTATGGGATTATTTTCACATAATTCATCAATCATTTGGAGTGACAATGGACCGTGTTCACCTCCATCTATTTCGATATGTCGCTCTAAGTAATACAAAAGGCGCGAAGTTGATACGCCTTCCTTTTCTTGCAGACCTTTTACGATTTCAATAAACATATCTGGAATTAAGTCTTCTCTTCCAAAGGTGAATACTGCCGCAATTTCATGCGGATTACCGCGCTGAATTATCTCAAAAGTATAGGACATGAAATTGATTGTTTCTTGATTCACTTTTTGAGAATCGACCGAAGACATAAAAGGCTGACCTGTTTTAATTTTTTCAATGAACTGCAACACTGTTTCCGTATCCGCACCCAATTCATTCATGGATTGAATGTAAAGTTCAAAATGGCTTGCTGGAGCGCCATTATTGTCAACATCACTTTCTTCCCCCAAAACAATTTCATTAATAAATCGTCTGGTTGATGGGCTTCCTGTTGGAACCCAAGGCAATGAAACACAGGTTAATTCTAGTTGTAATGCCTTTAATAAACTCATAAAATCCCACACGGCATACACGTGCTGCTCCATAAATATGCGCAACTCTTTTTTCGAATTGAGCGATAAATACAAAGGGTGATTTAATAATTCTTGGCGCAATGGCGCAATCGATTCTGAGAGTTTTTTTATATCTTGATTCATGTCAATTTAACACCTAATTCTTTCAATTGTTCAGCACTAATTGGCGAAGGTGCATCAATCATAGTGTCTTTTCCGCTATTGTTTTTTGGGAAGGCAATGTAATCCCGAATTGACTCTGACCCACCCAGAGTTGCCACGAGTCGATCAAGTCCAAAAGCTAATCCGCCATGAGGTGGCGCGCCATACTCAAAGGCAGTCATTAGGAAACCAAATTGTGCTTGCGCTTCTTCTTTTGAGAAGCCTAATAAATCGAACATTCTTGATTGCAATTCACGGTCATGAATTCGAATGGAGCCTCCACCTAATTCAACCCCATTCATCGCTAAGTCATAGGCGTTTGCTCTAACTTTTCCTGGATCGGTATCGATTAAGTCCATGTCTTCTGGTTTTGGAGACGTAAACGGATGGTGCATGGCATGAAATCGCTTATTGTCTTCATCCCATTCTAACAATGGAAAATCAGTTACCCAAACAGGTTTGAAAACCGAAGGGTTTCTTAGTCCTAATAAATCCGCGAGGTATAAACGTAATTCACCAAGTTGCTTTCTTGTCTTTTCTAATTCGCCACAAAGTAAGAATAACAAATCGCCTGGTTTAGCTTTTGCTGCCATCATCCAGTCCTTTAATGCAGCTTCGTCATAGAATTTATCGACCGACGATTTTACGGTTCCATCTTGATTGTATTTGGCATAGATTAATCCTTTTGCACCAATCTGAGGCCGTTTCACCCATTCCGTTAATTCGTCAAGTTGTTTTCTTGTGTAGTCTGCGCAACCTGCAACGTTTATAGCAAGAATTGATTTAGCGTCATCAAAAACTGGAAATCCTTTTCCCTGTACCATTGCAGTAAAATCTACAAATTCCATTTCGAAACGCATATCGGGTTTGTCAGAACCGAACTTTTCCATCGCCTCTTGATAAGTGATTCTCGGAAAATCTTCTAAGAAATCAATATTTTTAACTTTCTTGAAAACATGTTTGATCAAGCCTTCAAATGTTTCAAGAATATCATTCTGTTCGACAAAAGACATTTCACAATCGATTTGCGTAAATTCCGGCTGCCTATCGGCTCTTAAATCTTCATCTCGAAAGCATTTGACAATTTGATAATACCGGTCAATTCCTGACACCATTAATAATTGCTTAAAGGTTTGTGGCGATTGTGGCAAGGCATAAAACAGTCCTTGATTCATTCTACTTGGCACCACAAAATCTCTTGCTCCTTCTGGAGTTGATTTGATTAGTACCGGAGTTTCCACATCTAAAAAACCTTGCTTGTCGAGGTAATTACGTGTTTCCAAGGCGACCTTGTGCCGTAAAAATAATTTTTCTTGAACTGGATTTCTTCGTAGATCTAAGTATCGGTATTGCATGCGTATTTCATCTCCGCCATCCGTAACATCCTCTATCGTAAATGGGGGAAGCTTCGCAGCATTGAGTACTTGAAGCTTGTCAACAACCAGTTCAATATCGCCAGTTGGCATATTTTGGTTTTTACTGCTTCGCTCCACTACTGTTCCCGATACCTGAATAACATACTCTCTCCCTAACTTTCCAGCTTGTTGTGCTAAACTTGGATTTTGGTCCACATTAAAAGCGAGTTGAGTTATCCCATAACGATCCCTTAAGTCAATGAATGTCATTCCTCCAAGGTCCCTAGAGCGCTGAACCCATCCAGCTAAAACCACCGCTTTACCGACTGAATCAATCTTAAGCTCTCCACACGTATGCGTTCTAAACATTTTATAGTTGTTTTAGCAAAAATAAACAATTATCGCCGTTTGGCTAATCGTAAAACTGGATTATTTCAACTCTGATATTTAAAATATTCAATTAGAACTTATATCAAATAGTTGAAATGAACGACTTGCTCATTTGTAATTAACAATAAGTTAATATTCAATACATTAGAAAAACAAAATAAGATATTATGTATGCATTAGCAAATACAGATATGTCTGTATTCTTTTATTTTTTTGGGAGTTTGATACTCTTAGTCATTATCATTTATGCGATAAACTTCTTTAAAAAGGATCGTTGAGTAATTAATGATCGTGTTTTATTATGGTATACCTTAAAATTTTAAGGGTACCTGTTCTTTCATCTAAAATAAGTACGGCAGATAAAACCTTGTTTTTCGCATCATAAATGATTTGCCATTCTTGTATGTTTTCACCATTTCGCATCAGTTTTTTGGAAATCAACTCTCCTTGATTATCGTAAGAAAATATTTCTTGTACTTGTGCTAGGCTATCATCATTAATAAAAATTGAACGTTCGACTAAGCGATTATTTGTAAAAAACTGCTTTTTTTTCACCTGTTCAAATCCTAGTGTCCACCTTTCTGTTTCTTCTGTTTCCTCACCATTTTTAAGGAATAGAATGGTTTGTTCTTTAACTTCAACCTTGTTTTCATTGTAAAACTTTTTTAAAATGCCATTTTCTAAAGGAACACTTTTAATTGTTTCCCATTTAAGTAAAATAGGCTTGCTCTTGCCAGAGATTGCTTCTTGATATTGTATTTCTTGGATAATTTTTCCGCTTGAATCAAAAGAAAAATGTGTTGTAATCCAATGGTCTGCAACTTTATACTTTATTTGAATTAGCTGATGAAATTCATCATAGCTGAAGAAGGTGCTACTTGTATCGTATTTCTCACCCACTTTTTTAACTTCTTCTATTTGTATTAAATGCCCTAGCGTGTCAAAGTGGTAATTCAACCAATCTGCTGTAGTTTGGATGACATCAAATTTTTTCTTTAAGGAAATAGGACCTTTTAATTCAGCGATATTTAAAGCTTTGATAAATGTGTGGTTAAAAAAGGGAGCTTGAGTAAAGGCCTGCCCTTCCTTATTAATCAAGAATTGGCTGAAAGATAGACTGGGAATAATCAAAAAAAGAAACAGTAGGTATTTCAAGGCTTACTTCAACTTTCCTAGTAGTTCTTTCCAACCTGTTTTCGCTAATAAGAACGAATGAATTTCACTTAATTGAATACGTTCTTGTTTCATTGTGTCGCGATCTCTTATGGTAACTGTTTTATCTTCAAGGCTTTGGTGGTCAATGGTTATGGCATAAGGTGTGCCGATAGCATCTTGTCTTCTATACCGTTTCCCAATGGAATCTTTTTCATCATATTGTACGGCAAAATCATATTGTAATTCGCTAACAATTTCTCTTGCTTTTTCAGGAAGTCCATCTTTTTTTATCAAAGGCAGAATCGCCACCTTAAACGGGGCTAGAGCTGGAGGAATGGTTAATACTATCCTAGTCGTTCCATCTTCGAGGGTTTCATTTTTGTAGGAAGCGCTTAGAATGGACAAAAACATTCGATCAAGCCCAACGGATGTTTCTACTACATAAGGAACATAACTTTCGTTTGTAGCCGTATCAAAATAATGTAGTTTTTTGCCCGAGAAGGTTTCGTGTTGTTTCAAATCAAAATCAGTTCGTGAATGAATACCTTCCAATTCTTTGAAACCCATAGGGAAGTTAAATTCGATGTCACTGGCCGCATTGGCATAATGAGCTAGTTTGATGTGGTCGTGAAATCGATAGTTTTCATCTCCTAAATGTAATGCTTTATGCCACTTTTCTCTTGCGCTTTTCCAGTATTCATACCACTTAATTTCTTCGCCAGGACTCACAAAAAACTGCATTTCCATTTGTTCAAATTCCCTCATTCGAAAAATAAATTGGCGAGCTACTATTTCATTTCTAAATGCTTTCCCTATCTGAGCAATCCCAAAAGGGATTTTCATTCTTCCTGATTTTTGAACGTTTAAAAAATTAACAAAAATCCCTTGTGCGGTTTCGGGTCGCAAATAAATTGTGGATGCATCACCAGCAACAGAACCCATTTCCGTTGAGAACATTAAATTAAATTGTCTTACTTCCGTCCAGTTTTTAGTACCCGAAATGGGACAAGCGATTTCAAGATCAATAATTAATTGCCTAACACCATCAAGATCATCATTTGATAAGGTAGTTTTAAATTGAGATTCGATTTCAATAATCTTCCCTGCATTTCTAAGGATATTGGGATTCGTTTCACGAAAGGTTGTTTCATTAAAGTTATCGCCGAATTTTTGCCGACCTTTTTCAACTTCTTTTTCGATTTTTACTTTAATCTTTTCAATGTGCTCCTCAATTAATACATCTGCTCGGTATCGTTTTTTCGAATCTTTATTGTCAATTAATGGATCATTAAAGGCATCAACATGTCCGGATGCTTTCCAAATGGAGGGGTGCATGAAGATAGCGGAATCAATTCCTACAATATTGCTGTGCATTTGAACCATGGCTTTCCACCAATACGCTTTAATGTTGTTTTTTAGTTCAACACCAAGTTGACCATAATCATAGGTGGCAGCTAATCCATCATAAATTTCTGATGATGGAAAAATAAATCCATATTCTTTTGAATGGGAAATAATCTCTTTTAGGGTGTCTTGATGTTCCATGCCTCAAAGATACGTGCAATATTTTTGCTGTTATTTAATCTTCAGCAACAATTTCAACAATTGATATTGAATTATATGAATCAAAATTGATAAATTTGATCCTTATGCGCTTCTATTTAAACGAAAAGGAATTTATTGAAACCGACTTACCAATTGATTTATCCATAGGAATAGCAGAAAATCAAACCCTAAGTGCTTGGTATGTGACGCCCCCCAAAATGGAGGTTGTTAGAGAAAATGGTTTCCTTGGCAGTGTCGAAGAGGGAGGCGATGTAAATTTTCGATCTATTTGGTTTAATCCGCATGGACATGGCACGCATACAGAATCATGCGGTCATATAACGAAGGAAATCTTTTCAGTTAATAAGGTGCTAAAAACCTACTTTTTTCGAGCGCTATTGATTTCTTTAAAGCCAGAAGAACAAGATAATGGCGATAGGGTAATCACTATTCCGATGCTCCCAAAAGGAATAAATGTTGAGGCATTGATTATACGTACGGTTCCAAATAGTAAACAAAAAATCACACAGAATTATGCCGAAACAAATCCTCCTTTTTTGGCATTAGAAGGAATACAAGTGCTTAATGAACATGGCATAAAACACTTACTACTGGATTTACCTTCCGTTGACAAGGAAAAAGATGGTGGCGAATTAGCTTTTCACCATAGTTTTTGGGAAGTGCCTCAAAACAATCGCTTGGATAGAACCATAACCGAATTTATCTTTGTAGATGATGCTATTGAAGATGGTGAGTATATTCTTGAATTGCAATTAGCGCCATTTGAAAATGATGCTAGCCCGAGTCGACCAGTATTGTATACCATTTCGACTATAAACTAAAAAAAGGCCAAAGCCCTTAAATCTTAAATAATTCAGATTGATGCATAGCGCATGAATAAAGAACAGGGGTTTATTATATTGTTGTTTAAAAAATTGAACGAATTACTAAAACTAGAAAAAACTGCCTCTCCAAGCAGAAATCAATTTTCAATATAATAAAGAGCCCTGTTTTTTCTCCTTATTTCATAGTAAATATAAATTCGTCAGATTAATTCATCTTACTAAATGACTGAAGGTCTCTTTTTTGTGAATATTAGAGGTGTTCAAATTATAATTTTTTATCGCAGGGGCAAGATTGTGCGCAAATTACGTAGTTACACGTAGATTACTATACGTAACCTTATGTAATTTAAACACGTTAGAACTCAAATAGATAGGCAAACATTTTTTTTACTTGATATTTGTTCAATAACTAAAAACAAACAACATGAAAACAATTTTTAATAAATCAGTACTCGTTGCTATAATGATCATGGTCATCTCCACTGGTTTTTCTCACCAAGGTAATGAGAAAAGAATTTATGATGATTTAGTTCAAGTTGTTGCTAATTCAGCAAAGGGCACTGCTAGAATTAATTGGAGTGACAATCGAATTGAAATGATTGAAATTTCGACTTCTAATGGACAATATATGCCAACAATCCCTGTCATGGGGGCAACAGAACTTCATTTAAATGATTTAATTGATGGAACTTATACCATTACTTTTAAATCAAATGAAACCATTCTTTACTCAAAAACTATAGAAATAAACAGATAATCTCCAAGTCTACCTTCCTTAGTTTATTAAGAGAGCCTCGGCTCTCTTTTTTTTTACAGTATTTTTAAGCTTGAAAGTCCACCGTCAATGTGTATAATCTGTCCGGTTATCCACTGGTTTTCAATTAAAAATTTCACGCCTTGAGCAATATCAATGGGTTCCCCAATTTTTTTTAACGGATGTCTATTGATTGCTCCTTCGCGTTTTTGATCCGTATTTAACAGGTCTTGTGCAAGAGGCGTATTCGTCAAGGATGGCGCTACGCAATTTACCCGAACGTTAGGCGCCCATTCAGCAGCCAAGCTTTTCATAAGCCCCTCAACCGCTCCTTTTGAAACAGCAATTGAAGAATGAAAACTCATGCCCTGAGCAATAGCAATGGTGCTAAACAAGACAACATTACCATTATTTACCTTGAGTGTTTTATGGTAAAATTGTAAAACTCTAATCGCACCAATCACATTGGTTTGTAGATCATTTAGAAAATCACTTTCTGTAAATCGGTGAAAAGGTTTTAATTGTATCGTACCGGGACAATAAACGATACTTTGTAAATCTGGAAGATCTGGGAGGTCATCAGTCAAAACGTTTATCGTTTGATGCTGTGCCATGCCTTCGCCACCACTTCTTGAAAATATAAGACAGTCTGAGGGGCCGAGTAATTGAACAACCGCCTGACCAATGCCGCTGTTACCGCCAATAATTAAATGCTTCATAGGAATAAGTTCACTTTATTTGACAAACAAATGTTTTCTTAACTTGTTTAACAAATACTTGTATCAATACCGTAAATGTGGTATTTTTGTATCGAATAATTTGTTATTTATAATTAATCTAAATAAAAGACATGATAACTGTTACTGATCAAGCTAAAAACCAAGCCATTAGATTAATGGAAGAAGATGGAAAAGCGGGGTACTTTATTCGCGTAGGAGTTCAAGGTGGAGGGTGCTCAGGGTTAATGTATCAACTTACTTTTGACAACCAAAAATTAGAAGGTGACACAAATATAGAAGACAACGGCGTAACGGTTGTCGTGGATAAAAAAAGTTATTTATATCTAATAGGGACAATATTAGATTTTTCAGGAGGATTAAACGGAAAGGGTTTTATATTTAAAAATCCAAATGCCGATCGTACTTGTGGTTGCGGAGAATCTTTCTCTGTATAAAAACAATTGAACTAAACGAATGGCAAACTATACCGAAGACGATTTAGCGAAAGAACTCAAAGATCAAGAATATAAATTTGGTTTTGTTTCTGATATAGATACCGATACTATTCCTATTGGACTTAATGAAGATATTGTTCGATTGATATCCTCAAAAAAAGAGGAGCCACAATGGATGCTGGATTATCGGCTAAATGCCTTAGCAATTTGGTCAACGATGAAGGAACCATCTTGGGCTCATGTAAAGTATAAAAAACCTGATTTCCAAGCGATTGCCTATTATTCAGCTCCGAAACAAACAAAAAAATACGAGTCTTGGGATGATGTTGATCCTGAGATGAAAGCAACGATGACCAAGTTAGGAATATCGATGGTGGAACAGCAACGTTTAACAGGTGTAGCAGTTGATTTTGTAATGGACTCTGTATCTGTTGCCACTTCGTTTAAAGAAAAGTTGGGGGAGTTGGGTATTATCTTTTGTTCTTTCTCTGATGCTGTTCAAAATCATCCTGAATTGGTAAAGAAATACATGGGAACTGTAATTCCAACTCAAGATAATTATTATGCAACGCTAAATGCTGCGGTCTTTACCGATGGATCTTTTTGCTATATTCCGAAAGGTGTGCGTTGTCCGATGGAACTTTCTACGTATTTCAGAATTAACGCTGGAGGGACTGGTCAATTTGAACGAACCCTTGTTATTGCAGATGAAGGATCTTATGTTTCTTACTTAGAAGGATGTACAGCGCCACAACGTGATGAAAATCAATTACATGCAGCCGTTGTAGAATTAATTGCATTGGAGAATGCCGAAATAAAATATTCAACCGTTCAAAATTGGTATCCAGGCGACAAGAATGGACTTGGGGGTATTTTTAATTTCGTTACGAAAAGAGGGATCTGCGAAAAAAATGCAAAAATTTCATGGACACAGGTAGAAACAGGCTCTGCCGTAACCTGGAAATATCCTTCTTGTATTTTAAAAGGAGATAATTCAGTTGGTGAATTTTACTCCGTTGCTGTTACCAATAATTATCAGCAAGCAGATACCGGTACCAAAATGATTCACCTGGGCAAAAACACAAAATCCACTATTATATCTAAAGGGATATCGGCAGGGAAATCTCAAAATTCGTATCGTGGCCTAGTTCAAATTCATAAAAACGCCCATAACGCCCGAAATTTCTCGCAATGTGATTCACTTTTAATGTCGAGTGAATGCGGAGCGCATACTTTTCCTTACATTGAGTGTAAGAACAGTTCAGCCAAAATTGAGCACGAAGCCACTACTTCAAAAATTGGAGAAGATCAACTATTCTATTGTAAGCAAAGAGGGATAAGTGAAGAAAAAGCGATTGGATTGATTGTCAATGGGTATTGCAAAGAAGTATTGAACCAATTACCAATGGAATTTGCGGTTGAAGCACAAAAATTATTAACGATTAGCTTAGAAGGGAGTGTTGGTTAAGTGCTCCTAAATAAATAAATAGTAAAAGTATGATTACGATTAAGGATTTACATGCAAGTATAGAAGGAAAGCCAATATTAAAAGGACTAAACTTGACAGTTAAAGCAGGTGAGGTACATGCGATTATGGGGCCAAATGGTGCTGGAAAAAGTACGCTTGCGTCGGTATTAGCTGGTAGGGAAGAATACGAAATTACTCAGGGTGATATAAATTTTGATGGGGTAGATTTGTTATCCCTTTCAGTGGAAGAAAGAGCGCGAGAAGGATTGTTTTTGGCCTTCCAATATCCTGTAGAAATTCCGGGTGTTTCAAACATAAATTTCCTGCGTACTGCCCTTAATGAAATAAGAGAACATAAAGGCGAGAAAGGAATATCCGCAAAGGATTTCATGTCTTTAGTTAGAGAGAAATCAGCATTGGTTGAATTAGATAGTAAATTATCCTCTCGCTCTGTGAATGAAGGGTTTTCTGGAGGCGAAAAAAAACGAAATGAAATTTTTCAAATGGCCATGCTTAATCCTAAATTGTCAATCTTGGATGAAACGGATTCAGGCCTAGATATTGACGCCTTACGAATTGTTGCGAATGGGGTAAATCAGTTAAAAACTGATCAGAATGCAACCATCATCATCACACATTATCAGCGTTTATTAGATTATATTATACCTGATTTTGTTCACGTTTTATATGATGGAAAAATTGTAAAATCTGGTGGGAAAGAACTTGCTCTTGAATTGGAAGAAAAAGGATATGATTGGATAAAAAATAATACGCCTAATTGAAAACTACGGAAATGGAGCCAGTCACCAAAGCAACACTTCAGGTATTTAGGAAGAAACTATCTCCCGCTAAATTGTTGCTGCCAAGTTCTTTTATCGATGCTAATGAAAAGGCGCTTGTCGAAATGGACTTTCCTAATTCCCGACATGAAGCATGGAAATATACGCGCTTAAATCGTGTTGCTAAAATTAATTTAGAAAGTACCCCAACTTCATTAATCGACTGGTCAACGTACCTTATGGTAAAAGATGCATATAATTTTGTCTTTCAAAATTCGGAATGCATTTATAAATCTCCGGATTTACCAAAAGGAGTTTCTATCAAAATTGGAGATGAAATTGGAGCGATGGATTGGTTGTCTTCTATCAATGAAGGACATGTTGCAAAATTAAATGTTGCTCATGCTCAGAATGGCTGTGTAATAAATATTTCAAATGGCGTTCAGCTTGATAAACCGATACAATTACTATTTATTTCTGATGGACCGAAACAACCAAACTTTTGGAGAAATCAACTACAGCACGGGAAGGGGGCAAAGGCCGATATTCATGTTGGTTATTTTTCAAAAGATGCGATTGACTCTTATTCAAATGTTCATTGGAGTGTTTTTTTAAAAGAAAACAGTCACTTGATAATGACAAAAATTCAAAATGATGGTGATGCAAATTATCATTTTTCAACAGAAAATATTTCTCAACTAAAAGACTCTAATTTTACCTTAAATACGCTTACTCTTGATGGATCTTTTGTCCGAAATGATGTATTAGTTAAGGTGGAAGGTGAGAATTGTGAAACACATCTGAATGGCGCCTACATAATGAAGGATAGCCAACACATTGATAACCATACGACCATAGACCACATTTTCCCGAATTGTAATTCATATGAATTGTATAAAGGGGTGATGGATGATAAATCGACTGCTGTTTTTAATGGTAAAGTATTCGTAAGGCCAAATGCTCAAAAAATTAATGCTTTTCAATCCAATGCGAACGTTTTACTTAGCAATGATGCTGCTGTTAACTCAAAACCCGAACTGGAAATATATGCCGATGATGTGAAATGTTCACATGGCTCTACAACAGGTCAATTGGACGAGGAAGCTATTTTTTATCTTCGTAGTCGTGGCATATCAGAAGCTGCCGCTCGACAGCTGGTTGTTGCCGCATTTATGCAGGATGTCTTTTTAAAAGTAGCTTCAAACGAGTTAAAAAGCTATATTTATCAGCAATTAGCGCTTCGCTTTAATTTGTATTCGCAAGAGAAAGATTAAAAGTGCCTCTTATTTCATGATAAAAAATTAAAGTATGAAAATTCTATTGCTCGTATTTCTATTTCCAATTTTTGTATTTGCCCAAACAGACCAAGCATTTGTGATTTATAATGCCAAAGGAAAAAAAGTAAGCATAGCTAAAATGACTCGAGAATCAATCGATGCCCAATTAATATTGTTCGGGGAGTTTCATGATAATCCCATTTCTCATTGGTTGGAGTTAGAATTACTTAAGGAGTTATTTAATCAAAAGGGCAAAAAGCTAATAGTAGGTTTCGAAATGTTTGAGCAGGATCAACAAGCTGCCTTAGATCGTTATCTTATTGGGGGTATTACGGATAAACAGTTAAAAGATTCCCTGCGCCTTTGGCCAAACTATTCTACTGATTACAAACCGCTAATACTGTTTGCTAAGGAAAACAAATTAGCATGTATCGCTTCCAATGTTGAGCGTAAATATGCTTCATTATTGTTTAAAAGTGGCCGCCTTGCATTGGATACTATTTCGCCGTTAAAAAAGAGCCAAATGGCAGATTTACAATTTCCAATTGATACTACGCTAAGTCAATATGCAAGTTTAAACGAGATGGCGGCACATATGGGCGGTGGAAATATGTTAGAGGCGCAAGCTCTCAAGGATGCGACAATGGCAAAATATATTTTACAAGAACTAAGGGAAGACAATCAAATTATTCACTATAATGGCGCTTATCACAGCGATTATTATCAAGGGATATTATGGTATATCCAACAAAGTAAGCCATTGGTAAAGGTGACAACCATTTCAACGGTTAGTCAACAAAAGGTTAATAAATTGGAAAAAGAACACCTTGGGAAAGCAGATTTTATTATTTGCGTTACGGAATCAATGACGAGTACCCACTAATTTATTTAAAGCCCCGTCTTTTTTTCAGCGCTTCGTAAGCGTCTTGAATTTTTTGAAACTTCTCCTTTGCGCCTTTTTGATATTCTTCGCCCATTTGGGCTACTTTATCGGGGTGATAAGTTACGGCCATTTTACGATATGCTTTTTTAACTTCTTCATCAGTTGCAGAGGCATCAATTCCTAATATTTTGTAATCAGAGTCTACATTTCGGTAGAACATATTTTTTACACTATCAAATTCAACTGCTGAAACGCCCAATTGACTGGCGATACGTTCTATCACGCTCATTTCGCTTTGCGAAACATTTCCATCTGACTTAGCAATGCCAAATAAATAATGCAAGAGCTGAACACGTATTTCAATCGGTAATTTTAGACGAATTTCCGAACAAATTTCCTGCATTGGAATTTGTCCCGAATCTATGTAAGACTTAAGGGACTGAAGATGCTCTGGTGTAAATTTATTTCCAAACTGATTGGTAAAAAAAGCCTTGACAAAGTCTAATTCTGCTTTTAGTACTTTACCGTCTGCTTTCATCACGGCAGCCGAAAGAGCCATGAGCATCGTTTGAAAATCGAAGCGAGAAGATTGTCCACGAAATCGTTGGAATGGATCCGATTGAGCATTATCAGATTTTCCTTTGTTGCTTTGTAACTGATCAATAAATCCACCAACAATAAACCCAAGAATGCCAAAGCTGATTCTCTTCGTTAAATAAAAAGCGGCAATGCCTAAGATAAATTTATACACAACTTTTATATTAGTAAAGGGAGCGTGCTCCCTTTACAAAAGTAATAAGATTATGCAATACCTTTTAAGTTTCGTTCTACAAAGCTACTTAGGGCCTCTCCTTTAAGTAAACCTTGCGCTAGAAGCGCTAAATCGGTTAATTGCTTAATTGTTGCTTGTTGTTTTTTCTCAGGTTTGCCAGTAAGCCCTGTGATCGCTGCATGATTTGAATTGATTGTCATGGTAAACATTTCTGGGAAAGCACCATAAAAACCGCCACCTCCACCAAGTTTTTGTTGTTCCATCATTCTTCTGATAAATTCAGGTTGAGTTATTATAATTGGTGAATTATCTTCGCTCATGCTTTCAAACTGAACGTTGAATTTCTCTTTGTTAATGGCATTTTCAAAAAGCCCTTTTAAGGTTTCTTCCTCTTCTTTAGATAATTTTGATGGAATATCCTCAGACTTTCTAATTAGTTTGTCAATGGTATCTGCATCTACTCGCACAAAATTAACTCCCTCATTACTTTGTTCTAATTTTGGTAACCAATGTGAAATTAATGGACCGCCTAAATTTAATACGTCATAGCCTCTATCTTTTGCATTTTTCACATAACTATACTGATCCTCAGCATTATTGGTATATAAAATAATTATTTTACCATCTTTATCTGTTTGTAAGGCCTTAATTTTTTCTTTGTATTCTTCAATAGTGAAATACAGACCATCGGTATTTTTTAATAATGTAAATCCGTTTGCTTTCTCCGAAAATTTATCTTCAGATAACATACCATATTGCACAAAAACTTGTAAATCATCCCATTTCTGCTCAAAATCTTTGCGGTCTTTTTTAAACATTTCCGCTAATTTATCGGCTACTTTTTTGGTAATGTGAGACGAAATCTTTTTTACATTGCTGTCGCTTTGCAAGTAAGATCTAGAAACGTTTAATGGAATATCTGGCGAATCAATAACGCCATGCAACAGTGTCAAAAACTCAGGAACAATTTCTGCTACGCTGTCGGTAATAAATACTTGATTGCTGTAGAGATTAATCTTATTTCGCTGTACTTCGACGTTTTCTTTAATCTTAGGGAAATACAATATCCCGGTCAAATTAAATGGATAATCTACATTTAAGTGAATATTAAATAGGGGTTTTTCAAAGGTTGCAGGATATAACTCTCTATAAAAAGTATCGTAATCTTCCTCTTTTAAATCGACAGGGGCTTTTGTCCAGGCGGGTTGTGTATTATTTATTTGATTAGGCACTTCAACAGCTACTCGTTTAATATTTCCTTTATCATCTTTTTCACCTTCAGGAGAATCAATGTATTCGGTTTTCATGCCGAAAAAAACAGGTATTGGAAGAAACTTACA
>JBIIOQ010000069.1:0-5435 GCA_044336865.1 Crocinitomicaceae bacterium | reverse complement strand
TCAAGTCCATTCATTTCGATACGTCCAAAAGACAATTGATTCTCTTGATCGGAATGTTTTTTTATCCATGCTTCATCAATGGGATTGCGACCTCCTCCACGTTCTACCTTTAAAAAATCAAATCCATTCCCAAAGGAACCAAATGTAAACTTTCCAATGGCATTGGTATTATTTTCCGAAACAACAATAGCGGCACCAGCATCACCAAAAATCGATCGCAATACCATGTCCTCACTATGAATTGCTTTTGTAGGCACTTCCCCTAATAAGATTAAAACATTCCTTGCATTCCCTGCAGAAATCATAGCTTCTGCAACACTTAAACTGTACAAAAATCCCGAACAGCCTTGAGGTAAATCAATAGTACCACAAGCAGAAGACAATCCTAATTTATGATGCAAAACACTGGCAGTTGTTGGCGAATTATAATCTAAGACAAGCGTTGAAACAATAAGAAAATCAATTTCGCTTAAAGAAAAATTTGGGTGATCTTTCTGCAATAACTCCAGCGCTGAAATGGCTAAATCAGAACCTAAAACGCCCTCTGCTGAGACATGCCTAGTTTTTACACCGGAAATATCGAACAGCTCTTTCGCTTTTTTACCAACGAACTGATCAGCAAGCAGATTATTATCCATTGCCAATTGGGGTAAGTAATAACTTAAGTATTGTAAGGATGAACCCAAATCAAATTTATTAGCGGTACGTTTTATGCGAAATTAAAAATACCTTGTTAATATCTATCCAATTATTATTATTTGTACTTGTTAATATAAGGCAACTAAGCACTACCTTTATCGTTGTGTTGATGAAAATTTAACTAAACCTGAATCACGTTTAAATGAAGCAATTATATCTTTTCTCTCTGATTACCTGTTGTTTGTCCTCTTATAACTTCGCTCAAAATACTTCTCAAAACCAAAAATTGCAGATTAATAAAGCGAATAACTTTATCATTAACAACACCGTTGATAATGCTAAGGATACAACAAAGGACACTACTTATCAACATTTTTACCATTATATTTTTGACGATAAAAAAATGAAATCTTTTTTTAAAGATGCTCAAATCCCTGCATCATTTCCTGTTTATGATCATTCAAAATCATACCTTGAAAATAAATTAATTGCGAAAACGTGGGGACAAGAAAATAAAAAGCTTATCAAAAAAGAATTGCTCTACAAACTTGATTAATTAGACTATAATAGTGTTAAAAAAAATTGTTTCTTTTCTCTTTATATTATTCTTCATTCAAGGAATAGATGCCCAATGCAATGGAGCCAATCCTTTTTGTACCGGTACAAACTATAGTTTTCCTAACGATGTTAACGTTCCTGACTTAGGTCCTATAGGTTGTTTAGGTAGTTCGCCGAATCCAGTTTGGTATTACATGGAGATCGATCAAAATGGGCCAATGACATTCACCATCAACCAAACCAATACAACTGGAACAGGAATTGACGTAGATTTTGCCTTGTGGGGCCCCTATAACTCTTTGTCAGCTGGCTGCGGAGGCGGTACCTTCCCGGTAGGTACACCCATTGACTGCAGTTATTCTACCGCTGCAACTGAAACAGCCAACATACCTAATGCTCAAATTGGACAATTTTACATTCTACTTCTGACCAACTATGCCAACCAAGCAGGAAATATAAGTTTTTCACAAACCGGAGGAACTGGCTCTGCAGATTGTTCTTTTATCTGTGGGGTAACTGGTTTTACAGCTAACCCCGGAAACTGTAGCAACAATCTATACACGCTTACAGGCACGTTGAGTATTAGTAATCCCCCAACAAGTGGTACTTTAACGATTGTCAGTAATTGCGGTGGCGCTCCGCAGGTGTTTAATGCTCCTTTTGGAACGACGATTAATTACAGTTTGCCCAACCTGCCCGCCAATGGCTCAGGATGCACAGTTTCGGCCTCATTTTCAGCCAATGCCAATTGCAACACTCTTCAAACTTATACAGCGCCTGGTCCATGCTCTGGATCCCCTTGTTCGTTTGGAAACTTCACTGGAACGATTACCAATTGTAATCCAGTAAACAACCAATACACTTTTGCAGGAACAGTAAATTACACAAACGCACCAACGACCGGTACTTTAACCCTTACTAATTCTTGCGGTGGCGCTCCTCAAGTGTTTAATGCACCATTTGGAGGATCTTCAAATTTCAGTTTTACAGGCACAGCTAACGGCGCACCGTGTACCATTACCGCTACTTTTTCCGCAAGTTCAGCTTGCAGTGCTACGCTTACTTATCCAACACAACCAACGTGTGATTGCTCAGCAGCCATTGGAACCTTTACCACTACTCTACTGCCTTCTCCGGCCATTAATAAAATTTGCTTTGGTGACGCCTTTTCAATCAATACGAACAATAATTTTGCAGTTCCGTCTGAAATTGTAGGAGCAACTATACCTGGCTCAAGCACCTACGATCCTACTGCACCTGTTTACGACCCGGGTATTGTTTGGCTCGCCTATTCTTGTCCACCTTCAGTAGCCATCACCCCTTTATTAGCCAGCCAACAAGGATTAACCATACCAGATGACCCTTGTTTTGTTGGTGTGATTACCAATAACGGTGACATCACCGACGTGAATGACCTTTCGTTTATCAATTCGCAAGCACCTGGAACCTTCACCAACAACACCGTTTATTATGTTCCATTGACCATGTATAGCATCCAAGATGGTATTTATAGTTATGTGGTGCTTCCAGCATTGGCTTGTTACGACTTAGGTGATCCGATTGCTGTTCAATATCTTCCGGATGTTACGTATACCTACACATCAAATTGCGCCAATCAAACAGCCACGATTGTTCCTACCGGTGGTTCTCCCGCTTTAAACAGTACCACTTTCACTGCCAGCGACCCAAGTCCAACGGGGGCAGGATTTGCGGTCAACACAGCATTAAGCGGAGGAAATATTATCATGAACGGCTTAACAAGTTCAGGGCCGTTTGGCTGCACCTTAACCGATGATGCAGGTTGCACCTACACCTTTACAGGAAATTATGTAGGTGGCGAAGCAGCAGGAATAAGCTATCCAGACAATGTGTATTGCCAAACTGATCCGAATCCTACACCTACCATTACAGGAATACAAGGAGGAACAGTAACGAGCGGTCCTGGACTAAGCATTAATCCAACCACTGGACTTATTAACTTATCCAATTCATCTACTGGATCATATTTAGTTACTTACACCACTGCTGCTGCCGTTTGTCCGGGTATTGCAACATTTAACCTTAGTATTTCAAGCTCACCTATCATTGATGCAGGAGTAGACCAAACCGTTTGTTTTGGTAACTCAGTCATTCTAAATGCCTCAGGCGGAAATTCCTATGTGTGGAGTAACAATGTGAGCAACGGAATGACCTTTGCTCCTAGCGTTGGTGTAAACGAATATATTGTTTTCGGATCCAATAATGCAGGATGCATTGGAACAGATACCATGGTTGTAACCGTAATAGATGAATGTAACGGCGAAGAAATTATTTTTTGGGTACCGAATACCTTTACCCCTGATGGCGATCAATTCAATCAAACATTTAAGCCAGTTATGTATTCTGGTTTTGATCCATTTGAATATGAATTCTTAATCTTTAATCGTTGGGGCGAGCCAATTTGGGAAAGCCATAATGCAGCAGTTGGTTGGGATGGATCCTACAATAAAGGCATGAAATGTCCGGATGGAATCTATACATGGAAACTTGTATTTAAAACCCTCAATAACGATGAAAAATTGATGAATGTTGGGCACGTAACCCTTATTCGATAAATTTTAAATCAAAGATTCGCTCCCTAAGCTTATTGAATTTTTTCGCTAAAAACCTGTTTGAATTTTTCTATTTTAGGTTTTACTACATATTGGCAGTATTGATTTTGAGGGTTTTGCGAAAAATAATCATGGTGATACTCTTCCGCGGGAAAGAAAACGGCAATAGGCTCTATTGTTGTAACGATTTTATTGGCCCAGACCTTATTATTTTCCAAATTAGATCTGAAGCTTTCACAAGATAACTTTTGCTCCTCCGAGTGATAAAAAATAGCAGATCGATATTGCGTACCAATATCATTACCTTGACGATTTAATTGCGTAGGGTCATGAATCCACCAATACAATTCCAATACCGAAGAAAGACTTAGTATTTCTTCATCAAAGGTAAGTTGAACCACTTCAACATGGCCTGTAGTTCCTGAGCACACCTGCTCATAACTCGGATTAGGAGAAGCGCCACCAGTATAACCTGGGATTGACGATATAATTCCTTTCATGGATCGCATCGCGGCGTCTAAACACCAAAAACAGCCAGCGCCTAGGGTTATTGTTGTACTCATAAATTATTTTTTAGGGATAAAATCAAGTGCAGCAGAATTTACACAATAGCGTTGACCGGTTGGTTGAGGTCCATCATCAAACACATGGCCCAAGTGCGCGTTGCATGAAGCACAAAGAATTTCATAACGCACCATTCCAAAGGAATCATCCCGCTTTTTTATGACATTTTCTGAGTTAATAGCCTCATAAAAGCTAGGCCATCCAGAACCAGAATCATATTTGGTTTCGCTTTCAAATAAAGGTTTATCGCAACCAATACAAATGTAAGTTCCGGCTTCATGATGGTCCACATACTTTCCTGTAAACGGTTGTTCTGTTCCACCGTCTTTAATAATATAACATACATTTTCAGGTAAAAATTTCTTGCCATAAGGAACAAGACTATCACTTGATACTTTTGACACAGGTTTACTTCTTTGTCCAAATGAACACGAAGCGATTAAAAAAAGGAGTAAGAAATAAGTGATTTTCATAGCGGTAAGTTAAGATTTATTTTGGTTTAATTCTACCTCCTTTGGTGTAAAAAAATATTTTCTAAGCCACCAATGACCAAGATAAATGAGTGGTGTTAATGCAATTGCAATTACAAGTTTCAATACATAATTAGTTGGAGCAATAGTCAAGAAATCATTAAAAGACATATTTCCCGGCAATACGAAACCGATGTATAAAACAATAAAGGAATCGATTAATTGAGAAATAACCGTACTGCCAGTACTTCTCATCCAAATATATTTAGAACCCGTTCGCTTTTTTATAAAAGAAAAAATAGTAGAATCGAGTAATTGAGAAACAAGAAAAGCAGCAATACTTCCCACTATGACCATTTGTGCTTGACCAAATACCAAGTTATACGATTTATTATCCGATAAACCAGAATTAGGTAATTCAACAGCAGGTAATAGTAAGGACAAACCAACCACTAAAAAACAATAAAAAATTAAGCCAGCTGTTATCCAAGAAAGTTTTCTGATAACTTTTGATCCATAAAATTCATTGATTAAATCTGTCAAAAGAAACACAACTGGCCACGGAAGAATGCCCACAATAGTCACAAAAGGTCCTATTTTCATTCCTCCTACT
>JBIIOQ010000013.1:0-70519 GCA_044336865.1 Crocinitomicaceae bacterium | reverse complement strand
GAAGGCCGACTTTTTATTCTAATTAAATAATTTTATATTTACCTCCAATTTAAAAATATGGTAAAAAGTTTTTTCATCACTATTGTTGCTTTATTATTTTCAACGTGTTTGTTTGGACAGGAAAAAACGCCCAAAGATTTGGTTAAGGCAGTTTATCCTAGACTATACAGTAAATATACCGAAAAGTTAGATTCTTTACCCAGTTGTCATTATTTTTTAATTGATGCCTCAACTTCTATTAGAGCTGCTCATCTTGATGGTCCAATTATTAATGCGTTAACTGCATATCTCAACGGATTGCCTGACAATGATTTCATAACAATTATAATTTTTGGTGAAACTCTAAAAACAAAGTCGATTGGTATTCCAAATTCAATAATCAACGATAAAACAAGATCAACAATTCTAGAAGCAATTAGAAGTATTCAATTTGATCAGAATGAGTCTGATACATATACCGGCATGGATAAATTGATAAAATCAATGGAGCAAGCGGGTCATGAGTTAGATCAAAAAAATGTTTTTATCCTTACAGATTTTCTTTATTATACTAGTGGTGGCCAAATGAATAATAAAAATTGGGCTGAACTACAAAATAAAATTTCTAATTTGAAAGAAACAAGCTCCATAAATGCAGAAGCCATTCAGTTATTGCAAGCGGATGTTCAGTCTAGGCCTAATTTTGTCAAACCTAAACTTGATATGGTTTTTGATACATTATTACCTTATGAAAGTTGCACAAATTCGTATCTTTTAAATCAGAAATTTAAAAATATGACTGCAAATAATCTAAAAAAGAAATTAGAGGCTATTGTAATTCAAGATGCTAAGTATGAAAAAAATCATTTTTCCATTGAAATGAAAAATGGAGAAATAAAATTATTGAAATGTAATTTATATTCCAAAATAGAGTTGAGCGAAAAGTCTCAACAATTACTAAAGGAAAAAATGGAGCCCCCTTTGTTTTCATTTTTACCCCCAAGTAAAGATTCGATTTCCATAGATGGTTTAATGATTGCGGAAAATTACAAATATTTTGAAGGAACAAAAGAACGACATGAAATGCAGGATATTCTGCAAGATTATAGTTTTCAAGATAGAAGAATTGAAATTCAACTTAAAGATTCTCTAATTCCCTGGTGGTTAACGGATATAATAATAATTTTCTTAATTATTACTCTATATCAAATATTCTCGACTCTCAAAAAAAGAAAGTTTATTGGCGATATTTATTTTTATCCACCAAGAGGATTTCAAGGGAGTTTTAAAAATATCGATGCTAATTTAAATGGTATTTCGAGCGCAATAGTTGGTGAAAATATAGCCGTTTCTTCTTACGGTAAAGCAATCGATGTGAAAAATAATTTAGGTTCTAATACACAATTTACACTAAAAGCAAAAAAGAAATTTTTTGGACCGAAAGTAATTGAAATAAAGTCATTATCAGGATTTCCTTTGGATGTAATTTCTGTAGAGAAAAAAATACGTATCATTTCACCAGGGACAAAACCAAAAAGTATTAAGCCGGGAAGTGTATGGAGGATTAACAACGTAGAAATAACATTACCTCGAGTAAAATAAATTAGATTAGATTAGAAAAATACCATGGCAAATTTATTTATTGGAATGGTTGGTTCAGGTGTAAAAACAATGATGGCTTTTCAAGCGCAAATAAAGTCTTATAATCCTATTGCTTTCGGTAAAATATTCAAAGTATTAAATAACAAATTATAAACAAAACAAAAAAAATATGGCAAATTTATTTATTGGAATGGGTGGTTCAGGTGTAAAAACTATGACGGCATTACAAGATCAACTAAAGGCTAATGACCCAATTGCATTAAAAAATTCAAGATTTTTAATGATTGATACAGATGAAGAACAAATAAAGTTATTTGATAATCATGAAAAACTTAATCTAGGAGATGCAAATGTTTATCAATATTATACCCAAGCAGTAGATGTAAAAGTTAATAAAACCGATGCTGACAAAAGGTTTTTAGAATGGTTTGATACCAAGGCTTTAGCAACTATGACAAATGGCCCATTGTCTTTGGGGGCATCAGCAAATAGGCCTCAAGGAAGGGGGGCGGCTGCCATAAAACAAATCCCTTTTAGAGAAAAAATAAATCGAATATTGGCAGAATTGCTTTCGATGGCTGACGCAGGGTCAGTGGATGAAGAAGTGAAAGTATATACTTGTTGCAGTGTTGCTGGAGGTACAGGAAGTTCTATTTATCTTGACCTTATGTACCTATTACAAGATGTCTATTCAGGTATTAATACTACGAGAGGAGAATTACAATTATGGAGTGTTCTTTACATGCCTGAAGTATTTAAAATACTACAAAAAGGCGGAGAAAAAGTAAAAGATGATTATCAAACAAATGTCTTTGCCTTTTGGAGTGAAATAAATGCCATTTCAAAAGATTATTATCAAAACGTTTCTCATCAAGCAAATGGTGCAGAAGAAGCCTCAATTAGTTATAATGAAAATGTGTTTAAACCTTTTTCTGTATTTGTTTCAGACAGAGATTTTAGATGGAAAATATTTAAAAATGCAATACTAATTGATTACATGACCTCAAATGATAAAACATTTAAGGCGCTTGAAATGTACAAAAACACTGCAAATCTGATTAGATATTTATCAGACAATCAAATAGGAGGACAATTGCGCAGTGATTGGGATAATTCCACTAACCGATTAGCTTCCTTCTCTAAGGATCATAAATGGATAGATTCTTTTTCTATAGCTGGATTTAGAGCACTAGAAGGCCCAAATCAATATTTAAAAAAGTATTTTAAGGCAAAAATATTTAGTGATGTATTTAATGGATTAATTAACATCGATGATCAAGATAAAGACACTCTAAAACAGAAATCTGATGTGGTGGCTTTTTTAAATGCTGAATTTTTTCCTTCAATTGATTGTAATAATGACATCAATGTTGATTGCACATCAGTTCCAAACGATAAGAATTTATCTGTAATCTTACAAAATCATATTACTGAAATCACCGCAAATAATTTACGGAAAATTACACAAGCAGCTAGTGATAAAGAAGCTCTAAAAGCAGCAGGAAATAGTATTTTTACAGATTTTAAACAAACACAAGAAAATCTCATTAATGACTTTATCTTAAAGAGTCAAGGAGAAAATAAAAAAATCATTGACTTATTTCACTTAATTTTCAGCAAGAAAGCTGAAAAAATAATTCAAAAAAATGGTGTCGCCTATTTAAAGGAATTTATCTCCATATTAGACAACGATTGCTTTACCAAGTATTATGGTATAAATAAAAGTGCTTTAGATGAATTAGGATCTAGTGATTCTGGATTAGGGTGCGCTAATGTTGGTTTAGAGCAGTTAATAAAAACTATTGCAGACGAAATTAGTGTGGCATCAACTATCCGAATAATAGGTAAAAATGAAGATTGGTTTAGCTCACAATTGAATAAATTATCACGGGCGATTGATTTATATTTAACATACCAACGTTCAGAATTTATCATAAAATTTAGAATGTCTATCTACAAAGATCTTTCCTTAGGCGATGAAGGAATTACAGATATAATTTTAAAAAGAACCTTCGATTTACACAATGAACTTCAGAAGAAATTTAGTGATCATGATAAAACATTCAAATATTCTCTTCCTGCTGAGTTCACTGCACTTAAAGAACGCGTTACCCATACGGTAATCCCAAATATCAGCTTGTTTGTTAAAGATGCAACTTGGGTAAATGATACCTCAATAAATAAATTTCAAGAATTTTATGAAGATTCATCTTTGGGTTTTTCTCATAAGCGAAATAGTCAAAATGAAAAAATACCTGTTCGGGCTAAAGATGGTGAATCTCCATGGACTCTTGAAACAGTTTTAGAAAAACTTTATCCATCTGAAACCTTTACCCTACTAAGCGACTCCATTAAATTTAAAAATAATACTGCAATTGCAATTCAAATAGAGAAATTTGAAAATGAATTGAATAAATATCTTGATGCAGATTTTTTTAATCGAGAAGCCTTACAAATACTTTTAGGGAAAGATATTAAAAGTTGGTGTGACAAATACCCTGATGAATTTAAAAGTATTCAAGAACAATTCAGGAAGAACACACCATTATTTTATAAGAGTAAACAAGTAGCAGAAACCGATCAGAAATATATTTGGCTATCTAATAATAAAGATTTATGTGACGCTTTAAATGGAACCCCAATTGGAAGTAATGACTATATAAAGAAAGAGGAAGACATTGTTGTTTTTGTTCTATGTCAACAAGGAATTAGTTTAGACAGTTATATGCAGTTTGATGACTATTCCAAAGCATATTTCGCAAAAAAGACATCTAATGCTTCTCTATTTTACCCTCATATTCATAAAGATTTTTATAAGAATGATGAACTATTGGATTACTTTAAGAAATATAAGTTGATTTCTAAAGGCGAAGCTAATAGAGGGAAAAGTATCCAAGACTTAAAAAACCAAACTAAAAATTTCACGCCTTTCATTCAATTGCTATTCTTTTCTAATTTCTATGAAGAATTGAGCTCTAAGAGTGATGCAATCATCAAGAATTATATAACGGGAAGTAGTTTTGATAATAAGGAAAGTTTAAAACTTATTAAATTCAGCACTTCTGAAAATAAAATAACCTTTACTTATTCTTGTATTAATCAAAATTATATTTCGGGAAGATCTAAATTTAACCTTGATGAAATAACTACACCAGAACAGATTCCTACATTTAATTTTATTGATTATCTATGGAATGCAGATAAAAATTTCGCGGAATTATTTTATAATGTTGAAACATCCATAAATCTAAATAAAGAATCACTTACGAAAAGAAAAAGCGAGAGCGCGTCTAAAGGCGGAGCTGAATTAGAAACTTTTGAAAGTCTGATAAAGAACGCTTTAAAAAACACAAATGCTTTCTTTGAAACCAATACTTTTCTGGAGCAGGATGAAATAAAAAAATGTTTAGATATGACTAAAATCGTAATCAAAGACTTAAAACTAAATTAAAATATGTTATTACATCCAACCTGGGTCATTAATTTTGGCGAACCTAGTCTCAAAAACGAAATTAACGATCAATTATCAAGTTTCACTGAAAACTTCACTGATTGGTTTATTTGCGAGAATATTGAAGCTTATTGCTCAGATATAAAGGCTATCGATGACTTTTTTGATAAGGAAAAATATAAAGATATCTTCAAATCGAATCTAAAATCTATTATAATAGATGAGGAAAATAATAAAGCTGTAGATAGAACGAAATGGAACATTGTCCTTTTGGGGGACATAGAAGACCAAAAAACGAGGGATTTGATGACTCTTTTCGCTTTTAAATTAAACTTAACTGAAGATAAGGTCATTGAAGGAAATGGATTTCTCAGAGGAGATACTAGTCTTAATGTAAAAGCAGTAATTTTTTCGAAAAATGATTGGGATGAAAAAGAAACAGAAGCCAATAAACGCTTTCTTTTCGAATTAAATTTACTTCAAGGTATTCCGATTGGACCAATGAAGCCTTTTGAAGCAATTTTGTTTTTTAAAGACATTAATACCATTGGTAATTTTGGTGGCTTTTTAAATAAAGTGCAACATGGAGCAAAATTAGCCCAACTAATTCTTCATCTTTCTTTAAAAAACACTAAAGTATTAAGTAACAAAGTAGATTATAATTATGCGACTTTTGGTGGTACGACGCTTTATTTTGACTCAGATGATTTAATTGAGAATAAGGGTAAAGAGGTTGCTAATATTATCTTAGCTAAAATAAAAAGCAACAGTGATGGCAGTTTATTTATATTATCGGAAAGCGATACTAATGAATATATGAATTCGCTAGTAAATGAATTAAGCCCAACAACCATATTTAAATCATTAGGAGCAGTTACAAATCCATATGAATATAAATCAAATGAAAAGAAAGGAGACCCACATAGTTGGTTCGAACTTTCAAAATTAAAAACATTTTTTTCAGAAGATATTAAATATTTCTTACGGTCGTTACTTCAAAGAAGATCCACCTTTATGACTACTGTTTTTATTAACATAAAAAAAGACTTAAAAGAGAGAACAGAAAAACAATTAGAATATATAAAGAATTTAAAAAAAGATCCCGCATTATTAGCAAGTGCAGTTTTTAAAGAAAAATACACCTCCATAAGTGGACTTAGAATACTAATTGAAAAATACAAAGCTCTTGTCCAGCAAAATTTAGAAGCAGCTAAAGAACTTTACAAAAATAATTTTACCATAGATGAAAATGGCGTTAAAAAAGAGTATGAGCCCTTTCCAATTGTCGGTAAATGCCGTAAGTATTACGATGAATTTGCAATAGATTTAGACTCGAAGACTTCGATTGAATGTGACGATAAAGAAAAAATTGAAAGGAGTGAATTATTGCAAAAACTAGAAAATTTACCACACCCATTATCTTATTTTATACGAAGTATTATACTTGGGTCATTACTCATGATGCTATTGTTTATTCCAATTAGTAATATACTTGATGGTAACTATTTTAAAGATCTAATTTTGTTCATTAGCACAACAATTATTTTTATTATTCCTATCATATTAATGTCAGTAAGCTATAATTCTAAAGTTAATGCCATCAATGAAGAAGAGATCAAATATGAGGCTTTAATTAGGTATCTAGCAAGAAGAAAAGTGCTTTATTCTATTAATAACGAGATAAGTTCCCTTTATGATCGTTTACTTAAGGATTGCGATGATTATGTTTCTACACTTGATGCTTTTTGCAGAAAAGAAAACCCAGTCGTTGAAAAAAAGACTTCTAAATTAATGGAAACAGATTTTGTAATTAAAATAAACGAAAAAATTACAACTAAAATTGCTTGTAAAATAGAAGATTTTGACATGAATCTTGATATCCAAAATGAAGCAAAAGTTTTTGACTTGTGGAAAAGAATTATTTTGATAGATAAAGAAAATGATTCTTTTGATTTAGAAAAATTGATAAGTAATCATGATGATTTTGTTCTAAAATTGAATGAAATAATTATGGACATGATCGCTAAAACGAAAGGAAATACCATATGTATAGCAGATTTAGTATTAAATGAAGGGAAAAATTCAATTTTACCAAATGAATGGGATAAAATAGTGAATAAAGTTATTCCATTTTATAATAGTTTAGACGGTGGAGATATTGATTGGGAAATTAAAATATATCCAAACGAAAAGGATGTATCACTTTTCAAAGTATCAAATGATTTAAAATTTAATAAGCTTGTTCAGACAAATTCTAATCCAGATTATATAAAAGGTTTTCGAACTAATATAGCATCTTTTCTAGCAATAAAAGAAACAAATTCAGGAGTTAATAAATTAACCTATATATTCCATTTCTTAAAAGATGATGATATAATTAAAATTATTTCTGCACCACTTTCAACTACAACGCAAGAAGTAGTTAAAATTTACATCAATACTTTGCTAAATTTTGACAAACAAAAATACGATGAATTTTCTACAGGAAATAAGAAGGTGTTATTCAGTGAATTTAAGAATTGGAACGGTAATTCAATTGAATCTTTATTAAAGGATGACTATGAATTTTCTCAACTAATCAAATCTACAGTAGACACATTTTGATTTGCTAAAAATTACAAAAAATTAAGTATTAAAATATAAGAAATGGATATATCCCCAATATTAAATGTAATAATTGCAACAATATTAATTTGTGCACTGTACTTTTTATTTGCCTGGTTATTTAAAAAAATAATGAAACCTCATATGGTGCAAGTAAATTCCAACAGATTGGGTGCGTCAAATGGATATATAGCGACAAGTAAAGGAAGTGACGGGAGTTTTGCGCAAATAATTGACATGTCTATAGCAGCAAATAGAGAAGTTGGAGAGATTAGTAGAATTAATGCAAATTTAAAAATGACTATTAAAAATCTTTTATTGATTGACAATAGTGGAAGTATAACAGGGTCTCTAGATGAAATAAAAGAATCCATTAATATTTTTATAGATTCTCGTCAATCGAATGAGCAGATTGCTATATATTCTTTTTCAGAATCTTTATATCGTTTGTGTGATTTTGATGACAGAGCATCGGTATTAAAAGATGCAGTGAATCAAATGCAACCTATTGGAGTTACTTCTATGAATGATGCATTGATTGATGTTGCCAATATGATTGAAAACATTAAAGATTTTTATAAAGAAAATGAATCTACTATTTACAATATTATATTATTTACTGATGGACAAGATAATTCAAGTCGTGCAGGATTTAATGAATTAATTGAAAAGCTTGAAGATAAATCTGTTTTTGTTGTTTGTTCTGGTGATGTTAACATCAATCTAATGATTGAAATAGCTAAAAATCCACATAATGTCTACTATATTGACAGCTTGGGCTCACAAAATAGTACTACACTAAACTCCACAACTACCAATACAAATTCTACTGGAGCTTCAGCGACAACTTCCAGTATTAATAATACCATTCCAACACCAATACCAGTATCTAATGCGCCTGGAAATACAAATGGAATAAACACCAATTTCTCACAAATTAGAGACGCTTTTTTAGATATTAGAATTCAAGTAAAGGGTCGCGGAAGTCTTGCCTACATAAAATTAAGATCTAATGAAGATCCTGATAGAATGGAAATCAGAGGTTTCGTTAATTCTAGAGGAGAAATTTTTTCTACAGGAATTAATGGTGAAGGCTCTAAATTTCTGGGTTTATGTGACGCTCCCATAGGTTTAACTTCAAGAGTTTATATAGGCAAATGTATATATATAAATGATGGTACAGAAGATTATAATATAGTTTATAATGGCAAATTTGGCTCTGAAATATTTGATGTGTCTCCTCTTTGCTCAGCTGCGGGTGCTTTTGTTGTTTATGATGCATACAAAGCATTTAAAGCTGAAGAACGGAAAGAATCTATTTTGCAAAATTTTGGAAAGACAGCATTATTTTCAGCTCTTGTTTGGATGCCTTTATTTTTAATCTATTGGGGTTTAAAAACCTTTATTGATGGTTTTGGAGCAATAAAATTTTTAGGTCAAGATTTTGACACTTTATTGTCATTAATAATGTTATATTTTGCAATATGGTTTATAGTTAATGACTTGTGGACCAATAAATGGAGATCGAAAAAGAAATATAGTAACTTTATTGAAGGTATCAATGAGTTAAAAGGTTTAAAATTATATAATTCTATATTAATTGTAATAGCTATAATTAGTATTATTTTATCAATAACCATAACTACTAATGCCTATGTTGCTTTTTGCACAGTAGTCTTAATTGCTATATCAGCCAACTTATCGCTTTCTTTTGGTGCTAAATCAAAATGGATAGTTATTGGCCATAGTAATTTAAAACCTCCTCCTTATACGGGAGATGGAGCTGACAGAGAAATTAGCTTTTCTTTTTTTACATGTTCCGAAGAATTAATTGAAGACACAATTAAGTTAAAGGTCAATCTTAATGATACAAATAATGATCTAAAAAACAAAACAATTTCTGACTTTATAAATGATGATCGGAGCAGAAAATATGTAAAATATATATCGGAATGTTTAATTTTTCTTTCTATCGAAAAAAATCTTACTCCAATTGATGAATTTATGATGTTTTGCGGATTTTGTCATAAAACTACAAATGAAAAAGAAAAAACTGATCCGATAATGTCAGATGATGAAAAAATGAGTCCTGCAGGTATTATTTACAATGATAGACAAGTAGGACCAACAAATAAATTAATATTAGTCTCAAGTATACTTAAGGAACAATCAATACCTTTCCTTTATTATATAGATAAAGAAAATAATGCTCAAAATTTAATCGCAATAAAATCTCAAATAGTAGAGAAAGATTCGCCATGGGTTCAATCAATCAAAAATGACTCATATTTTATATTTCATTATGATTTGGAGAAATGTTATTATTATCCACTTGATAAATCAACATCAAATAGAAGCATAGATTCTATTAATTGGTCATTAATTTAAAGCCTTATGAGTTCAAGCAAAAGTAAAACAACAGTTAAAGTATTTATAATTATTAGTCTTTGGTTAGCAGGTTCGATTGCTTTTCTTTTTCAATCAAAATTAGAACGGCCCTTACTTTGGACTCAGTTTAAAGAATTTGGGTATATAATAGGAAATGATACCATACATAAAAATGAACCGTTTAATATAGATACCTTAATTAGTAAAAAAGATTCATTATTGCCTAAAGATTCTCTCCCAAATAAATACATTATAAATTATAGTCCAATTATAGGAAATCAAGGCACACTCGGGTCTTGTACCTCATGGGCCTCAGCCTATGCAGCACTAACGATTGTAAGAAGAATTGAGATGGGCAATTCTAAATATCACCCCTTTTCTGCAACTAATTTATATAATAGAGTAAAATCGACGTGTGGTGAAGGGACTAATATTCAAGAAAGCCTTGAATTATTAAAAGTGGATGGCTGTAAACCTTATGATTATGAGAGTGAAGCTAGAAGTGAAAATGATTGTATTAAGTATGATGAAACACAAAAAAATGCAGAGAAATTTCCAGATAAATTATATGATTTTTATAGTCTATATAGTAATATAGAAATAAAAAAGGCACTGTATCTAGATTTTCCTGTTGTTTTTGGAATTCAATGTTATGAAAGTGATTGGAGCAGTCAAGACTTAAGGGCAACTGATGGTGTATGGAGTGGTTATGCTAATGGCATAAATCCAAATTCAGGACATGCTATGTGCGTTATTGGGTATGATGATGATAAACAAGGTGGTGCTTTTTATGTAATGAATAGTTGGGGAACGGAATTTGGAGTTGATGGATATTTTTGGATTAAATACGAAGACTTCTGGGATCATGTTCATAACGCTTATGCTGTAATGCATAAATAATGATCTAGATATCGATAAATAAGTTTATTAGCTATGGCAAATTTATTTATTGCATTGGGTGGTTCTGGTTTAAAAACCGTGAGTGAAATTAGAGAAAAGAACAGAGAAGGAGATTATTTTCTTTTTATCGATACCGATACAAATGACCTAGTCGATGCCAAGGGGAATCCTTTTCCGGAAAGAGAAAAAGTTGATTTATCTAAGATAAACGTAACGTCCTACCTACGAACTTCGGCCGCTAACAATGAAATACGAAAAAACGTTGATACCTGGTTAGATCCAAGTGCGTGTGAAACAATGAAGAACGGGCCTTTAGAAAATGGCAGCTCAGCAAACAGACCTCAAGGGCGATTGGCAATTGCTTCAATTGCAGGTGATTTCAAGAATAAAATTAAGTTAATCATTAAATCAATTGATGATATACATAAAAATGAAAACATTGATATTCAAACTTTTATAGTATTGAGTGTGGCCGGTGGTACTGGTAGCTCTATCTATCTAGACCTTACGCAGATTCTTTATGATGAGCTTTATACACTTAAAGGCCAGTTTTTTAGTAAACCTACTGCTGTACTTTATATGCCTGATGTATTTGTTGGTTTTCAACAAGGCGAAAACGTAGATCGATACAAAACGAATGTTTTTGCATTTTGGAAAGAATTAGATGCTGTTCAAAGAGATTATTTTGGGTTCATTTATCGTTGGAGCAATCTATTATCAAATGATACTAATGTGGCAAATGAAGCTGCGATACGAGACACTAATTTTTCCAAATTTGCCATCATTGCAGACAAAGATAACCAAGGACATGTTCCTTTTCTACCATTTAATTCGGCGATTTTAATCGATTTTGAAAATATGGCGGGACAAGCTACAGACATTAAACAAAGGTATAAAGATGTGGCTCGTTTGCTTGAAATGATTTCTGTTCGAACATACGGTGGTAGTATAAAAAGTGCTCTTGACCGTACTATGTTGCCTAATTCGGTAACATCATTAAATAATAAATTACCTTGGGTAAAACAATACTGGTCAGCAGGTTATTCCGAAATTAGAAGCGGGCGCGATTTTTTTGAAGAATACGTCAAAACTAATCTTAAACGTGTGGTTTACGAAAATTTTATTGGAACTAATGGAGCTTCAAAAGATAATATTGATTTGGAAGTTCGGCCTTTATTTCAAGATAATTTTTTGGCCTACATTGAATCGGACAAATACAACGGTTACGATAATAAAGCAAAAGAGGTGGACGGAAAACCATTAAATTTATCGCTGCTTAAAGAAAAATATTGGAAAGATTATTTAGAGTCCAATATTGATAGGCAATATTCTGATGGAATTGAAACAAAAGATGAAAGCTCGGCAGAAGGATTAAAACGTTTATTCGATAATGATATTAAAGATAAAACCTCTTCAAAATTAATCGAATTTATTTTACAGAGTGGTTTTCAAACTGAGAGTATTACAACTAAAATATTAAATGAGTTTTACGATAGAGGCACAGAGATAGCATTAAGCCAAGGTTTAACGAGATTGAGTTATGTATATGAAACATTGGATACTCGCATCGACGATTTATCGATGTTGTACGATTCAGAGATTAAGGCTTTATCAGATTTAAAATCCACTGTAATTATTGAAAGTCAAGAAATCATTAATAGAAATCTTGCCGACACTGTAATTACGCAGTATGCCACAATTAAGGAGGGGCCGACATGGTACGTGATAAAAAAAGCGCAATGGTATGAAGCGGAGTTGACTAATTTAAAAAACCTAATCAAGGCTTATTACGATTATCAAGCAAATGAATTATTGCTTAAGTTGAAAAAAGAGATTTGTGATAAAATTAGTTTTGGGCAATCTAACAACATGCATGTTAGAGGAAATCTTACGAAAGTAATTAATAGTTTGACCGCTGAAATAGATGATAAGATTAAACCAAATGCTCACAAGCATCTTGTAAATAAATACCTTTCATATAAGAATAATGCCTTAACAACGATTATACCTAACATCGCAAATTTTGCAGATGGTTTTGATGATTCCAATAAAAATATTTTCAAACGTATTTTTGAAACTGAATGTGGAATAGCCACAGGTATAAAAGAAGGTCAACCTTTTTTCATACAGCAAAACGCAGATAAAACAGATTCGAATTCAAAATCCATAGAGGACTTAATAAGGATTACTTTTAATGAAGACAAATTTGTTATAAACAACATGCAAAATGGTTCTGAATCAGCCTCTAAATTTATTGAAAGTTTGGATAAGCTGATTGAAACAAAATTAATTTCAAATTTAAAATCGATTCTTACCAAAGGTCAGTCTGCAGATTATACATCGACAGGCTATCCTAAATATATTGCTTATACTTTAGAAGATTGGATAAATTTAGTCCCTAATGACTTCAATTCAATTAAATCAAAATTTGATAAAAGAGCTTCTGTTTTTTGCAATCTAATAAATGTTTCACCTGCACAAGAAGTATGGTTATCTTCAGAACAATTAAAAAAGAGAATTGATGACATTTATAGAGCAGATGGGGATACAAACATACCTATGTACGCGCATCAAGTAATAACTGAAGATTCAATTATATGTATTAAGTATTTAGACAACTTATCTTTCGATAATTACCGAAAATTTATTAATTACAAGGAATCTTATCAAATATGTTTGACAAATAACATTAACAATTATTACCCACACATTGATGTAAGATTTAAAAATGCTATGTCGAATAGTCTTCACGATGTTGAAAGTCAGCAGCCGATATTGAATGTTCTTAATTTTCCCAATAAGTTTTTATCAGACTTTACCAAGTAGCTGAAGAAAACTAGATGCTAATTCAAATAAAGAACAAAATATAGTGATTAATGAACTTTATATTGAAGAAAATGAAAAATAGAATTAATTATTCCTCATAATTAACTGGAGTTTCATCAGTTCGGCAATTGGGACAACCATTATTTTGCTTCCAAAGGGTACGCGAACCTCTCCAACCGCAAACTCTGCAACTCGCTTTTTGGATTTTTCGGCCTGCACCGAGACAACAACAAATTAAAATAATTATAAATATAATTTCCATAACTAAAAAAAAAATCTAAAGGTTTTGTGACCTAACAACTTTATAATACTCCCCAAAACCTGATAAGGGAAATTATCAATCTAATGTAATCATTTTGTTTTAACTGGCAAGAAATAGATTAATATATATTATTTATTTTATGATTTCCGTCATTTTATTATCAAAGATACATAGCGACATTTGATAAATAATTAAACCAAAAAAAATGACACTAGTAAAAAAAATTGGTATTTGGATGGATCATTCAAGTGCACACCTTATGGAATTCTCTAAAGAAGCCATACAAACAAAAATCATTCATTCAAAATTTACATTTGAGGAAAAACAAGAAAGTAATAACAAAGGGGAGCATGTCATGCACAATAAGGAGCAGCGAGAGCAACACGATTATTACAAGAAGTTAGGAGAAGTAATAAAAAATTATAATGGTGTAATTCTCTTTGGCCCTACTAGTGCTAAAACGGAATTATATAACCTATAAAAGAAGATCATCGATTTGAAAATATAAAAATTGAAACACAAAAAACCGATAACATGACTGAGAACCAACAGCATGCATTTGTAAGAGATTATTTTTCTAAACAATATTAAAACAGAATATTCGTTAAGGGACGTGATAAAATTTACAGACCAAAAAAAAACTGGATTTGGTTCAAATTTATTGTAATTTCATTTAAAATTTAGCTATGAAAAATCAACTTCTATTTATCGCATTTTTAACCTTTAGTAAGCTAAATGCTCAAATCAAAATAACTCAGATCCACCTTAACGCTGGTTCTTTTATGGATATTGATAATTCAAAAAATAAGTTGTCTGATTTTACCTTATTGGCCCCAGGATCCAGTATTTTAAGTAAAGACTTTAGTGCTTATCAGCAAAATGGTTATTTCTTTTCTGGCTTGATGATGGGTGATAATTTTAATCAATCCAATTCATCTAATTTTCAATCCATTCAATTAGGCTTGAGCTTTGCAAAATGCCCGAAAGGCACTTTACGTATTGGTATTTCTAATGTACACAGTGAACTCCTTAACGTTTCTGGTCATTATTATGAAAGTAATGTTGTTGACACCTTATTGTCTTCGCAGACAGGTCAAATGTATTATGTAGATTCAACTATTTCGAGCTCTTATAACGGAAACTATAGCAACGACCAATTAAGGTTAGATGCGGCTTATATTTTTGAGGCGAATGCAGGTAAAAGATGGGCTTTTCATGCTGGACTTGGTCTTTCAATTGGCATGAGTTATCGTTCGACTACGACATTACGTACATCAGAATATATTCAACCTTATTCAGGGTATGAAAGTAATGGTAATTCTGAAAATATAGAATCTGAGACGTATGGCAATTTTATGGTAATGGGTGGTAGTGCCTACATTCCATTGGGAATAAACTTTAAATTAGGCAACAAAAGAGAATTTTGGAAGCCATTTGTTATTTACAATGAATTCCGTCCAACGATTCAATTAAATTCCATACCGAATAATACCGTTAAATTTAATGTTGGCTTTGGGTCTAGCCTAGGCTTGCGTTATACTTTACCGAGTAATAAATAGATACTTTCACGATAATTAATCTAGGTTTTCCAAGAACACACTTAGAGGAAATTCAATTTAAAACGCCTAATAAAACATCCTTCTAACGCTTTCTCTTGGGTTTGCCGTACTTCTCTAACATGGCTTTTTTATGGTTGTAACGGACGTTTACCTTTTTGTTTTTCGCTATTTTCTCATGAAAAGAATCGCCACTATTTTCTCGTAGAGGTAATTTAAGGGCCTTCCCAGGAATGAGTATTTTTGGCTTCTCGAATTCCAAAAGTTCGTCTGTAAATACGATATCCTCCGTTACTTTGGTGAATGATAGTTGTTGCTGCATGAGTTCTTCAATGGAGACCAACGCTGCTCCGTCTTTTTCAGACACAAAGGTGATCGCGATACCATTTTTATCAGCCCTACCCGTTCGTCCGATGCGGTGAATATAATTTTCAGGACTTTCCGGAATATCAAAATTAATCACATGTGAAACATCTGTCACATCAATACCACGCGCTATTAAATCGGTCGCAATCAACACACGAATTTCCCCAGCTTGAAAATTTCGCACCGTATCGAAGCGGAAATTCTGTGCTTTATTGGAATGAATAATACCTAAGGTATTCGTTAAACTCCCTTCCAACGCTTCAAACAATAAATCGGCTAAGGTACGAGAGGAAACAAAAACTATAATTTTTGAGCTGTCACCGGTCTGTTGAATGAGATGACGCAATAAGACAACTTTGGAAAGGAAATTCGGCACGCGGTACCCTGTTTGGTCAATTTTTTCAATGGGCAAACCAACACGAGCTGCTTCAACACGAACAGGCGTTATTAAATAGCTATCCAAAAACACCGATACTTCTTCCGATAGTGTCGCTGAAAAAACCATGTGCTGTCGTTTCGCAGGTAAAAAATCAAATATGTGCAATAGCTGCGGTCTAAATCCTAAGCTAAGGGTTTCATCCACTTCATCAATCACCACTTTCTTGACATGTTTCAATTGCAAAGAACCACTTATTGCTAAATCTAAAATTCGCCCAGGCGTTCCAACAAGGATATCCAATCCTTGCAAAACCATGGCGGCTTGCGTATTCATATTGGTGCCACCATACACGCCACAGACAGCCACGTTCATGTAAGTTGTTAACTTCTCCACTTCACGCACTACCTGTGCGACCAATTCTCGAGTAGGCACAATGATCAAAATCTGGGGATGAGGTTCTTTCGAAAATTCCCACATACACAGACACGGTAGCAAATACGCCAATGTCTTACCTGTTCCAGTTTGCGCAATTCCAATGGTATCCTTTCCGGACATCATCACCTTGAACCCTGCAGCCTGAATACTTGTTGGAGTTTGATATGCTAAATCATCTAAGGCATTCCAAAGTGGTTTCTTCAAATTTAAATCGCGAAATGTCATGTAAACAATTTACGCAAAGTTAAGGAGAGATTCTTGATTGCCTTGCATTTATTTTGAATGAAAAAATCTGACATTCATTTTAAGGATTATTCCATGATCCGTTTCGTTTTGGGCAGTCCATGATGAAGAGCGAAAATCAGAAAGAAAACGAAGAAGACAGAGTATAATATCGCTTTTAGCCATGCGTTTATTGAAGGGTACTATTTCACACTCTCTGCAATAGTATTCAGTTTATTTAAAAGGCACAAAACATTTCATTTGCCTAACTCTTTAAGCAGACTGTAATGTTTTCTTATGGCAACTAAAAAAGTGCTGTTCGAATGATACGGATAATCGCATTCCCTTGCTGTATACTGAACAATCTTAGAAAGAGATTGATAGTGAACATGGCATACATCAGGGAACAAATGATGTTCAATCTGAAAGTTCAATCCCCCTAGAAAGAAAGTGATCACCTTATTATTCATAGCAAAATTTGAAGTAGTTCGCATTTGATGTAAATGCCAGTTGACCTGTTTATCTCGATCAACATCTGCAAATTCGACATTCGGAACAACATGAGCCAATTGAAAAATGATCGTCATGACAATACCCGAAACAACGACCATTGTGAGGAACATCAGAACGATGAGATAATTTGGTAAAGGCAGAACCAACAACGGTATTATGAGAAAAACGGTAAAAAAAACAAGTTTCTTAATCAGGATCTGCAAAGTGAGTAATGCTGTTTCCCAACCAGTCTTTAAAAATCCCAGCCTATAGAATTTCCTTACTTTATCGAAATCCTTCAAGGTAATCCATTCAATGGTCATCAAGCCATATAAAAACGTCGCGTACAGATGTTGAAAGCGATGAAACCAACGTTTCGGCTGATCTTTTGAAAAACGAAAAAAGAAGCGCGGATTGATATCCTGATCGATTCCATTCACATTCGTATAATTATGATGAATGATGTTGTGCTCGATCGACCAGATCTTAGATTCAACACCGATTAAAAGGATCGGAATTTCAAGTAAAAAAGAAGCGAATTTATTTTTTGTATATGCCCCATGTACCTTATCGTGCATCACGCAAATACCAATAAAGGTCTGCCCTAGTCCGAGTAAAACCCACAAAAAGAAATAAACTCCCAGATTTGAAATCGAACCGAAAAGGATCACAACATAGACCAAGGCATAGAATCCAACAGCAAAAAAAGTCTTCCAGAGCATCGATATATCAGCTTTTCTGACGATTTCGTTCCTCACGAAATAATTATTCACCCTTTCCTGCAGCTTCCGCTGAAAATCATTGTCAGAAGTCTGTATGAATTTGTAATCGATCATTGTATAAATACTAGCTATCAATTTTCAATAAGCTGTATAAAATTAAGTAAATATCTTGAAAGAATCCCTACTTTTAAATCGAGCTTACACGATCATGTAGTAAGAAAATTTTGTTATTTGTTTGAATAAAATGCATTCAAAACTTAGAAAACTTCCCTTTTATCCCTTAGGGAAATTACTATTGATCACTTTTCAGAACGGTGGTGTGAGCTTTCGGAGAATACCGGTATTTATCCTGTTCTTGCTTCGCTACATTTTATTCGAACCATTTCGTTTAACAGAAATACTGCTCTTTGAAAGGAAGATCCGAAAACATAAACTACAAGAGGATCCGATTTTTATTCTTGGTCATTGGCGCAGCGGAACAACTCATTTACAGGAGCTTTTAGTAGCCGATTCAAACCACACAACTATTTCCGTGTATCAATTCTTGTTCATTGATCATTTCATCTTGACTGAACGATGGCTGAAGCCTCCAATGAATGCTTTCTGCAGGATTTTCAAGATTCCCTATTCCTTTCAACGGGTTACCATGAACCTGAATATGCCCGGAGAGCTAGAATCGGCTATGTGTGCAGGTTTAAGTGATCACAGTTATACATGGGGCCACATATTTCCAAAGCGTTATGAATACTGGTTCGGTCGCATGATTGGGTTAAAACGACCAAAAGATCAGGAGGGCTGGCTGGATGACTACGATTTTCTTATCAAGAAAATATCATTTGCTTCAGGTGGTAAAAGGGTGGTCGTCAAATCTCCTGGTGATACAGGTCGAGCAATTCACCTTTTGAAAAGGTACCCTAAGGCTAAGTTTGTTTTCATTGAGCGCGACCCACTTTCAGTATATCATTCTACGATGTACTTCTGGAGAGTTATTCAGAAAGAGGTAAGTTTTCAAAAGGTAAACGATGAGCAACTTCAAGGTTATTGCATCAATTCCTACATCAAACTGAGAGAACCTTATCACTACTTCAGAAAACAAATTCCTTCGGAACAGCTATATGAACTTACTTTCAAAGAACTTATAAGCGAACCGATGGACACTTTAAATCGGATATATGACGAATTGGAGTTAGGGGTATTACCGCTAAAACAAGTCGAGCAGCAACTGATCTTGAAGCGGGATCATCAGAAGGTTAACTACACTACCTCACCTGAACTTGCCCGTGAAATCGAGGAAAAATGGGAAAGCAGCCAACCGGTCACTAATTTCGGATCCGATGAAACTTCATATTAACCGGACCATCTGGTTTAAGCAACATCATGGCATGTAAGCCAAGTTCCTTTTTATCAGTTAGTTCGAAATCGTAAGCTCTGACGATTGCACTCATCACCAATAACACCTGCATTTTGGCCATGTTCTGACCAATACAGACCCTTGGTCCACCTCCAAAAGGAATATGTGCAAACGGATGGATTTTATCACCACTTTCTCCTAAAAAACGGAAAGGATCGAATTTCTCCGGGTCTTTCCAGTATTCAGCATTGTGATGTACCCCATAGATATAAGGGATTACTGTTGTCCCTTTTGGAATTTTCATCCCATTAAACTCATCGTCAACCTGCGCCTCACGATCGATCATCCAGAAAGGAGGATACATGCGCATTGCTTCATCTAGAACTGCAATAGTATATTTTAAACTATGTAATCTGCTGTAGTTGACTTCTTCCTCACCAAAAGTTTCCTCTATTTCTTGACGAATCGTCTGTAAACACTCCGGATGTTTCGCGATAATGTAGAAAGTCCAAGTGGCCGCAGTGGTGGATGTTTCATTTCCGGCTACGAGCAACTGCAAGATCTCAACCTTTACCTTCTCATCACTCATGAATTCATTTGTTCCCTTGAATGGTGTCGAGAGGATCAATTCAAGAATATCACTGCCTTCTCCCGGTTTTTTCCTTCGTTCCTCGATGTAATCAATAATAATCTGGTCCCCTTCTTCTCTGACCTTGTGGTATTTCTTGTCCTGGCCTGTGAGGTAGAACCAAGGCATGAGATATGGTTGGACAACTTTTTTTACAATGTATCGCTGGATATCAGCAATGGCCGCTGCAAATTTTTCCAGTTCTTCTTCCTTCATCTGCTTCCCAAAAAGTGACTTCCCGACCGAAAGAAGTGTGAACTTTACCATTTGCTCATGAATGTCAACAATTCCCTTCTGTGTTGCTTGATCAAAGGATTTCAGGAAATCATGAAGTACTTCCAACTGGATGGGTAGGATCTCCGCCAAACGTCCACGCGTAAAGCCCATACTTAATAATTTTCGCTGACGTAGCCAGTAATCACCATGACTGTTAGTCAACCCGACCCCTTGAAATTCAACGAATCGTTCTGTCTGGATATGTGACTTGTGATAATTGTCGTTATTGTCTTTCAGGACATGCTTCAGTAATTCAGGATCAGCAGTAACGATCGTATCTCTGATTCCAAATCTAAAACGGAAGGTCGGGCCAAGTTTTTTTCTGTATTTCTCAAATACTACAACGGGACTCTTCAGCATTTCAGGTGTGTCGAGCAAGGTTTCCACGACCGAAATCTTCGGAATGATATTTTTATTTTTCATTTTCACTTTTTTCTGATTCTATAATATGATTATTGGTCATGAACTGATAGATCCCATTCACAACTGCCTCCAGAGTATCATCTTCTTTGCCGAAGGGGGAAAGTTTCCTGAATTTCTGGTAATTACCGTTGTCATAGCGTTTAAATTCCATTGAACTGATATTATCTACCGAACGAACCAGGAAGTTAAGCAAGGGAAACAAGAGATCATCCTTTTTGCAACGACTGATAACCTCCGGAACGAACTCCTTCAATGGATAATTCCTGAATTCCCTCTCTGCTAATTGACCAAGTATGGCCGTTACATCCTGCATACTTGAAAATACATCTCTGGTCACATGAAATATATGATTGACGCTTTCAGGGACCAATGAAATGGCAACAATATTGTTCGCTCCAATATCAGCAGGCGTAAAACTTACCTGGTTATTTGCAGAGGTTCCGATCCCGTATTTGAGCATAAAGGATAATAAGCGAATGGAAATATCAAAGTTGTACCCTTTCCCGTCGATCGAAGGTGAGATCAGGGCAGGTCTGAAGATCCTCACGGGCAAACCTTTTTTTCGGGCGTTTTCAACAAGTCTTTCGGATACCCACTTGCTCTGGCTATATCCAAAATCTAGCAAGGCCATTTCTTCATTGCAGTCCGTCTCATAGAGCACATCCTTGGTTGACCATCCAAAAATAAAAGTCGTCGAAATGTAGTTCAGGACCTTTAGTCGTTGGCTGTTTGCTAGACGTATTATCTCATTGGTGCCTTCCACATTGCTTCCGCGCATGGCTTCGTAATCTAGCAGGTAATTCACCAATGCTCCGTTGTGGTAGATCGTATGAATATTCTTCGACAGAAAATCCCAGTCTTGTTCATTCAAACCCAAATGACGGCGATCCAAACTACCACATACCACAGAGACTCTGGTCACAAATTCATTCAACAAAATCTCGCTACACCCGATGGTTAAAAAAGCTTCTTTTAGGCGCTGAAATCCCGCGTGTGAGTCTTTCGAACGAACAAGAACCACGATATCATCATGCTGCTGTTCGAGCAGACTTTTGATCAAGAAAGGACCGAAAAATCCTGTGCCGCCTGTAAGTAAGATCTTTGCTTCACCATCTCTACTTAAAAAGTGTTCAGGTTTATCTGCCTTTTGTTCCATTAACGAATCCCGAATCATTAATTTTCGTTCGATCTCACCATATTCCGCATTGATCCTTGCTAGTGAGCGTTTGAACGTAAATCGGGCCATACGACTGGTGATACTGAGATCATAAAGAATATCGTACAATTCAGCAACGGCTATTTTTTGAAGGATCCTCAGATCGACTTCTTCAGCCAGATCTTCAAACCGGAAACGTACAATAAGTTCCTTCAGATCATGTGCAAATTCAGCCAGTTTCAAGGAATCCAATCCTGAATCTCCCAAAGTGGACGTTTCACCCCCTGTCAAACCATAAAGGTTGAACAAGGCATCTATTTCAGCATTTGAGTTCAGTCTTTGGTAAGAATCGTCTTTGGTTTGATGTGTTGATTTGTATTCATATAGCACCTCAAATTCACCGGCTTCGAGCATGCGTTTATTTTCCAGTCTTCTGATCTTTCCGGAACTGGTTTTCGCGACATCTCTTGCCAAGACTGCGATCGCTCGTTCGACCGGAATCCCCAGCAAACTAACAGCCCGGTTATTTATATGCTCAAAATCAGGTAGATTACGCTTATTCTTTATGCCTATAACAACTGTAAGTCCGGTCCCATCTTTCGATCCAACTGAAAAAGCCGAAACACAGCCTTTACGAACATGTGGATCTTCTTCAAAAAGGGACTCAACATCCTGAGGGTAATAATTCTGACCACGAATGATTATCATGTCCTTAATTCTTCCGCAAACGTATAGTTCATCATCTTGAACAAACCCCAGATCACCGGTGCGTAGCCACTGACGTTCATCCCCTACCATTGTTGCGTGAAATATCTCTTCCGTTTTTTCCGGATTGTTCCAATATCCGTTTCCTTTACTGGAACCATTAACCCAGATCTCCCCCACTTTGCCGTTATCCAGCTCATAGGGTTCATTATCTACATTAACGATCTTTACAACTGTATCTCCCAGCGTCTTTCCACAACTCATTAAAGCAATTCCGTTTTGAGAGCCGGAAGATCCAATGAGCTTTACCGCATTTCCTTTCTTTAAGGATCCGGGATCAAAATAGTGGATTGCTCTACCATAATTGCTTACTGCAAGCGTATTCTCAGCCAAACCATATGCAGTAAATGAAGCTTCAGGATGAAGGCCATAGGTCTTAAATTTTTGAATGAATGATGAATAAACAGTAGGCTTTACGGGTTCAGCCGCATTCATTACGAAGCGAAGTGAACTGAGATCCAATGTTTCGAGTACCTCATCACTAATTTTTCCCTCCTCAAGGCAGTAATCAAATGCAAAATTAGGAGCAGATGTAGCTGTTCCTTTATATTTAGTAATGGTTTCTAGCCAAAGAGCCGGTTTCAAAATAAAATCTGTAGGCGAAAAACCATAAGTGGTTCCCCCTTTTAATGCAAAGAACAAGTAGTAACCAATCAAACCCATGTCATGGTATTGTGGCAACCATGAAACGCCGATCGGTGTGTGATCAACGACGTTATTGCAATTATCCAGCAGGTTATCGTGTGTAATGATCACACCTTTTGGTTCACTAGTTGATCCTGATGTATATTGTAAAAAAAGTATTTCCGAAAATGCTTCTTCGAAGGATTGCGGATCCTCATTTCCGATTTCATCCGTTGCAATCCATTTAACCTTATCAAAAAGACCTAAATCGCTCTTCCCTTCGGCTTTGATACGCCCCAGGTTTATCTGTGCCGATAATTGATACGTTCGAGTCGTAAAGATCGCATATGCGCCACAATCATCACAGATCAATTTCATTTTTCGAATGGCCGCTTCAAATCCATTCGCTGAAGGCGGATAAACAGGAACCGGAATTAATCCCAAACGCACACACGCAAAGAATGAACAGATCATTTCCAATCCGGGAGGATACACTAATAAAACTCTGTCTCCCTGTTTTAGATCATCGTTATTATAAATATGTGCAGCGATATTTTTTGAGCGAAGATCAAACTCACGATAGGTATACGATTCTTTTACCTCACCTTTGATATCCAGAAACACGTACAGGAGTTTATCCGGATGTATTGAGATTTTTTGATCTAATTCAGAGAGGATAGATTTCATCATGTTATAAGTCAAGTTCAGAAGATATTATTTCAGACAGACATTGTTTATCCAATTCTATGTTAAACGAACGATAATTAATAGCAATTGCTCCAATTAGATCACTTTTCAGTTCAGGTATTAAAATTTGCCAGTTTTCGAGATCAATTTCACCTGCAAATGTATTCAAAATTGTAGCTACTGAATCATTTTTAAATTTCACTTCAATATGTTTCAATGGTGATGACAATCCACTTCCAAGTCCTTTAAAAAAGGATTCCTTAACTGTCCATATTTTCAAAAACATTTCTTTTCGTTTGTCTTCACGACACTGCGATAAACTAAATTGCTCCCTATCAGAAAGAATCAAATTAGAGAGTTTGGAAATTACTACGGGACGATGTAGCCATTCGATATCAATTCCTATTTCCCCGAGTGTTGTTATCGCTATTACAAAAATATCTTCTGTATGAGAACAGTTGAAATAGAGTTTCTCATTTGCAATAAAGGGTTTTCCATTAGTTCCGTACCCTATTTTAAGATTCTCGATAGGCAGATCCAGAAATTCTGACGCCAACTTTTTAAGGTAAAAGCGGCAGACAACAAAAGTATTCCGGTCTTGAACATTATAGAAAGATGACGATCTGTTAAGTTCATGTTCATCAAGATTAAGGTCCATCCAATCCTTGTATAGAATTTGAACGGAACCTGTAAAAAGATAAATTTTATTTTGACTTTTATTCAACTGTATTGTGGTTTGTACTACTAATTTAAAAATCTATCTGTAATATAGCATTAATTATTACTTTTATTCATCTTCGCTTTTAACTTTGCCTAACTATGAACTCAGCAGAATTCGATAAAGCTATAAAGATCCTTCAACCATACGCAATACGGAATCCATATTACGCCATAAGCCAATTGATCTTGACCATTCTTATGTTATATTTTGGAATTTTATTAAGTTATTATTCCATTCTCAATTCAACTTTCTGGATATTAGTTGTTTCAATCCCAATTACCGTAGCCTTCATGTGCAGAAGCTACGTCATAGAACATGATTGCGGACACCAAAGTTATTTTAGATCGGCCAATTTGAACGATCTTACAGGCAACATAATTGGGTTTGGGATAATGATACCTTATTCCATGTGGAAATTTATTCACAATAGCCATCATATGCATGTTGGAAATCTTGACAAACGCGACTTTAATCCCGAGATTTGGACGATGACGATCACTGAATTTCGAAATGCTTCCAGGATAAAACGAACCTTGTATACATTCATGCGATCACGGTTTGCAAGGTTGATCATAGTACCAACGGTCAATTACGGCTTGGCATGCCGATTGATCCATCCAAATTTCAATAAAAAGGCCATCTTTTCGGTTCTAATACACAATATTTTATACCTTTTATTATTCTGGCTCATAATCTCGAAGATTGGCTTTGTATCCGTCTTTATTATTTTTTTCCTTCCTTTAATATTGTTCTTTGGGATTGCAGCATTTACTTTTTATGGGCAACATCAATTCGAAGATACCTATTGGAGATCTGACGAGGAATGGAATTGGAAAGAAGCAACAATGTATGGAGCTACTGATCTTCAATCGCCTGTTTGGTTCAGGTGGCTAATAGGAAATGTGGTTTGCCACACCGCACATCACATCCATTTCCAAGTTCCTTTTTATCGCCTTCATGAGGCACAAGAAGCTCTCAATAACGAATTTCACTTTAAAAAGATCTCGATAACTGAAGTTTGGCATTTACTCGGATTAGGCCTCTGGGATGAAGAAAAACAAAAGTTGGTTCCAATTAAAAATGCTAACAAATAGTTTAAAAGAATATGTTTTCTGTCAGAAAATCAACCAAATTTCATGGTAATGCCAATTTTAATGTATTAATATACATCCTGCTGATCACGTCGATTTTGATCACTTTTTACGGAATAAATTACCTTATCATTTTTCTAAGCAGCAGTTTACTTCATCTGCTTATCGAAACAGGTTTAACCATAAGTAATATCCGAAAAGGAAGCACTTATTTGTTTGGCCGTAAACTTTCTAAGCCCGGTGAGATAATCCTTCGCTCTTTTGTTGAAGGCCCAGCTTTCTGTGTCCCTGCTTTTTTCATTGCTGATCAGTTCATTGCCGGCAATGTCTTGCCTGCTTTGATAAGCGCAACAATTATTGTGGGCATTGCTGCATTCTATTTGGCTTATTCAGATAATTTTCAACTTAGAAAAGTAAAAACGGACGATGATGTAATCATCATTAGAAGGGCCATGACAAAACCCAAGTCTGTCATGTTACTCGCATTGATCAATACAATCTGTATTTCAATGATGTTCTTAATTCCTTTAGATTCACGTTCTCACGCATTCGCATACCTACTCTCTTATTCACTCTTCGTGGTTTTATTCTATTTCATCAATTACAATATGAAAGTTCGGTATATAGAACTTTATGATCCGAAGACAATGTCATATAAAAAGCCTGGTGTTTTGATGCAAGTTGGGGGACTACTATATGACAGTGCTTATGAAATGGCTTTGCTTATTTCTCCGGCTTATTGGATCCCATATTACATGGGTTTTTTTTCTTAGAATTAACTGTTTATTTTGAATAAAAAATCTGACATTCATTTTAAGGGATTATGCTGCGCATGATCCGTTTCGTTTTGGGCTAACCCAAGCATAGAACCCCAACTGCTCTGCAGTTGTAGGGTTTTTCCTTTTAAGGATTATTCCATGATCCGTTTCGTTTTGGGCTTACCCAAGCATAGAACCCCAACTGCTCTGCAGTTGTAGGGTTTTTCCTTTTAAATTGCTTTTTAAAGTAAACTTTAATCGCTTTAAAAGGAAAAACCCAGCACTTTCGTGCTGGGTTCCTTTTGTGACCTCGTAAGGATTCTAACCTTAAACCTCCACAGCCGTAATGTGGTGCTCTATACAGTTGAGCTACGAAGCCGTTTGTTTGATTAATCTGCCACAAAGATAAAGATAAAAACAAATTAGGCAAAGTATAAATTGAAGATTATTGCTCATAGATTTATTGAGTGAACGCTTTCGTACCACCAATCAAAAGCCTAATTAAATTCATAACGCAAACAATTAGCGCAATTTGAATGATTTTTCTATTTGCCTTTCTTTTTTTCTTGACAAAAAAAGAAACACCACGAAGTAGCAGCGAAGCTAAAAAAGTCAAGGCTCTAAATTTATATTTTGTTCGCAAATCATTATTCTAAAACTATTTAAAATTCGTTGCGAACAATTTTAACTCCTTTCTAAAACTGAAATTTTTCAAAATGTTCTTAAAGAAATATTAAAAATTAACAGTTTTAGTTCAGTAGCAAAAAACATGAAATTCAAGGCCGAATATTTCCGTTGAGGCAGACGCCAATATTCACTATATAATTCTCACCTCGAATGAATTCTTGATTTTCAACAATAACTTATTTTACTGGTTCGATTGCGAATACTCATTAGATTAAGAGTAAATTTGTCAAAACCACGGAATGAAATATAATTTATCAGAAATAAATGACCTAATGCGCATGCGAAGGACGATTTATCCAGAGCAGTTTTCAGCACGAAAAGTACATAAAGAACAAATAGAATTATTATTAAATAACGCCCAATGGGCCCCTACTCATGGTAACACTCAACCATGGCGGTTTAAGGTGTTTACAGAATTGGCGTTGGAGAGATTAAGTACTTTCCTAGGTGAAGCATACCTAGCCACTACGCCCAAAGAGCAGCAAAATGATCTTAAACTTGCCAAATTAATAAAACGTCCACTCAGTTCATCAGTAGTAATTGCCATCTGTATGGAACGTCAAAAGGAAGAACGCATCCCAGAGATCGAGGAAATTGAAGCTGTTGCCTGTGCTATTCAAAATCTACATTTGAGTTGCACCGCCTACGGTTTAGGTGGATTTTGGTCAACACCGAAATTAATCTATATGCCTATTATGAATGAATTTTTATCAATCGGAGAAAAAGATAAATGCCTAGGTCTGTTTTATATTGGATACCCTTCAATTGATTGGCCTTCTTCCCACAGAAAACCATTGGAATACAATACAGAATGGATATCTTCGTAAACATATTATTTTATGAAATGCCTCTAATCACTGCAGTATGATGCGCTCGTTTATTCGAATCTTTCTTATTTGTATTTGCTTTTCGATTTCGTTTTACAGCTATTGTCAACTTGGTGATGAAAAGAAATTTCCTTCTTATTTTGGCGTACAAGCGAAGGTGGTGATACCAAGTAATGTTACTGGTAATGGCCCAATAACGGTTTCAAAAAATGGATTTACGAGTACAATAACACAAAATATAGGTTATTCATTTGGCGGCACAGTAAGAGCAGGGATCACAAAATTAATTGCCTTTGAAACAGGAATAAATTTTACGCAACGGAATTTCTCTATTCAAATGGACCTTCCAGATTCCGCTATTACCGGAACAAATACCATGGGATTCATTCAGTATGATATTCCATTAAATGCATTAATTTATATTAAACTCTCAAAGCGTTGGTTTGCAAACGCGTCTATTGGCATGGCTGTTGGTTTTAAACCCACTAATATCGGTGTAATAAACTATCCTGGAGGACTGCACACCATAACGCATACCGGTTATGTGAAATCTAAAATTGGATTAGACATTAATGGGAATTTTGGAGTGGAATATCGAACTAAAAAGAGTGGCATATTTAATTTAGGGGGATCAGTGCGTATTCCACTACAACCTTTATTTCAGTACATTGCCGCTTACTCCAACCAAAGTTATCGTACTGGTGCAATAGCAGATGTTAATGGCTCATATTTAAGCCTCGACTTAAAATACTTTTTACCACTGAAACGTGGCAATGCGGAAATCAAAAAAGGACCAATAGAATAAGTTATTGGCAAATAAGGGTTCCTTTCGAAAACAAAAAATACCCAAGGTTTATAAAACTTAACTCTTTTTTGAAACGTTCTTCAATTGGGCCAATATTTCATTTGGACCCGCCCCCGTTTCCATTTTAAATGCCGCGTAAAAGGGGTTGTAGGAAGAAAAACCACATTCCTTCGCCAATGCATCCATGGTATTCTTTGAAAGATAATCTTCCTGCATTTTATTGATTGCATGAAAAACGCGGATTTTAGATCGGTAGCTTACAAAGCTACTATCTGAATGGTATTTAAAGAAATAAAGTAAATAGGTTCTTGGGATGTTTAATTTTTCAGCCAAGGTTGATGAGTTAATATCAGGAAATTTAATAATTAGTTGAATAGCAGCTTTAGACTCTAATTTTTTAATGATTTCATTAATACGACTGTTGAACTTTTCCGTCAACTCAAGATCTAGTTTATTCTTAATTTCTTTCGGAGAGGTATGCCAATTAAATGCAGGCTTAAAGCCATTAGGCTCATCTGCTTCTATTATAGGCAAAGGAACTCTTTGAGGCCCATAAAGAATTTCAGGATGTAGAAATAATTGAATCATCATGATCAAGTGAATGACTGATTTAACATAGGGAAAGGTAGCATACACAAAATCTTTTTGGGTGATTAGTTCATATAAAAACATTCCAATTAATGCAAAAGAGGCAATAGAGGAAAAAACGAGCAACTCAATAATCCAAAGCTTTACAAATTTTAAATTCTCAAATTTTAGGTATTTTATAGGTTTAGTCCAGAAGAATTTATAAACGAGCCGCGAAATATTTAATAAATAGTAAAGCATGAAAATCGCTATTATTGGAAAGTTTAAGCCACGTGCTAAAACTTTATAGGTGTCATCTGATAGGAATATTAAATTAATGAGAAAAAGAAATAAGGGAATTAGAAAAGGAATCAAAAAACTTTTAATTAACTCTTTTTTCAGGCCCAACATTGAACGAATATACTGCATCAAAAAAACCATGTTCCACATGAAAAGTAGGTTGAAGGGCTTAGGTACATCCCTGCATAGATTTTGCCACCCTAATTCATATGATAGCGTAAAGTAAATCCTTATGAAATTCGTAGCGAAGATGAGTAATATAAAGAAATTCATATACGGATTCCGCTTGATATTTATCAGTATAATCAATGCAATTAACAAAGAAAAAAACAAGGTAGACAAAAGGATAAGCAGATTAAAACTCATATAATTCTATTTCATTTTCGGGTTCGAATTAGGGAACGAAATTAGGATAACTAGCCTAAAAGCCACATCGTTCTATTTCAATTTGAGTTACTAAATTCTGCATATTTATACTATATCCTAAACAGATAAAAATAATTCGTGCAATGATAAGGTACTTTTGACAAAAACTATCACATGCGCTCTATTTTTATTTTATTATTCATCAATCTTTTTGTAATTAGCTTTATTTCTAATGCTCAAAATGGAGGTGCTAGTCAACCCTTCACTTCCTTGGGTCAAGCTCAAAACGTAACAGTTAATGGGGTCTATTATTTCTCATTATCTGGTACTAATTTCAGTACCTACGTTCGCGTTGGGGGTTGGGTACAAGTGGCCATAGATTTCCGGCCAAGTACGGGATCTGTGGGAAACCTTCCGCAATCTAGTGCATTAAACAATTCAACACGCGGAATTTTAGCGCCGAATGTTTTACTTACCTTAGGAAGCGCTACTGTTACACGTGTATTGACAAGCGATGGGCTATTAGATGTGCAAAATACGCGACCGGGAATTATTACACGAATTGTGAACAATCAAACCCTACTAGCCACACCTGCAGACAACACCGACAACAATACAAATTGGACCGGAACTAACACGCCTGCAGGGCAATTTATATCCTCTGGTAACACGCAGGCATATGGTTTAAATCAAAATATTTTTCATGCCGGAGATAATGGTTTAGGTATTCATTGGATACCTTATTACTCGCAGTTCTTTATCAACTGGAACAGTGGACAAATCCCAGTTGGCGCCTATTTCCAATTAATGGTTCGGGCACCATTGGTAGCTGTAGTAACTGGCCCAGCAATAAACACCCAACCGTCAACAACGGCACAATCGGTTTGTTTAAATGCAAGCGCAAGCGCTTTGAGTATTTCCGCGAGCAGTCCTAATGGCAGTACAATTACCTACCAATGGTATAGTAACACAAGTGCTTCAAACGCTGGTGGAACAGCCATTGGAGGCGCAACTAGCTCAAGCTACACCCCACCGAACAATGTCGTTGGCACCAAATACTATTACGTAATTTGCACCAATAACCAAGGATCAACAACAAGCAATGTAAGTGCTGGCATTACCGTAAATGCTGCACCACAAGCGGCAAGCATTACAGGTACTTCTGTTGACTATTTAGTTGTTGGCGGCGGCGGCGGCGGTGGATTTGAAGGCGGCGGCGGTGGTGGCGGTGGCCAAGTAAACATAGGATCTGTATTCTTGGCAAGTGGAACATTTGCAGTTACCATTGGTAGCGGCGGAGCAGGTGCTACAACAATTGGTTCTCAAGCTTCAAATGGAGGAACAACTACCTTATCACTACCTACTCCAATTGTCTCCATTGGCGGTGGTGGTGGGGGATCCAAAAATGCCAATGGTGTATCGGGAGCAAATGGTGGTGGAGGCGGACATCCTATTTATTCTGGAGGAGCATCAGCTGGTGGAGGTTTCGCTGGAGGTAATGCTAATAACGAAGGAGGTGGCGGAGGCGCAGGCGCAGGAGGTGTTGGAGTTTCAGCTCCAGGAGCCGGTGGCGGAATTGGCGTATCAAGTTCAATTTCTGGAAGCGCAACTTTTTATGGTGGTGGTGGTGGTGGTGGAAGTTGGCAAACAACAAGTACTTCAAATGGTGTTGGGGGTACTGGAGGAGGCGGTCGAGGAGGAATTACTAATACTACCTTAGCCCAATCTGGAGCCGCAAATACTGGCGGTGGCGGCGGTGGCAGCGGAAATTCATCATCAACTCCTGTAGCAAAAAATGGAGGTTCTGGAATTGTAATCCTTAGGTATTTGGGTTCACCCTCAGGAACAGGCGGTACAATAACACAATCGGGTGGCTACACGATTCACACCTTTAATAGCAATGGTACCTTTGCTTTCAATAATCCCTCCACTGCAGTCGTACCAAATGTGACCGTTTGCGGTTCAACTTCCGCAACTTTCACAGGTACAGTGGCCGCTGGATTTACCTTGGATTGGTACAACGCAGCAAGCGGTGGCACCTTACTTTCTCAAGGAACATCATCTTATACAACGCCAGTTTTATCATCAACGACAACGTATTACGTTGCGGTAAGAAACACAACAACAGGATGTATTTCCGCAACGCGAACTGCAGTTACTGCCACAATCACAGCAAGCATCACCTCAACTACTGGAGCTTCTCGTTGTGGAACAGGAACAGTAACACTTCAAGCAGCGACTGCAGCAGGAACCATCAATTGGTATGCAGCATCAACCGGTGGCTCCTCTTTGGGAACCGGAACCAGTTATACAACGCCAAGTATCTCGACAACTACGACGTATTATGCCGATGTAACTAATAATGGATGTACAACCTCACCAAGAACAGCAGTTATTGCCACGGTAAACGCAAGCCCTACCCCTACCATTACCCAAACAGGATGCGACGTTTTGACCCTTGGAAATTATGGAGCAGGTAATGCACTTAATTTAGGAACAAGCAACACTTCAAAGTACGTTTCCATACCTTCTTCGCTTAATGCATCGTTCAATACAAACAATATTACGGTAGAAGGATGGTTTAATCTTTCGGCTGCTGATCTATCTTTACCGGAACCTACGCTTGTTGGTGAAGCTTATATAAGCGACAACAAGGTCACCTTTATGTTGTCTAGATATTCAAACCAAATTAGAGCTGGATTCTTTTCTGGTAGTGCATGGTCCTTAGCTTTAAGTGCTTCAAGCATTCCAGCAAACACATGGACACATATCGCCGCAACATATGATCAAACAAGTATTAAAATTTACATAAATGGTGTGTTGGATGGAACTTTAAATACAACAACCCCAATACCTACTGGTACTGAAGTATGGTATCTCGGAAAGAGATTTGCAGGTGCTGATATGATTAGTGGTGTAATGGACGAAATACGAATTTGGAATGTAGCGAGAACTCAGGCGCAAATTCAAACCTCAATGAATACAAGTGTAGCACCTAATTCTACTGGACTGCGTGCTTATTATCAACTAGACGAATCAACAGGCACTTCAGCATCAGACGCTACAGGAAATGGTTATACAGGAACATTAATGAATAACCCAACATGGCAAGTACCTTCAACCTCCATACTTGGGGGCCCTCCGGCAAGTTTCTTATGGTCTCCTAACGGCCAAACAACTAACTCAATTACAGCTGCTACAAGCGGCACGTACTCAGCGGTTGTTACCAATGCAGCAGGATGTCAATCCGCTTCTATTTCAAGCAGTATTATTATCGGTGTTACAGCAAGCAGTAACCAAACTATTTGCGGGGGAACATCACCCGCAAACATCACATTAACTGGAAATACCGCAACGATTCAATGGCAATCGTCCACTAACAATGTGAATTTTACGAATATATCGGGTGCTACTTCTGCCACATTAACTACAGGTCAAATGGGCGTATTGAATGCTACCACCTATTATCGTGCAAATGTAACTAGCACATTCTGTGCGCCATCTACAAGTAATACCGTTACCATAACTGTAAATGCACAACCTACATTCACCTCAACTACTGGAGCTTCTCGTTGTGGAACAGGAACAGTAACACTTCAAGCAGCGACTGCAGCAGGAACCATCAATTGGTATGCAGCATCAACAGGTGGCTCCTCTTTGGGAACCGGAACCAGTTATACAACGCCAAGTATCTCGACAACTACGACGTATTATGCAGATGTAACTAATAATGGATGTACAACCTCACCAAGAACAGCAGTTATTGCTACTATAAACACCTTGCCACAAGCGGCAGCCAATTCAGGTTCAGTTGACTACTTAGTCGTTGGCGGCGGAGGCGGAGGTGGATTTGATGGCGCTGGAGGTGGTGGCGGTGGTCAAGTAAATATGGGATCTATATCCTTGGCAAGTGGAACATATGCTGTTACCATTGGTAACGGCGGCACAAATTCTACAAGCTATGGTGCTCAAGCTTCAAATGGAGGATCAACAACATTATCACTTCCTACTCCAATTGTCTCAATTGGCGGCGGTGGCGGTGGAGCAAAAGGAGCAAATGGTGCAACTGGAGCAAATGGTGGTGGCGGCGGACATAGTAATTATGCTGGAGCACCAGGCGCTTCTGGAGGATTCGCTGGCGGTAATGCCAATGGCGATGGAGGTGGCGGAGGCGGTGGCGCAGGAAGCGCAGGAATTTCAGGATCAGGAGGTAGAGATGGCGGAAATGGAGTATCAAGTTCAATTTCCGGAAACTTAACGTATTATGGAGGCGGCGGTGGCGGTGGAAGTTACGGCAATACTGGAACTGCGCTAGGGGGTATTGGAGGCGGTGGTCAAGGAGGATTGGGCTATTCTCCATTAGCTACAGCTGGAGCCGCAAACAGTGGTGGAGGCGGTGGAGGCGCCGGTGAAGCACAATCTAATCCCGGGAAAAATGGAGGTTCTGGAATTGTAATCGTGAGGTATTTGGGAACACCACAAGGATCAGGTGGTACAATAACACAAGTGGGAGGCTATACAATTCACACCTTTAATAGCAATGGATCTTTTGCTTACAATGGCTCCTCTAGCTCAATCGTTCCAAACATGTCATCTTGTGGCGCAGCTGCAATTACATTTACAGGTACTATTGTTTCAGGTTGTACCTTGGATTGGTACAGCGCAGCAAGTGGTGGAACCTTACTTTCGCAAGGAACATCATCTTATACAACGCCAGTTTTATCATCAACGACAACGTATTACGTTGCGGTAAGAAACACGTCGACAGGCTGTGTTTCCGCAACACGAACCGCAGTTACTGCGACGATAAACACAATAAGCTTCAACTCAACTACAGGAGCTTCTCGTTGTGGAACAGGAACAGTAAGCCTACAAGCAACTACAACAGCTGGAACAATAAATTGGTACGCAGCATTAACGGGTGGCTCCTCATTGGGAACCGGAACCAGTTATACAACGCCAAGTATTGCTACAACGACGACCTATTATGCAGATGTAACTAATAATGGATGTACATCGAGCCCAAGAACAGCGGTTGTTGCCACGGTAAACGCAATACCGACTTTAACTTCAACTACTGGTGCTGCCATTTGTGGGGGGCCAAATACCGTAACACTACAAGCAACGACTGCAGCAGGAACCATCAATTGGTACGCAGCATTAACGGGTGGCTCCTCTTTGGGAACCGGGACCAGTTATACAACGCCGAGCATAACAACAACAACGACCTATTATGCAGATGTAACCAATAATGGATGTACTTCCTCACCAAGGATAGCCGTTGTTGCCACGGTAAACGCAATCCCTACCTTAACATCTACGACAGGGGCATCTCGTTGTGGAACAGGAACCGTGACCCTACAAGCAACTGCAACAGCAGGAACTATTAATTGGTATGCAGCATTAACAGGTGGTTCCTCTTTGGGAACTGGGACCAGTTATACAACGCCGAGCATAACAACAACAACGACCTATTATGCAGATGTAAGCAATAATGGATGTACTTCCTCACCAAGGATAGCCGTTGTTGCCACGGTAAACGCAATCCCCACATTCATCTCTACTTCTGGCGCTGACATTTGCGGTGGGGGAAATACCTTAACGCTTCAAGCAAGTACTGCTGCAGGAACCATCAATTGGTATGCAGCATTAACCGGTGGAACGTCGCTGGGAACAGGTACCAGTTATACAACGCCAAGTATATCCACCACTACTACATATTATGCCGATGTAACTAATAATGGATGTACATCTTCACCAAGAACGGCGGTTGTGGCTACTGTGAATGCATTACCACCCATTGCCACAAACACAACATCGAACTTAACGATTGACATCTTAACAGTTGCTGGTGGAGGTGGAGGTGGTTTTGCACGCGCTGGCGGTGGAGGAGCAGGGGGTTATATTTACAGTACAAATGTTTCCTATGCTGCGGGATCTTCCACAGCAATAACAGTTGGAACTGGAGGTACGGGTGGCTATGACAATAATGGAGCAGGAGTTCATGCAACAAGTGGAACCAATTCTTCTTTTGGAAGTACCTACATAGCAGTAGGCGGTGGAGGTGGCGGAAGCTACGGAGGAGGTCCTCAAAATGGATACAATGGTGGATCAGGAGGCGGTGGCGCTGGCCAAGCATGGGGTGTTGGAGCTGGCGGAGTGGCTACAGTAGGTCAGGGATATAATGGTGGTAGTTCTGTAACCCAAGGTGGAGGAGAAACTGCTGGAGGTGGAGGTGGTGGCGCGGCCGGAGTTGGGGGAAATGCCAGTGGTAGTTCCCGCCCTTTTAACCCCGGAAATGGTGGGAATGGAATTCAAAACTCAATATCAGGAAGTTCGGTATGGTATTCTGGTGGTGGCGGTGGTTCTGGTATAGCGGTTAGTACAGGAAATTTGTTCGGAACAAATGGCAATGGTGCTGGAAATACTTCCTATGGTGGTGGTGGACGAGCAAATTCTGCAATGTCAACAACATCTTTCTCTAATGGTCAAAGTGGTGGCCCTGGTATCGTTATCGTAAGGTATGCTGGAACACCTGCAGCTACCGGTGGCACAATCACGCAAGTGGGTGGCTATACCATTCATACCTTTACCGCGAATGGTACATTTGCTTTGGTAGGGGTAGCATCTTCTGCAGTCGTTCCAAACATGTCATCTTGTGGCGCAGCTGCAATCACATTTACAGGAACGGTTAATTCAGGTTATACCTTGGATTGGTATGATGCAGCAAGTAATGGAAATTTACTTTCGCAAGGTACATCAACTTACACAACGCCAGTTTTATCATCAACGACAACGTATTACGTTGAAGTAAGAAATACATCAACAGGCTGTGTTTCCGCAACACGAGCGGCGGTTGTTGCTTCAATAACTGCAGTAAGCACAGCAAGCAGTAGTCAATCGGTGTGTCCTGGATTACTGCCAAGTGCAATTACTTTGACCAATTACGGCGGGACCCTTCAATGGCAAACAAGTTCGGACAATGTAACTTTTACCAACATTGGTGGGCAAACCTCAGCGACCTTACCTGCGAATTCTATTGGGATTATGTCAGGAACGAAATATATTAGAGCGATGGTAACTAATGGATCATGCGTACTGCCATCAAACGTAGTCACCCTCTCCCCTACCTCTGTGAGTGTAGTTTCGGCGCTTACTACCACTTCATATGTTTGGAATGGACAAAGTTCAAGCGATTGGGGAACACTCAGCAATTGGTATTCCTACAATGGATCAAGTTTGGTTCCCGCAGTCGCTTTACCAAGCAATGCACATACTGTTGTCATTCCAGCCAACTCTACTTGTATTTTGAATCAGCCAAGCATATCATCTGGAGCAATAATCATTACTAACCTTGCCGTAGAAACAGGATCTCAGTTGACCCAATCTGGAGGAAGTCTGCTATTATATGGAAATTATTCAAACAATGGAACCTTAAATTCAACAGGTGGACTCACTAACTTTTATGGACCAAGCTCAGCTACGATTAGCGGAAGCGGTTCCATTCAATTTGCCAAAATGCGCGTTAATAAACTTTCTGGAGCATCAATTACACTGCAAAGACCAGTTACCGTTACCGATTCATTAACAATGGTACTAGGGAACATTAACACCACTACTACCAACATCCTGACCTTAGGAATTAGCAGCTCCTCGCCAGGTAAATTGGTTTATACTAACGGCACCATTGTAGGACCCTTCAAGCGTTTCTTTACGAATGCAGCGACAATAGGAACCGACGGTAGATTCCCGGTTGGTACAGCAGCATATAATCGATATGCAGAAATTAATTTTGGAACAACACCAGGCACGGATCAATCCTTAACCGTTCAATATATTTCAGGACTTCCCATGCAAGGAGGCTCAGCGCTCTATAATGGATTACCTATTTTGGCATCTGGAGAACTGATTCAGAATTATTCAGGTGATGGATACTGGAGTGTGATTCCAACTAATAACAGCTATACGACACCAATCAATTTTGTAAACTACAGCCTTACCTTAAATGCGAATAACCTAACGGGAATGCAAATACCCCAAATTTGTCGCATCATTAAGAGTCCAGGATCAAACACAGTGAATCAACATCATATCGCATGGCAAAGTTGTGGAACCCATACTACGATTCCTGGAACTGCAAATCCAACTGCGTTTGTAATTACAAGTACCGCTGCCCAAGGATTTAGTTGGTTTAACATTGGCACTTCAAACAACCAGGCATTACCAGTAGAATTCTCAAAAATGACTACCACGTGTGAAGATGAGCTTGTTCGTATTACATGGACAACAGAATCCGAACATAACAATGACTATTTCCGCATAGAAAAATCCAATACTGGGTTCGAATGGGAGATCTTGGGTACAGTGGATGGAGTTGGGAACAGCACCACAGAACAAACGTATACCTATTTTGATGAAAACCAACGCATCAATAATTACTATCGATTATATCAAGTTGACATAGATGGTGCACAAGAAATATTGAGTACAATGTATAGTGAATGTGAAGGCACCAACAGTAACATTGAATCCTTCCCTAACCCAAGTCATGAATCCTTCTCGATTCATTGGAAGCAATTCAAAACCAAAGGTGATGCACACATAAGCATCTTAAATACTAACGGAAAGCGTGTGTTTTATGAAAAAGTGGTATTGGACTTAGGGACTAATCTCTTTATCATTAAAGCAGATTTAGCTCCAGGAATATACATGATAGAATTAATCGATGATAATTACGAGCGAAAATTAATCAAACACGTGGTTAACTAAACTAAAAAGGGGAATAGGTACCATGCCTGTTCCCCTAAAAAGCAAAAGAACTTCTACACCTAATCAAAACTTAACTCGTTTTTAAATGTTCTTTAATTAGGCCAATATTTCTTTCGTTCGATTCTATATTAAATTATTGTTTCAACTAGAATATTAAGCTAGATAGCTTAAATTTGTACCCGAAATTAATTGAGGATTTTTTATGTTTAAAAAGCTATTATTTTTATTCTTATTGTTTAGCCTTCAGCCTATACTAGCACAAGAAACGAGTGCAACATTAAGCGGTTATTTAACAGACTCTAAGAATGGCGAAGCGCTAATCGGTGCCAAGGTAGTAATTGCTTCTTTAAACATGGCGGCAGTTACTAATACTTATGGATTTTATTCTTTAACTGTTCCATCAGGTAAATACAAGGTCGAATTCCGTTCGCTTATTTATCCAATTGATACCAAAGAAATTGATTTAACGAATGATGTCAGGTTTAATTACGAGTTAGGAGTAAATTACCAAGAGATTCAAGAAGTTGTTGTAAACGCTAAAAAAGGCGAAAATATTAACTCAACAAAGTTGGGTCAAATTGAATTGCAAATAGATCAAATTAAAACGCTTCCTGCCTTTATGGGAGAGGTAGATGTTATTAAAGCCATTCAATTACTTCCGGGCGTTTCTTCCATTTCGGAAGGTGGACAAGGATTCTATGTTAGAGGTGGTGGTCCTGACCAAAATTTGGTTTTACTTGATGAGGGCGTTGTGTATAATGCGGCACATTTATTTGGCTTTTTCTCTGTTTTTAATTCAGATGCTGTAAAAAGTGTCAATCTTATTAAAGGTGGAATGCCTGCTAATTATGGTGGTAGAATGTCTTCGGTATTGGAAGTGAATATGAATGAGGGAAACAACAAAGGATTTCATATTAAAGGCGGAATAGGAGCCATTTCATCACGGTTTACAATTGAAGGTCCCTTGGTGAAAAATAGAGGCTCCTTTATGATTTCCGGACGAAGGACGTATATCGATCTTATTATGAAAGCGGCTATTCCGGATACTTCTCCATTCGCTGGTTCTAGTTATTATTTTTACGATGTGAATGCAAAATTTAATTACAAGCTATCCGATAAAGACCGTATTTTTTTAAGTGGATATTACGGAAAAGATGTTTTTAATTTTACGGACAGAGACGGTGGTTTTGGTGCTGATATGCCTTGGGGAAATGGAATAGCGGCCTTACGTTGGAATCATTTATTTACGAATAAATTATTCATGAATGTTACCGGGACATTTTCCGATTACATGTTCAAATTCGGTTCCAAACAGGATCAGTTTCGATTTGAATTGACCTCAGGAGTGCGCGATGTAGGAGGAAAAGTCGATTTTTCATATTTCCCAAATGCTAGGCATAGAATTAAATGGGGGGCAGACTACATTTTTCACACCTTTACGCCAACTAGCGTTTCAGCTGAGGCAGATAGTGTTGTTTTTAATACGGGTGAGGCTCAAAAACTATTTGGCCATGAGTCGGCCTTGTATGTAATGGATGATTTTGATTTGAATGATAAAATACGCGTTAATGTTGGCTTGCGTTATAGTATGTACCAACATGTTGGCCCATTTACGCGCTACATTAAAGGGGATATTAGTTCGCCAGATACAGCGATTGTTTACGGTAAAGGAGATTTACTTAAATTTTATCATGGCCTAGAACCAAGGATTTCTTTCCGTTGGTTGCTATCGGATCAAAGTTCCTTTAAAGCAGGGTATTCTTATAATTATCAATACGTTCACTTAACCTCATTGAGTGCCGTGTCTCTCCCTACTGATATTTGGTTTCCAACCACGGATAAGGCGAAGCCACAAAAAGGATGGCAGGGTTCTGTTGGGTATTTCAGGAATTTTTACAACGACAAATACGAAGCATCGGTGGAAGTCTATTACAAAGGAATGAAGAACTTGATAGAATATAAAGAAGGAGCTTTACCAGGCGACAACGTAAATGATAATACAGACAATCTGCTTGTTTTTGGAACAGGTAGAGCTTATGGAATTGAGTTCTTTTTTAAGAAATCAGTCGGGAAATTAACGGGTTGGATTGGCTATACATTAGCGAAAACAGAACGTACATTTCCAGATTTAAATGAAGGAAAGGTTTTTGCGGCAAAATATGATCGCAGACATGATTTAAGTATTGTTGGAACCTACAAGTTGAATGAACGTTGGACATTCAGTGCGGCCTTTATTTACGCGACGGGAAATACCCTTACGCTGCCCACTTCTTGGTACATCCAAGAACAAAATCTTTTATACAATTATGGTGAACGAAATTCAACGCGAATGGCCCCTTATCATCGCTTGGATATCTCAGCAACCTTGTACTCCAAGGCAACAAAAAAACATACCGATCCCGCAACAAACATAGAGGTGGATGTGAAGAAAAAATTTCGAAGTAACTGGGCCTTTTCCATTTACAATGTTTATAACCGAGCGAACCCATTCTTTTTGTATGTAGACAACGACGGAAGCTTTATTACTGGAGATGTAAAAATTAGCGTAAAACAAGTATCCTTATTTCCAATCATACCAAGTGTAACTTGGAATTTTGAATTTTAATATGAAAAAATACATTCTCCCTCTACTTTTAGTTAGCTCGATTCTTTTATCGTGCACGAAAGAAGTAAATATTGACATTCCGGGTTATGTGAAAACGATTGTAGTTGACGGAAGTATTACAACTGGACAGCCACCCATCGTGCTACTCTCCTCCTCCCAGGATATATTTTCTCCAACAAATTTGCAAGCGTACATCAACGGCTTTATTACAGGAGCAGTTGTTACTGTTTCTAATGGAACAAATACAGTAACCTTGACGGAGTTTTGTACCGATAACCTTCCTGCTGGTTCGGAAGCTTATGCATCATCCATTTTTGGTATTCCTGAAGACCAATTGGCTAATTTTCATCTGTGTGCTTATACATCCTTAGACCCTTCCATTTGGGGCGAAGTGGGAAAAACCTACACATTAACGGTAACGCATGAAGGTAAAACCTACAATTCAGTAACGACTATCGGTCAACCTACTCCATTAACTTCGCTTGTATGGACTCCAGAACCTGGTCAAGATTACGCAAAGATGAAAGGGGTACTATCCGATCCTCCTGGACAGTATGATGCCTATAAATGGGAGTTAAAATACCTGAAAGATCCTATCTACACCAAAGATTTTAATCCTTTCTTTAATGATCAATTTTTTGATGGTTTAACCTTTGATTTTGACGTTTCAAATCCAATGGGATATGTTGATTCTACAATATCTAATAATAATAGTTTTCATTTAGGCGATACAGTAGTACTTAAAATGTCGAAGTTAGGCAAGTCTGAATATAGTTTCTTTGAGAAGAAATACAATCAAATTTATTCAGGTGGCAATCCATTTGCAACGCCCACCAACATTCCAAGTAACATTGATGGAGGCGCTTATGGCGTTTGGGTTGGTTATTCCCCTTGGTATGACACCATTATTTGCCAATAAGTTATTCTATTGGTCCTTTTTTGATTGCAGCTGTCTCGATTGGCAGAGAGAGGACAAAGAAAATAAGGTCCGATTTTTTCCGCCGGAGCGGAGGACAATAGTGAAAAACATCCTGTTTTTTTTTATAATTCAAAATCATTTAGTGCGAGCTTGATTTTTAATTAAAATAATAACTGTTCCCGTAGTTTTCATTTGTCGCCTATTATTCTGATAAAGTGTAGCGAATTGAAATAAGGGCACCGAGAAGTAGCTCGCAGAGATCGCTGCTTTGGTCTTATTTCAAGAGTGGAGTGTATTGAAGAATAATCAGCGACTTGATTTTTTCGTTCTTTTGTATCAAGACAAAAGGACAAAGAAAATAAGGTCCGATTTATATCGACAATAGTGAAAAACATCGTGTTTTTTTATAATTCAAAATCATTTAGTGCGAGCTTGAGTTTCATTAAGAATGATTAATTTCGTAAATTAGATTAGAAAAATGAAAATCTCATACAACTGGCTGGCAAAATACCTAGATAGCAAACTATCCGCAATCGATATTGCCACAATTTTAACGGATACAGGATTGGAAGTTGAAAGCACAACAGCAATTGGGCAAGTTAAAGGCGATTTAGAAGGAGTCGTGGTAGGAGAAGTAATAGAATGCATCCAACATCCGAATGCTGATCGCTTGAAGATTACACAAGTTTCTATAGGCACTAAGCTCTTACAAATTGTCTGTGGTGCGGCAAATGTGGCAGTAGGACAAAAAGTAGCTGTTGCCTTAGTTGGGACAACCCTATACCCTACTCCAGATGCACCCTTAACGATTAAAGAGGCAAACATTCGAGGAGAAGCTTCCTTTGGCATGTTGTGTGCAGAAGATGAATTGGGAATCGGCACTTCTCATTCCGGCATCCTTGTATTTCCAGAAGATACGCTAATTGGACAAGGAATAAAAAATATCATACGCTTGCACCCCGATTATCAATTTGAAATAGGGCTTACTCCTAACCGATCAGATGCTATTGGTCATATTGGTGTAGCGCGTGATCTGAAAGCCTTCCTCAACTATCACAAAAAAACTAAGCTGAGCATCGCTTGGCCCAAAGTACAAACACACAACAATCCGCAAAATAATCAATTTGATGTCCAGATAATCGACCAAGAGAACTGTTCGCGCTATTGTAGCGCAATCATTGCTAATGTATTGGTTGGCGATTCCCCCGAATGGCTAAAAAATGCGCTTTCCAGTATTGGTATTAAGCCCATAAATAATGTTGTTGATGTTACCAATTTCGTGATGCATGAATTAGGAACTCCGTTGCATGCATTTGATACGGCAGGCATAAAAGGCGGTATCCAAGTTCGAAAGGCAGAAGCGAATGAAAAACTGAGCACCCTCGATGGGATAGAACGTACACTTAAAGGCAGTGAACTTGTTATAGCTGATGATCAAGATGTTCTTTGTCTTGCCGGTATATTAGGCGGACAAAAAGCTGCAGTATCCTTGAAAACGCAAGAAATATTTTTAGAATCGGCAATTTTTGATGCCATATCAATTCGTAAGACTGCTAAACTACATGGTCTTAATACAGATGCGAGCTTTCGATTTGAACGAGGGGTTGATCCCGATTTAACAGCATATGCACTTAATCGAGCAGTAGATCTTATTATAGAAGTCGCAGGTGGAAAGGTTGTGCAAGGATTAAGCGACGAAATCATTCGCTTACCCAAAGCAAAAGAAATTCAAATAGATATTAAGCAAATTAGCGCATTAATTGGCCTTCACCTAAACGATGACGATACCCATCGATTATTACTCGACTTGGATTTTAAAATACACGCTAAAAAAGGTCCGATCTTGGAAATAACAGCACCCAACTATCGAACCGACGTATACCGATCTGCTGATGTTGCAGAAGAAATCTTGCGCATCATCGGATTTAATGCCATTCCAATTCCTGAAAAATGGCAGTATTCCTTTCAACCGCAAAAAGGAATTTCGAAACATGCCTTCGGAAATCAACTAAGTGAATTTTTAGTTGCTCAAGGGTATTCTGAAATAATGATGAATTCATTAAGTAAAGCTTCCTATAGCTCACTAATTCCATCTGATTTAGGAGTATCGCTTTTAAATCCATTAAGCAGTGAATTAAGTCAAATGCGCCAAACATTAGTCTTTGGGCTATTAGAAACCTTAGTTTATAATCAAAATAGGCAGCAAAACGATTTGAAACTCTTTGAATTTGGTGCCATCTATCACAAGAAAGCAACTGAATATGTAGAAACCAATCAAATCGCCTTTGCTATAACTGGAAAACAAGAAGTGGAAAATTGGAATAATTCGGGATCTGACGCTACTTTTTTTACCCTGAAAGGCACTTTTTATTCCCTACTAAATCGATTTGGAATTAATCATGCGACAGAAACTCCATTGGTAGATTCTCCTTTTTTCGCGGAGGGACTTAACATTTCACTTGAAAAACAAAACATTGCTGAAATCGGACAAATCAACCATTCACTCAGCAAACGATTCGGAATTAAAAATGACGTTTACATCGCACTAATTAATTGGGATGTACTCTACGCCCTACTGCGTGATAGATCCGTGGTTTTTAAAGAGCTCCCTAAAACATTTGAAGTTAGAAGAGACTTCTCTTTATTACTAGATGAAGTGACAACCTACAAAGACATTGAACGCATTGCCTATGATTCTGAAAAGCACTTGCTAAAGAGCGTTCGTTTGTTTGATGTATATGAAGGGGAGAAAATAGAAGCGGGAAAGAAATCATATGCTGTTTCGTTCCACTTTCAAGATACAGAGCGAACCTTAACCGATCAGGTTATTGATGCCTGCATGGAGAAAATACGAAAAAACCTTGAGAAAACAGCCGGAGCAAGCTTACGATAGTCAGTTAATTAAGGCTATCTAGAAATCGCTCTAAATTAACATTGTCTACTAGATCATCAGCCCCTAGAATTAAAATTGATCGACATTTATTTCGCTCAACCCATAAATCCAAATTGGATTTCCCAACTGCCAATGTTCCGTTTATATCGATATGCAAAATTGGTTTTTGATATTTATCAAATTGTGTTCGAAGTTCTTGGACATCTTGTTTTAATACTTGATTTTGATTGAATATCAATAAACTATCAATAGACATTACATCTAAATTTCGATCCGAGAGTTGCATTAAGTCATTGCAGCTACTTGTTGCCCAAGGTGAAATGGTGTTAGAAAATTTAGAATTTAATTTAAGGATTATCCGATCGACTAGCATTTATTGAATTTAAGAGTGCAAAAGTAGCAATATAAAGGACAATATCCCTGTTTATTTTTTAGGTATTATACCCTAATATCTGTAAATAATCCATTGCGGTTTGTTCTTGACTAAACATCGAGGTGGTAATTTTACCGTCTTCATCACGATTAATGAGGATATGCTTGGGTTCAGGAATAAGGCAATGCTTCAATCCTCCAAATCCTCCGATGGTTTCTTGGTAAGCTCCAGTATTGAAGAATCCAATAAACAATTCTTTATTCTTGTCAAATTTGGGCAAATATATAGCATTGGAATGTTGTTCTGAATTATAATAATCGTCACTATCACATGTCAAGCCGCCAAGTAACACACGTTCATAATCATCATTCCAACGATTAATCGGCAACATGATGAAGCGTTGATTGATGGCCCAAGTATCTGGAAGATTAGTCATAAATGAAGAATCAATCATATTCCATTTCTCCCTATCATTTTGTTGTTTTTGATGGAGGATACTAAAGATAGCACCACCACTTTCACCAACCGTAAAGGAACCAAATTCAGTTACTATATTAGGCTCAGGAATATCATTATCGGTACAAACACGCTTCACTTGAGTTAAAATTTCGCGCACCATGTAGGCATAATCAAAATCAAAGGCTAACGATTTTTTAATTGGGAAACCACCACCAATATTTAATGAATCTAATTCAGGACATAGTTTTTTTAAGTCACTGTAAATCCGCAAACATTTTGTTAATTCATTCCAATAATAAGCGGTATCATTAATGCCTGTATTGATAAAAAAGTGAAGCATTTTAACCTTAACCCTCGGATTTTCTTGCAGGATTGCTTTGTAAAAAGGTACGATTTCACGGTATCGGATACCCAATCTGGAGGTATAAAATTCAAATTTAGGCTCTTCCTCTGATGCAATACGAATTCCAATATTAATTTCCCGATCAGTTCGAGATAGCAGTTGATTTAATTCATCGGTATTATCAACAACAGGAATAACTTGTACATGATCAAGATTCATCAATTTAACCATGTTATCAAGGTATAATTTTGGTTTGTATCCATTACAGATAACAAATTTCCCCTTTTCGAATTTCCCTTCTTCGATTAATTTTAGCACAATATCAATATCAAACGCTGAAGAGGTTTCGATGTGCACATCGTTCTTCATAACCTCATCTAAAACGAAAGAAAAATGATTGCTTTTCGTACAATAGGAATAATGGTATTTACCAGAATACCCCAAATTATTTATTGCTTCACGAAACCAGCCTTTGGCACGTTGTATATTGTTGGAAATCTGCGGGAGATAATTAAACTTTAAGGGCGTTCCATATTCATTTATTAAACGCATCAGGTCTATTCCATGGAAAAATAGACGATCCTCCCTTAAATTAAATTCATTTTGAGGGAAGTCAAATGTTTGGTCAATTAAATCAATGTAGCGTGTTCTCATTTACGTTCAGTTTACCCTGTTTATTTATCCAATTCGACGATTAAATTTTCAAGTGGTCTAGCCACTACTGCATTCGCCTCCCATTCAACGATTGGACGTTGAATAAGTTTCGGATTTTTCAATAAAATATCGATAATAGCATCGTCGCTAAGGAATTTGCCTTTTATGAGGGTTTTATAGACTAATTCTTCTTTACGAACAATATCCAAAGGCAAAAGATTTAACTTAGAAAGAAGCGCTACAAGTTCTAGCTTAGTGAATGGTTCGGTGAAGTAGTTTCGTATTTCAAAAGTGTGTTTTTGTTCTTGCAAATACGCTAAAGCACACCTACTTTTAGAACAACCCGGATGATGATAAATAATCATTGGCGTATCGAAATTTTGAACAAAGATAAGGTAGATTAAACAATATATTTTTCTAATAATAACGAATTAGATTCAAGCACTTTCGGCTGAAGAAGGAAAACGGAATGAGCATTGCTGCCATGGTATAGAGTACTCCTTTAGGCAATCGATTTAGAAAGGTAAAATAAGTAGCCCGTTTTTGAAGAAACAAGGAGCTAAAAACCACGGAGCAGATCCAATTTCTTTTTTTCTTGAATTCAGGTCGCAATACATCCATTAAAATAATTATTCGATCATTTTCTGAGGAATTGTATGCCTCATGAACATATGCATCCATAAAGATTAGCCACTCTCCTTTTGTCCATGATTTTTCAATCCCGTTTACCTTCAGCGCACAAGTAGGTGCTTGAGCAGGAATTTGCAGACCAAAATGACAGCGAAAAATAGCATTGGTATCGCCACAATGAGGTGCAATCTTTGCTCCAGCTGCTAAGAAATTAAAAGATAGCGTCGTAATTTCAGGGTAGCGTAATAGCAATGCTGTGGCAACTGGAAAATAGTGCCTATTCTTTCGAAATTCAAGGTCCCACCATCGAAGAGATATCGTTTGATAAGCATCCTTTTTATCGACCATTGAATCCTTGAAATAAGGCTTAGGGGATCTTAATTCCGTAAATTGCTGCCATTCTAATAGAAGCTGCTCATACTTATTTTCAAAATCTAGTGCCCAATTGAAATCGCTAGGAACTTGAAAAGGGGCTTCTGAACCTTTATAATCAAACGAAAAATCGAATAAACTAAACCATATTTTTTTCGAAGCCATGAGTCAAAGATAAGGTGCTTTTATCGTTGTTAAAAACTCATTTGATTATCAAAGAATTTGAATGGAATTTCTTAGTACTTTTGAAATAACAAAAACAATCATGTCTTATCTCGAAGAATTAAACGAAAGCCAACGCATTGCAGTTGAGAATATTTTTGGTCCTACCATGGTCATTGCAGGCGCTGGATCCGGAAAAACGAGAGTCCTCACCTATCGTATTGCACACATGTTAAAAAATGATGTTGACCCGTTCAATATACTTTCCTTAACATTTACGAATAAAGCCGCTAAAGAAATGTCGGAGCGCATCAGTAAAATTTGCGGTGGGCAGGAAGCAAAGAATATCACGATGGGTACCTTTCATGCTGTTTTTGCAAAAATATTACGCTACAATTCCGATCGAATTGGATTCCCTAGCAATTTTACAATCTACGATACCCAGGACAGTAAAAGTTTACTGAAAGATATTATCAAAGAACTAAATTTAGACGATAAAACCTACAAGACGAGCAGCGTACTAGGGCGGATTTCATCAGCGAAAAACAACCTGATATCAGCGCAAGCCTACGCCGATAATCCCGATATACAATTGGAAGACAAACAATCGTTGCGGCCAGAAATTGCTCGTATTTACAGAATTTATGCCAATCGATGTCAGAAAGCTGGCGCAATGGACTTTGATGACTTGCTTTATTTTACCAATGTACTTTTACGTGATTTTCCAGATGTATTGCATTATTACCAGCAAAAATTTCGCTACATCTTAGTTGATGAGTACCAGGATACAAATTATGCTCAATACTTAATCGTTAAAAAAATTGCCGCTTCATACGAAAATATATGTGTCGTTGGCGATGATGCTCAAAGCATTTATTCTTTTCGTGGGGCAAACATTAAAAACATTCTAAACTTTAGGCAAGATTATCCCGACTATAAACTTTTTAAGTTGGAGCAAAATTATCGAAGTACCAAAAATATTGTAGAAGCAGCCAATAGTGTCATAAAAAAAAATAAGGATCAGATAAATAAAGTCGTTTGGACCGACAACGGTATTGGACAAAAAATTACCGTTTTGCGTACTTTAACAGATAATGAGGAAGGCCGCGCAATTACCAATAAAATCAATACGATCAAAGAATCGATAGAACAAACGTATAATAATTTCGCCATACTTTATCGCACGAATAAACAATCAAGATCATTTGAAGAATCCCTTCGTAAATTAAACATTCCCTACAAAATTTACGGTGGAATCTCGTTTTATCAACGCAAAGAAATCAAAGACATACTTGCCTATTTTAGATTAACTACTAATCCAAGAGATGAAGAAGCATTAAAACGTGTAATTAATTATCCCAAAAGAGCAATTGGAAAAACAAGCGTTGAAAACATCATCATAAGTGCTAATAAATACAATGTAAGCATGTGGGATGTCATCAATGATTTCGACACCTACCCTGCTGATGTTAACGGTCCTACAAAAGCTAGAATTTACGAATTTGTAACCATGATTAATAGTTTTGGAGCCGAATTAAATAAACTTGATGCCTTTACCTTAGCCGAAAGAATCACGAAATCTTCTGGTATTCTGAAAGAGTTAAACGACGAAAAAACAAAAGGTCCCGAAGAAGTAGAGCGCGTTCAAAATATGGAAGAATTATTGGCAGGGATAAAAGAATTTGTTAATTCAGGTGAGGAAGATGAACTTAGGACCTTAGCTGATTTTATGATTGATGTGGCACTTTTGACCGATGTAGACCAAGAAAAACCAGACGAGCGGAACCATGTTTCCCTCATGACGATTCATGCCAGTAAAGGCCTAGAATTTCCACATGTATTTGTGGTTGGGCTTGAAGAAAATTTATTTCCCTCCCAAATGGCCCTAAATTCGCGAAGTGAATTAGAGGAAGAACGGAGGCTTTTTTACGTCGCAATAACACGAGCAATGACAAGCTGCACCCTTTCCTACGCTGGCTCCAGGTTTACTTGGGGACAAGCGGTGATGTGTGAACCGAGTAGGTTCATCGATGAAATTGATCCAGAATACCTGCACTTCGAGACACCATCAAGAGGACAAGGGCGCTCACTAATGGGAAGTGGGTTTCAAGGAAAAAGCGGTGGACTTAACAAACCTTTTGAGCGGCAGGGGCAGAAATTAACTGCAGTAAAAGATATAAATCAAACTAGCCATAACAATCCAAGCAACAGCGATAAAATAATGGTGGGGACAAATGTACTGCATGAGCGATTTGGCAAAGGGAAAGTTACCAACCTAGAACATAGTGGTGCCGACCAAAAAGCAGTGATATTTTTTCCTCATCACGGAAGTAAAACCATGCTGCTGAGCTTCGCTAAGCTGACAATAGTTGACGAATGATAGCGTCCATTATTAGCGCAACCAGTAATTAAATTTTAAGGCCTCCGAAGAATTGTTCGTGGGTGCCATCAAAAATTGAGGGCGGGTATAATTCGTGATTATTATTCGAGTTGAAAATAATACCTCATCACGAGAAAGTAATACTTCCGCTTCTTCATTTAATGCCAAACCGTTCATCATTGCGTCAAACATTGCTTGATCAACACGGAATCCGTTACACGCAATTACCTCATCATTCACACTCAAGCCCGCATTTTCTGCAGCGGAGGCAGCACGGATATTTTTGATAATTACTTTCCCCCCAACATTTTGAACAGTTGCGCCAAAGGAAGGCTTCGTTAGCGCATTTTGCGTTACCTGGACCCCTATTTTTAAAAAATAATCGTTAAAAGGAATAATTTCTGTTCCGTTAATGTGTCGCTTAAAAAAATCATCCATGTCGTGACCAGTAAATACCGCCAATTCACTTTTGAATTCCGCCTCTGTAAAACCACGATTTTTACCCTCATAATAGGTTTTGTATAGATGCTGCATAAAATGATCTAAGCATTTTTCACCCTTATATTTATCGATGATCATCGCATCAAATACAGCAGCTAATACACAACCCCGGGAATAATATGACATGCTTGTATTGGAACTGTTCTCATTGGGACGATAAGACTTTATCCAAGCATCAAAGCTAGCATGTGCTACAGGCTGAACACGTGACCCTACACTTCCCTCAGCATAATTCATAAGGCTTTGCAATTTTGTGAGAAATTCGGCTTGAGAATAATATCCCGAACGAAGCATGATGAGTTCATCATAATACGAAGTAAATCCCTCCATTACCCACAATAACGACGTGTAGACCTCCTTGTCGTAATCGAAAGGACCTAGTTCTATCGGACGAATTCGTTTAACATTCCATAAATGAAAATATTCATGTGCCACTAAGTTCAAAAAACCAATGTACTCTGGACCAGAATACGTCCAACGATTCACGCTCAGGGTAGTCGAGTTTGTGTGCTCCAATCCACCTTGACCATCCACAACATTGTGAATAATGAATAAATAATTTTTATTTGGATTAACACCAAAAACCGCAGTTTCCTTTTCAATAATGTTGGCCATGTCCTTTTTAAGATCCGAGATCGTATAATTTGCATCGCCATACATAGCAACAGTATGTTTTACACCTGCTGCCATAAATTCAAACACATCTTGATTACCAATTTCAATCGGGCAATCCACCAATTGATCATAATTATCAAACGTAAAAGTTTGGGAAGCATTCGCCTGCTGCTCAAGCGGTGCTGGAATTAGAGCGGTATTTATTTTCTTAAACGTTTCGAATGGAAAAATGCGGAGCGTTCCGTTTATATGTTTATAATTATCAACATACATGAATATACCTGAACCACTAATGTACGCATGTGATAAGTCTAAAAAGGAAGTTCTTACAGATAATTCAAAGGAATAAACTTCGTATCGAATCTTCAACGATTTGATCCCCTTTGTATTTATTTCCCAAGCATTTTTTGTTAGTTTCTCTACTGCAATCTCTTTTCCCTTATCATCAAAGGCTTTAACTAAATTGATGTTTTTCGAAAATTCACGCACTAAATAAGAACCTGGAGCCCAAACAGGCAACTTAATCACTAGGGACTTTTGATTAATGTTTGAAAGTGACATTTCAACTTCAAAATAGTGATTTTGAGGTTTAGTCATGCTTACTGAATAAGCTATATCGATTGACCATGAAAGAAAAGTGGTCACCGAGAAAAGAATTCCAAGAAATAATTTCATTTAATTAATATTAATCACGTTAGCAATCTTTTTTGCTGATTCTACTAAGGCCTCAACAGGTTCAGTTCCATATGCCAAAGCAACACCCATCCTTCGATTTACCCGCGTAGAAGGTTTGCCAAAAATACGGAAATCTGAATTCGGAAATTGAGCAGCATCCTCAAGTCCTGTAATAATCGGAAAATCCTCATTGTTATCATTTGCCAAAACAACGGCGCTTGCCCCATTTTTCGCTAAGGTAATTTCAGTTACCGGAATTCCTAAAATCGCCCTGGCATGTAATTCAAACTCAGAAAAATTTTGTGTACCCCCAAGCGTAACCATACCTGTATCGTGGGGCCTTGGAGATAATTCTGAAAAAACCGCACCCGTTTTTGTAATAAAAAACTCTACTCCCCAAATTCCTTGTCCCCCCAAAGCAGCCGTAACTAAGGCCGCCATTTCTTGAGCTTCTTGTAGATGAGCCGGATTCATTGGCATAGGCTGCCAACTTTCTTGATAATCTCCTCGCTCCTGCCGATGTCCAATTGGCGGGCAGAACAAGGTATGACCATTTTTTTGAGTGAGTGTTAAAAGCGTAATTTCATAGTCAAAATCAACGAACGATTCAACGATAATTTCCTTGAGGTCACCACGAGAACCCTCCATAGCATAGTTCCACGATTTTTCGATATCATCAATCGAGCGAATGACACTCTGACCCTTACCGGAACTTGACATTAAAGGCTTTACAACGCAAGGCATGCCACATACAGCAACGCCGGCCGTCAACTCTTCTAAACTAGTAGCATAGCGATAAGTGGCTGTCTTAATTACAAGCTCCTTAGATGCAAGATCTCGAATTGCTTTGCGATTCATGGTAAAATTTGCTGCTTTCGCACTCGGAACAACATGAATACCTTGTTTTTCGTAATCATAAAAACGTTCTGTGCGAATCGCCTCGATCTCTGGAACAATAATATCCGGCTTAAAATCAGCCACTAAGGAATCAAGCGCATTCGAATCAAGCATATTGATGACTGCACATTCGTGCGCAACCTGCATAGCAGGCGCATTTGGATAACTATCAACAGCCATAACAAATTGACCAAGCCGCTGGCATGCAATAACAAACTCTTTCCCTAGCTCCCCTGAACCCAATAACAAGATACGTTTTCTCATGTGACAAATATAAAACTCAATGTTCGTTAAAATATATTATTTTAGCATAAATTAGAAAAAACAATTCAAAATATTAACTTTGGCTTAATGTTAAGTGAACAATTTAATAACCTAATACGTGCCTTTACCCCCATCCATTTAGAACAAATGGACAGGGTTAAATTAATGAACCGTGTTGATACCAAATTTGCTTTTGATCTGAAGATTCTTTCGGAGATTCTGCCAGAATTAGTTGAAAATTACGCGATATTAGAAATCAACAGCGTGAGAACCCCGAGCTACCAAAGTCAATATTTCGATGATCAACACCTGACATTTTACAAGGATCATCATAATGGCAGAACCAATCGCTTTAAAGTACGCATCAGAAAATATATTGAGTCAAATTTATTATTCCTAGAAATCAAACATAAATTTAAAGGCCGCACGATTAAAAAAAGAATAGAGGTAGATGATTTCAAGGAAAATTTAACCAGTGAAATGATTGCTTTTATCAGTAATAACAAAGCAGCAAAATCAGCTTTAATGCCAATTTTAGAAAATGCTTTTCATCGTATAACATTGGTTAATAAAACAAAAAATGAGCGTCTCACCTTAGATTTTGACCTATCCTTTAAGCGAGATAATACAACGAAGGAATTTAAAAATCTAGTAATAGCGGAATTAAAACAGGAAAAAATTGACCGAACATCACCTTTTTTCGTGTCGATGAAAAATAGAATCATTCGACCGTATCGTTTAAGTAAATATTGTTTGGGTGCCATGGCACTTTACGAAAAGGAAAAAATAAAAATAAACCGATTTAAAAGAAAATACATTTATCTCCAAAAAATAGAAAAATATGCTTGCTAACTTCATAACCCTAGTAAAAGGGAATAACTCAATTGTTAACGCACCCCTTTTTACATGGAACAATACGGACCTGTACACCCTACTAATACGTTTAGCGATAAATACCGTCATCTTAACCTTGATTATTCGTTTTCTTTATTATCCAAAAACAAAACGAAAAGATTATTTATTTACGTATTACCTAATTGGCTTTATTACATTTTTCCTGTGTTTTGGCCTAAAGAAATTAGACATTGACACCGGAATGGGCCTTGGCCTGTTTGCTATTTTTGGTATCATTCGCTATCGGACAGATGCTATTGAAATAAAAGAAATGACCTATCTTTTCGTGATCATTGGGTTAAGCGTTGTGAATGCGCTATTGGCAACTCCGTCCATAATTACCAAAGATTTATTCCAAATTAACTTAGTTGAAATGGGATTAATTAATCTTTCAATTGTATTGATCATTTTTGTCTTGGAATACATTTGGTTGGTAAAACACGAAACGAGAAAGACCATCAACTACGAACGAATCGACTTAATACATGTTGAACGTTATGAAGAGATGAAAAACGATCTGGAAAAAAGAACAGGCCTTCAAATTAACAGATTTGAAATCGGCAAAATTGATTTCCTCAACGATACTGCGCAAGTTAGAATTTATTATTATGCCGATGATCAAGCCTTATCTGATTATCATACCAGCTAATATTATTTCCAAGAATGATGATTTCTTAACGAGATTCCGCTAAATTTGGGCATGGTGATGCTTCGCTGGCTTTTGTTTCCATTTTCAATTATATACTGGCTAATTGGTAGTGCTCGTAATGCACTATATAGTTACAGGATTCTTCAGTCGAAACAACCAACAATTCCATCAATCTGCATTGGCAATTTAAGCGTTGGAGGAACGGGTAAATCGCCCATGACGAATTATTTAATTCAACTCCTAAAAAGTGAACAGAAAGTAATTGTTCTTTCGAGAGGCTTCGGTCGCAGCAGCTCAGGATTTTTACTTGTGAATGAATCACATTCAAGTCAGGATGTTGGGGATGAGCCACTGGCCTATAAATTAGAACACGGCGAATCCATTTCAGTTGCCGTTGCTGAAAATCGATGGAAAGGAATTGAAGCGCTTGCCCCATTTTCACAGAAATCTGTTTTATTGCTGGATGATGCCTATCAACATCGATCAGTTTGTCCGGGCTTTACAGTACTACTGAGCACCTATGATGCTCCATTCTACAACGACTTTGTACTTCCAACTGGAAATTTACGCGAAGGAAGAAGAGGCGCAAATCGAGCTGATATTATCGTTATTACCAAATGTCCTAAAGACATGTCACTGCAACAAAAACAAGTCGTGTTGGGTAAATTAGCGAAATACAATAAAAAAGTCTTTTTTTCATCCATTACCTACTCACCTATTATTCCAATCGGAAAACTACAGGTAAATGACTTTGATCATGTTCTTTTAGTAACAGGCATAGCCAATCCTTTCCCATTGCTTGAACACTTGAAAAATAGTCACAAAATAGCACACATCAACTTTCCCGACCATCACAATTATAGCGCGAAAGACTTGGTCAATATTCACCAAAAATTTAATACCTTTGTAAACGGAAAAAGTATACTTGTTACTACTTCCAAAGATTATATGCGATTAAAAAATGCATTTGATGAAAATGAATTATCCAATTATCCTTGGTACATTCAACCCATGTCAGTCGAAATTGAAAATGAAAATGAATTTAATCAATTAATTAAGCATTATGTTAGAAAAATTTAAAGAATCTGTTGCCTATATCAAGAGCCAAACAAAAGTAAACCCAAGCGTTGGGATAATTCTAGGGACAGGACTTGGTGGGCTTGTAAAAGAAATCAAAATCATAGATGAGATTCCTTATGAAAACATCCCAAATTTTCCGGTATCAACAGTAGAAAGCCATTCTGGGAAATTAATTTTCGGTGAACTAGGCGGAAAGCATGTCGTTGCTATGCAAGGACGTTTTCACTATTATGAAGGGTATTCCTTACAGCAAGTCACCTTCCCCGTTCGTGTGATGAAATTATTGGGTATTGAAAAACTTTTTGTTTCCAATGCGTCAGGCGGTGTAAATCCTGACTTTGAAATCGGTGAAATCATGATTATGAATGATCACATTAATTTATTTCCAGGTAACCCACTGATTGGTAAAAATATCGATGAAATGGGTCCACGCTTCCCAGACATGTCAGATGCTTACGATGAAAATATGATTGAACTTGCCGTTCAAATTGCCAAGGAGAATAATATTCGTGTTGCTGTTGGATGTTATGCAGGAATGACTGGCCCAACACTCGAAACGCCTTCAGAATATAAATACGTCCGAATTATTGGAGCTGATGCTGTCGGAATGTCTACCGTTCCAGAAGTAATTGTTGCTCGACACATGGAGATCCCTTGTTTTGCTATCTCCATTATTACCGATTTAGGAGTGCCGGGTAAAATTGAAAAAGTAAGTGTCCAAGATGTTATCAATGTCGCTAGTAAGCAAGAACCGAAAATGACGATTATCATGAAAGAATTAATTGCACGCATTTAAAATGAACCCAAGCATCCGTGATAAATATGATGTAATTATTGGCCTTGAGGTTCATGCTCAAATGCTTACTAAGTCGAAAGCTTACTCAAACGATTGCAATGAATTTGGCGCAACACCCAATACAAATGTGAGCGCTATTACACTCGGACATCCAGGCACATTACCTGTAATGAATAAAAAAACAATCGAGTATGCCATTCGATTAGGACTTTCATGTCAGAGTGAAATTGCACGAAATCAATATTTTGCCAGGAAAAATTATTTCTACCCTGATTTACCGAAAGGATACCAAATCACACAAGATAAAACACCGATTTGCGTGGGTGGGCAAGTCATCATTAAAGATGATAATGGAAAGGAAAAGACCATCGGAATTACCAGAATACACATGGAGGAAGATGCTGGAAAAAGCATTCATGATGTTGATGTATACGATACCTTAGTAGATTTGAATCGAGCAGGTGTTCCACTGCTTGAAATAGTTTCTGAACCTGATATGCGCTCCTCCAGTGAAGCCTATAATTTTGTGACAGAAATTAGGAAGCTAGTACGCTATTTAGAAATTTGCGATGGAAATATGGAGGAAGGTTCACTGCGTTGTGATGCAAATGTCTCTGTAAACCTTAAGGGTGCAAAATCTTTTGGGACAAAAGTGGAAGTTAAAAATATGAATTCCATCAAAAATGTTCAAAAAGCGATTGAATTTGAAGTCATACGGCAAATCGAATTAGTAGAGAAACAAGAAAAGGTGCGCCAAGAAACACGCTCTTTTGATGCCTTAAAAAACATAACTATCGCGATGCGAGCAAAGGAAGCGGCAAATGATTACCGTTACTTTCCTGAACCCGATTTACCACCTTTGGTCATAAGCCAGAAAGAAATAGATGCGATTTCAGCAACTATGCCCCCACTTCCAAGAACACTTTATCTTAAATATACAAATGAGCTTGGTTTAACAGATTACGATGCAATGAATATTACCGATAACAAAGCCATAGCATTGTATTTTGAGGAATTGTTGAAATACACAAAAAATACCAAAGCTGCAGCGAACTGGTTAATGGGTGAAATCAAATCATACTTAAATGAAAATGGTGTCGAAATCACTGATTTTCCAATAAGCCCAGATAAAATAGCTGCCCTCATTCAACTAATTGATGAAGGAAAAATATCGACGACCATTGCAGCGCAAAGAATTTTTCCAATGCTGATTGAGTCGAATAAAAGTCCACTTACTATTGCAGAAGATTTAAATTTATTTCAAGATTCCGGAGAAGATGTAATTGATGCCTATATTACAAAAGTAATTGAACTCAATCCCAACGAAATTGAACGTTACAAAGCAGGAGACAAGCAATTAATTGGTTTTTTCATGGGGCAGTTGATGAAAGTATCTGGTGGAAAGGCAGATCCAAAAAAAGCCAATGGATTATTACGTTCTAAACTTGATGGCTTATGAAAACACTCCTGCTGATCTTATTCCCTTTTCTGCTGATCTTATTCGCTTGTAAGAATGAAGAATCTAAAGAACCACTTGAGATTAATTTTCACGTTTCAGGAAAAGTTAGCGATGCAATCGGTCAAACCATTTCTATAAACGCACCCAGCGAAAATGGGAATGTCCTAGTAGCCAGTACTAAAATAAAAAGTGATGGCACATTCGCCATTGATGGAAATATTCCTGGGCTTGGCTACTACATTATGAAAATCGGTAGCGAAGATATAAATAGTATTCCCTTAGCACTTAACACAAAAGATCATCTCAAGATAAATACAACACTAGAAACCTTCACCTATTCCTTAAATGCCTCAGGCACAGCATGGTCATCAACCATGAATGAGTATTTATCTTTACGGCATGAATTTGAGTTGAAAATGGGAGAAATCTCAAGCCAACAGCAAAAATTGAGCGAAGAAGAATTTACCCTACAACTAAGCGAATCAAAACAGAAAATCGAAGCGTTTTCAAGAAATAAAATAAAAAGTTCACCTGAAAGCCCTTATAATATTATTCTAGTAATGGAATTATTTCCCATGAATGGATTCGAAAATTGGAACCTTGAAAATCTGAGCTATATAGAGCTAATGAATACGGCCTACCAAAACACCTATGGTGATGTACCCGCAAGTAGGTCAGTAGCCTCTCAGTATGAGCAGATTTATAGTGGATTCGAACAATATAAAACAATCGAAAACGGTACAATGGATGCACCTGACTTTACTTTATCAACACCAGATGGGAATCCTATTTCCCTATCCTCTCTTAAAGGAAAAGTAGTGCTAATCGATTTTTGGGCATCATGGTGCGGCCCATGTAGAAAAGAGAATCCAAACCTAGTTAAGCTTTACCAAAAATATAAGTCCAAAGGATTCACCATTTTATCCGTTTCCCTAGATGATGACGAAGCAAAATGGAAAAATGCGATAGAAGCAGATGGATTGATTTGGCCCAATCATGTGAGCGACCTCAAAGGATGGGAATCGCCAATGACTCAAGTATATGGATTCAATTCCATTCCACATACCGTCATCATTAATAAAGAAGGAAAAATTAATGGTGTAGGCCTTAGAGGTGAACTATTAGAGAAGAAAATAAAAACTATTTTATAAATTTAAACCATGAAAAAAGGAATAATTGTATTGCTTATCGCTCTATTGAATAGCATAGCATTCGCACAAACTAAAATCAATGTTGCCGTTAAGGGCCAAATCTTCAATGCTAATTTTGACTCTATAAAAATCTCGCATTTCTATGGAACTTACTATAAAGACTATCTATCAGTACCTATCACTAAAGATGGTAAGTTTACCATAATGGGAGAATTACCCTCATTGGATTTTTATGTACTAAGAATGGGTAAAAATCAAGCCCATTTAGTTTTACGCGATAAAAGCGATATCACTGTCTATGGCGATGGAAAAAACATCAGCCAATTTTGCAACTTTATTAATTCAGATGAATCACAAGCTATGAATAAATTCTCCAATCGCATAGACCGTTGGAACATTAAAAATGATTCTGCTATGGCCGTGCTAAAAGCAGACTCAACAAAAATGAAATCGCTTAATGAATACATGAGCAAAGAATTTTTACAATATCAAAATGATAGAAAAGAATTCATTTCGGAAAATCAAAATTCACCAGCTTTAATTATGGCCTTGGTTTCTATGAATATCGATAATGAATTTGAAGCCTATGAAGCCATTATGAAACAAGTTGTTGGCTCATTTGGTGAAAGCCCTACTGTTAAAGAATATGCGAAATATGTGCAAACTAAAAAAGACCAAAAAATAGCGGAGGCAAAAGCACTAGACGATGCAACACTTCTTTCTCCGGGTAAAGATGCACCTAGCTTTGAAGAGTTAGGAGTTGATAGAAAAACACTAATTAAGTTATCTGATTTAAAAGGTAAAGTCGTATTAATCGATTTTTGGGCTTCGTGGTGCGGACCATGTCGCAAAGAAAATCCTAATGTTGTGAAGACTTATGATAAATATAAAGATGATGGCTTTACCATTATAAGTGTATCTATGGATACAGATAAAGAGAAATGGTTCGCAGCAATAAAGCAAGATAAACTGGTATGGCCAAATCACGTGAGTGACCTAGGCGGCTGGAATAGCAAGGTAGGTCAAACCTATGGCGTAAAAAGTATTCCGTTTACTGTGCTAGTTGATCAAGAAGGAAAAATAATTGCAACCAATTTAAGGGGTGCAGCCCTAGATCTAGAATTGGAGAAAATTTATAAGCACTAATATTGAACGAATCAAAGTCCCATATCTATTTTGCTTCTGACTTTCATTTAGGTGCGCCCGATTGGGAAACTAGTTTGATCAGAGAAAAAAAGATAATCTCGTGGTTAAATGAAATTGAAAAAGACGCCAAAGAGATTTATTTTTTAGGCGATGTATTCGATTTTTGGTTTGAATATAAACATGTAGTTCCAAAAGGTTTCGTGCGATTACTAGGTAAGTTAGCGAATCTCAGTGATGCGGGAATTAAATTGCATTTTTTTATAGGCAATCATGATATGTGGCTTTTTGATTACCTTCAAAAAGAATTAGGAGCTACCATATATCAGCAAGCCCTAATGCGTAAAATAGAAGGGAAAGTATTTTTTATAGGTCATGGTGATGGCCTAGGCCCTGGTGATTTAAAATACAAGATTCTAAAGAAATTTTTCAGAAGTAAAATATGCCAATGGGCCTTTGCTCGCCTCCACCCCAATTTCGGGATTGGATTAGCTAGCTTTTTTTCGAGAAGAAGTCGAATTTCTACCGGCGATTCTGATGAAAAATTTTTGGGTAAAGAAAATGAATGGCTCTATCAATATTCAAAAGAAATCAAGAAAACCCAAAATGTAAATTACTTTATTTTTGGTCATCGACACCTTCCCATTCAACTTTCAATTGATGATGCTACCTATTTTAATATTGGTGAGTGGATGAAATATTGCACCTTCGCTGTTTTTGATGGACAAGACCTAAGCTTGAAAAAATGGGAAGACGGAAAAATTCAACCTTTTATTTTTAATGAAGACAAGTAAAGATGAAGATTACTATATTCTTGATAAATTAGAGGATATTGCTGCATTTACCGAACTATTTTTAAAAAGAGTCCCAACACAATCATGCATTGCCTTTTCCGGAGAAATGGGAAGCGGGAAAACTACCTTGATTACAGCCATCTTGAAAGCAATGGGAGTAGCTGATTTGCAGGGATCTCCCACCTATTCTATTATACAATCATACCTACTTCCAAGTAAAGTAAGATGTTATCACCTAGATACATACAGAATTGAAAATAATAAAGAAGCATTTGAAATAGGCTTAGAAGAACTTTTCGAAGAAGATGCCTATTTCTTTGTGGAATGGCCAGAAAAAATAGTGGAATTTCTTCCACCGAACACAATTTGGGTGTATATTCGTGAAATAGAGCACCAAAAACGTCAGATAACTTTTAAAGATGATAACTGATCCAGAATTATTAAAAACATTGATGCAACAAGGGAAATTTCTACCAAAGGAAGAAATGCTTGAAATTGAACGCAAAAAAGGGCGTTTAAAAATTGGAATCCCCAAAGAACTATCCTTTCAAGAAAGGCGTGTAGCACTCGTGCCAGAAACCGTATCATTACTCGTTGCGCATGGCCATCACGTGATCATTGAATCAAAAGCCGGAGAAAATTCGAATTTTACAGATAATGAATACAGTGAGGCTGGTGCCGAAATATCCTCTGATCGGAATGCTATTTATCAATGCAATATTATTTTAAAAGTCGCGCCACCGTCAGAAGAAGAGGTCGATTTAATGAGCGGTAATCAACTATTTATATCAGCCCTGCAGATTGCGGCTCAACCAAAGGAAATTCTTCAGAAACTTATAAAAAAGAAAATTACCGCAATAGCATGGGATTATATTAAGGACGAAGAAGGGGTATTTTCTATCGTTCGAACAATGGGCGAAATTGCAGGAACTACATCAATTTTGGTGGCTGGCGAACTACTTTCCTCCTTTTCTGCAGGAAAAGGCCTAATGCTAGGTGGAATTGCAGGTGTTCAACCTACTGAAGTGGTAGTAATTGGTGCAGGGACTGTTGGAGAATTTGCCACAAGAGCCGCTATTGGATTAGGAGCTTCCGTTAAAGTATTTGATAATTCACTAACGCGATTACGCAGGTTGCAAAATGATATTGGCAGCCGCGTTTATACCTCCATTATTCAACCTAAAGTATTGGCTAAAGCAATCCGAAGGGCAGATGTGGTCATTGGGGCCTTACGATCTGAATTTGGAAAAACACCCTGCGTAGTATCCGAAGAAATGGTTCAACAAATGAAGTCAGGATCTGTCATTATTGACGTAAGTATCGATCAAGGAGGATGCTTTGAAACTTCTATGGTGACCAATCATGATAATCCAATCTTTATAAAACATGGTATAATTCATTATTGTGTTCCTAATATCGCCTCTAGGGTTGCAAGAACAGCTTCATTTGCGCTATCGAATATCTTTTCACCCCTTATTTTAGAAATGGGAGAAAAAGGCGGAGCGACAGAATTAATAAAATCTCACCCAGGATTTAGAAATGGCGTATATATTTATCGCGGTATCTTAACGAATGAAGTTCTTGGAAAAGTATTTGACCTAAATTACAAGGACATAAACCTCATTCTTCCTGGCATGTAATGACTCTTATTACTCCATTAATTTTTCCGAAAGCACCGCTGGAACTGACCAAAAAAAATGAATTGGTTTTTGTTCGTTGCATCATTCGCAAAAAACTATTAGTGCTAAGCCCCGAAGAATGGGTTAGGCAACACGTGCTTCATTTTTTAAACCTACAAAAACACTATCCCATCTCACGATTATCAGTTGAAAAATCAATTCGCTATAATGGCTTAATCAAAAGATGGGATATTGTAGCGTATGATGTTGATTTCAAACCTAAGATATTGGTGGAATGCAAACAAGCAGCTATAAATATGAGTATTGATACCTTGTTGCAGGCTGCTAGCTATCAAAAAATTATTCAATCTGAAAATATCTTATTGACAAATGGAAAAGAAATTATCTATTGCCCAATAAACTCAACAGAAAGTATAAGCGATAACTTAGACGCAATAGCTACCTACTAATTTGGATGAACAACCCAATCGCCTGATTTCATCTTATGAAACTCCCTTGATAAATAGGCTAATTGAATTCGAATTGAATCAAAAGCTTCTTCTGTCTCTTGGGTGATCTCCGTTTTTCGAACTTTTAATTGCAATTTCATGTTCATAGCATGCAGTAATAATTCGACATCGTGATTATTTGGCATTTCTGCCTTCTTTTTGAATTCATCCAAATAAAGGAGCGAAGCCTCAACTAAACCAATATACTTCGGGTCTTTTACAACAGTTAATAAAGTGTTGTGTAAGTAAATTAATTCTGTTATGACTTCTTCCACTTCACAAATATGGCCTTTCTTTTCCTTACCCGTTTGTTGCATTTCATGTGCAATCGACGAATACCAATTCTCGTATTGCCCCAAAAATGATGCGTCTGGTAATTGTTTGCGAACGTATTGATCAATTAACAAAGGAATATTAAACATGAATTTTCGAATAGTATCCTCAACGTGATACATATACAGAATGTATTCAGCAATATTTTCTGACTTCTTTACCCTTGAAATATGCATTATTTTTTTATATCTTTTTCGATAGATGCTTGATTTTCATTAAGAAAAGCAATGAACTCTTTGGTGACATCCATCGATGGATTAATATAATTAAGTTGGCCACCATCCCCATGAATCAACATCAAATCGATTTTATGCAACTCACAATATTTTTTGCCTAACATCTCAATTTTTCGGCTAATTTCTTCCAATTTCACCATTGTTTCCTCCTCTAATTTAGCGCCTTGCACTTGCTGATATTCCATAGCTGACTGCTCCATTTGCTGGGCTTTTTGCTGGATTTGCACCACTTCATTCTCAGATAACAAACCATTCATTTGTTTTTCGGAGTTGCGCTGAATATACTGCTGCAATTCATTCGTTCTCCGTTGTAATTCAGCTTGAAATGCCTTTTGCTTCTTAGTAACAATGGCATCTTGTTCTTTATAATACAAAAAGTTTAATTTGATGCTATCGTTAGAATAATATACGATTTTCAAACCATCTAAATTCCTGCTTTCCACCTTAGGAACGGTATTGATTTTTTCCTTTTTATTGTTACAACTACTAATTAGAAAAGCGCTACAAAAAATAAAAAATACAATTCTTTTCATGTTTTTTGGTTTTGAAATAAAATAATGTCGTTACGCATACTCAAAAATCTACTTAGGCAATTTGCTAAAAAATCTGCCGACAACAAGTCATCGATATCATCAGGCTGAAAGGTAGCATCTTTATCAAATTTAAATATTTGCTCGTACGAATCTAAGGTAATTTTTAACAAATATTTGGAATTATATTCATGCACCTGAATTAAATACCTAGCATGCGGGATTTCTTTAATTAAACGCATAAAAAAAATTTGCTTAAAAGATATCTAAATAGTAGAAATCTAGTTTATTAATACCCCCTCTTCAGTTTCAATTGCCTTAAATATAAACTTAAAAGGAAGCAATTCCTGAAAATCTCTCCCCATTTCTTCAAGTTGAATATCATTGATTGGATAATACCAATAAACATCTATGCTAATTTCTTTATTTTTTACATCACCTATTAAATAAAGTAATTTTAAAATTTCTAAAGAAGAGCTTGTGTTTACACAATCAAATTGTAAGCATAAAATTATTCGAGCGGGTTTAGTTTCAATGTAGTTGACCAACCAATCATTAGCAATACCCCAAAATAAAGCATCTGGCTCAGGTAGCACACGCCCTGAAATATGTAAATTTCCATTTGCTTGAAAACTAAACAATGGGCTGTTTTCACTTGCTTCTATTAGTAAATCTTTCATACTACATTTGATTTTCGATGCAAATTTACGGCTAAAAAGTTGATTTAGTTTCATAGTTTAACTAGTTTATTTTAGCATGAAAAGAAAAAAATAGTAGTTGGTTTCCAACTAAAACGTATTTTTTTTATCGAATTTTTGTACAAAACAATAAATTGTTATAATTTCGAGCAAGTTAATTTTCAAATTAGTAAATCTTTAGAGCGTTGAATTCTTTATGACCAGTATTTTTGTTGCCAAACTAGATTTTGGCGTAAGCAGTGAGCAGCTAAAGCAATTGTTCGAACAACACGGAAAAGTACTTAAAGCTAATGTAGCTACCGATAGAGAAACAGGAAAATCCCGTGGTTTTGGATTCGTTGAAATGCCTGATGCAGGAGAAGCAAATACTGCGATCCGAGCCTTAGACGGTTATTTAGTAAATGGCAGACCTATCGCTGTAAAAGAAGCGGAGGTAAGAACTAATACCAGACCACCTGGTGCATCAAGACCTTATACACCCTCAGATAATCAAGCACCTCATACAAGAGTCGATGGCCAAGAAGATAGTGTAATTTCGAAAAGTGATTTCTCCCTGCCTAGCGTAGATGGATTAAAAATTGAACCGCGTAAAAAAGTTAACAAGGACAAAAAAACGATCGACAAAGATTCAGATAACCGTGCGAAGAAGCCAAAAATGGATGCGTACAAAAAGTCTGGAAAAAAATCATCTTTTTTTGATGATGATGATGACCTTGACGACGACCTACTCGATTACAAACGTTTAGACGATAACGACGACGAAGATTAAATCATTTGTTTTCTCCCTTTTCGGCTTAAATTGTATTTTTGTAGCCAAATGAATCGTAATTACGCCAACCAATTACAGCACCCTGTTTTTAAAGTAGTAGCTAAATATGCTACGGAAAATAATATTCCTGCATATGTTATTGGTGGTTATGTGCGTGATTTAATCTTAGGAAGACCCTCAAAAGATATTGATATTGTTGTTGTTGGTGACGGCCCTGCCTTCGCTAGTGAAATAGCAAAAATAATGCGCGTTAAAAAAGTATCCATCTTTCAAACGTATGGCACTGCCCACTTTTACTATAAAGACTTAGATGTGGAATTCGTGGGAGCACGAAAAGAATCATATGCTTCTGCATCAAGAAATCCTACTACCTTGGCAGGAAGTCTTCAAGATGATCAAAATAGAAGAGATTTTACCATTAATGCCATGGCATTAAACCTCTTCGGAAATCATTTTGGAGAACTTATCGACCCATTTAATGGCATCTCCGATATTGAAAATAAAGTCCTGAAATCACCTTTAGATCCCGATATTACCTTTAATGATGATCCTCTTCGAATGATGAGAGCGATTCGTTTTGCAGCACAATTAAACTTTAGAATAGAACATAATTGCTTACAGGCAATTCATAAAAATGCCGATCGAATTAACATAATAACTAAAGAAAGAATCAGCGAAGAATTAAATAAAATTATAGTCTCACATCAACCATCAAGAGGGTTTATGCTGCTGCGTTCTACCAATTTATTGGGATATATATTTCCCGAATTACTAGCCTTGGAAGGAATTGAAACCATTGACGGTAAAAGCCATAAAGATAATTTTCTGCACACCTTAGAAGTATTGGATAATCTATCGGAATTTAGTGATGACTTATGGCTGCGTTGGGCAGCTATATTGCATGATATCGCTAAGCCACCCACTAAAAGATTTGACAAAGTTGTTGGCTGGACATTCCACGGCCACGAAGATTTAGGAGCGAAGATGGTTTCCAAAATATTCAAGCATCTTAAACTGCCCCTGGATCATAAAATGAAGTATGTACAAAAACTCGTTCGCCTCCATCTTCGACCGATTGCACTCATTAAAGGCACAGTGACCGATTCTGCTATTCGTCGCTTATTAAGTGAAGCTGGTGATGATATTGATGACCTTATGATTCTATGTAATGCTGATATTACCTCGAAAAATGACTTTAAAGTAAAAAAATATAAACGCAATTTTGAATTAGTCGCCGAAAAATTAAAATTGGTAGAAGAAAAAGACCGTATAAGAAATTTTCAACCACCCATCACGGGCGATTTTATTATGAAGACCTTTGGACTTCAACCTTGTATGGAAATCGGGACAATTAAGAGTTTGATTAAAGAAGCAATCCTGGAAGGAAAAATCAAAAATAATTTCGAGGAAGCTAAAGAAGAAATGCTAATTTTAGGAAAATCATTGGGATTAACAATATCTAAGCAATAAATAAATAAAAATCAATATGCCAGGACTTAAATTTAGAGTCTTACTCGATAGCGATAAACAAGAAGAGATTTTTAGAGATGTCCTTATCTCTGATATGGATAATTTCGAAAATTTTTTCAATTCTATTCTACAAGCTTTTGAGTTTAAAGGAAAAGAAATCGCTAGTTTTTATGTCTCAAACGACGATTGGGATAAAGGTCATGAAATTAATCTATTGGATATGTCCTATGACGATGATGCCATTGACCAGCCTTCAGCAGTCATGAAAGAAGCGATTATCAAAAATTTTCTAGAGGAACCAGACCAAAAGTTTATTCTTGTCTATGACTTTATGCGCATGTGGATTTTCTTGATTGAATTAATTGGCTTTGATAAAACGGAACCCAAAACACCTTCTATTCTTCTCAGTGTTGGAAAAGCACCTCTAGAAAACTCAAAAGATGTGATGGATGAAACCCTCTTTGCTGAAGGACAAATAGATAGCAATGAAGAGGATGACGATTTCGAAGATGATGATGATTTCGAGGATGGCTATGGTGATGATGACTTAAATGGGTTTAATGAATATGAATACTAGAGAACAAGATCCCATTGGACAAGCCATTTTGGATTTTACGAAATCGAAAAAACCTTTTGATATTATCGTAAAAGCTGATTTATGTGATGATGACATCATTCCGATTGAAACACTCTTTCGAAGCTTTGAAGAAATGCCTAAATTGGAACAAAAAGCCATGCAACTTTGTAAAGGCAAGATTCTAGATGTTGGCGCTTGCGCTGGTGCACATAGCAGGTACCTTAGTGATTCCGGATTTATTGTAAGCGCAATTGACGTTTCCCCCGGTGCCGTACTTTACCTAAATGAGATTGGAATAAATGCGCATCAGGTGGATTTTTTTCACTTTCAACCGAAAGAACAATATGACACCATCCTTTTGCTTATGAATGGCCTTGGAATAGCGGGAACCTTAGCAAATTTAGAGCAAACGCTAGTAAAAGCGAAATCCTTATTAAAGCCAGGTGGTCAAATTCTCTGCGACTCATCCGATGTTAAATTTTTATACGAAGAAGAAGATGGTTCGTATTGGATGGACCTAAATGCGCAGTATTATGGAGAATTTAAATTTAAAATGAGTTATAAAAAAATCGAAGGTCCATGGTTCGACTGGCTATATGTTGATTACAATAAACTACACTTAGCCGCCAGTAATTGTGGATTTAAGAGCAGCAAAATAGAAGACCAAGAACACCACTACCTAGCACAACTTATTTTGACGTAATGAAATTCCTTATTGCCTCTGTTTTTTTATCGTTCCTATCATTTTCTCAATCGAATACATCGTCACTTCTTTGGGAGATTCAAGGGCCACAGCAGAAGGAAGCATCATATATTTTTGGCACCATGCACCTCATGGATAAACAGCATTTTTATTTTCCTAAAAAATTAGAAAAAATCATTCTTGAAGTGGATGTCGTTTGTTTAGAAATTGGGGATGTACTCCAAACTCCACTAAACCCTGAACTATTATTCCTGCCGGAAGGTAGCTTCATAGCAGAACTTGAACAACAGAAATTGGATTCCCTTACCAATTGGGCATCCAAAAATCTATTTATGAATAAAGAACAATTCATCTTAAATTTTTCAAAAGCGAAATCGTTTCTTATCTATCAGCTCATCCTACAAAATGAATTGCCGAGTAAACTTCAATCACAAGAAGCAAAAATTGAAACCTTGTTAGAAGACAAAAAAAAACAAAAAACAATCGGTTTGGAAACGGTTGAAAGTCAATTGGCATTGTTTGATAGCCTTCCTATTAGTAGCCAAATTAATTTAATCATGACTGAATTGGCAGATTTAGATAATGTTGAAGCTCATTTTAATCGCCTTCAAGACAACTACCTCCAAAATGATGTCGAAGCGATACATAATGACCTAATGAAAGACATTCAAGATCCTTATTTTAATCATAAATTCATTGATGAAAGAAATGCATCGTGGGTTGAAAAAATAATGCCCTTGACAGCAAATCAAAGCGTACTATTTGCAGTGGGTGCCGGACATTTAGGAGGCGATAATGGCCTTTTAAACTTGCTAAAAAAACAAGGGTATTCAGTAAAACCAATACAATTATGAACAGCAAATTACTTTTACCCTTAATCGTCTTTATCGTAAGTTGCTCCACCTATTCGGAACAGGAACTTAATGAATTCGACCAAAGTATTAAAGCGTACACCGCAAAAAATAAAATAAAACTAAGTCGAACCGATTCTGGTTTATACTTAAATATTCGCACTGCAGGAACTGGTAGATTGATACAATACGGAGATAGCGTAAGCATTTCCTATGCTGGGGAATTATTAAATGGCAAACTGGTTGATATCCAAAAAAAACCGATAACCTTTGCTGTTAAAGATTTAATAATGGGCTGGAAAGAAGCATTAATTATGGCAAATAAAGGTACTGAGATGACTTTAATTATTCCCCCAAGTTTAGGTTATGGCGATCACGAATTAGAACAAATTCCCCAAAATTCGATTATAAAGTATGATTTGAAGGTTTGGGATGTTAAATAAGAAAAAAATAAATTGCTAATCAAAAGTCATTACTTACTTTTGAGTTCAAATTTTTAAAAAATAACTATTATGGGTGTCCTAGTAAATA
>JBIIOQ010000012.1:0-70579 GCA_044336865.1 Crocinitomicaceae bacterium | reverse complement strand
GCAGCCTAGCAATACGCTTTACTTCGACGGATTGTGACTATCATAACGCATGAGTTAATTCGAAGTATTTTAAATCCCCACCAAATTTGGATGCTAACGATTGAGCTTACAGCTAATCTTAGCATTTACCAAATTCAATGGGCCTTCAAAACCTGCTTTTGCAAGGGCTAAATTGGTAGATATCCCAATATACTGCTAGAAATGATTATCTCACCTTCTTCCAATCAGAAAGCTTTGAACTTATACCCAATGTATTGCAAAATCCTGCTTTTGAGTATATATTAAAGCCATAATCTATATTAATTCGTTTGAATTTTAGTCCTAATCCCAAGGAGAAACCTGACATGCCCGGTTGTTCTTCGAGTTTTAATTCCTGCCGCCTATTGTAGTCAAATCCAACTCTCAATTGCAGAAAACCAGCTGTTATAAGTTCAATTTGATACGCGAAATGGCGCGCAAGTATTTCTCCAAAACCCGCTCCCGTATTTAGTATTGTTTCTCCTGTTAAACCATCAATACTGGGTGCAATAGTTGGATCAAAATAGGTGATGTCCCATTCGTTTAAGTGATGGGCAATGATTGAAAATCTAAACGGTGCATGTTTTAATTTTATTGACGTACTCATTTGAATATCAATTGGTAAACTGCTCCGATTTGCTGATACATACGATTTTAATTGATAACCAATATTTTTGGCCAGGATACTTAAACTAAATAACTTGTTCTCACTGCTATAACTGGCTCCAAAATTTGAACTAAGTCCGAAAGATGAATAGGTTTCTAAATGTGATCCGATGACATTAACATTAATTCCGATCGAAAATGAAGGATTCAGCTGGTAGCCGTATCCTGCTCCTGCAACATATTCAAAGGCAGAAAAGTTGTTTGTAAGATTGCCAGTTGCATCTGTCCCTTTAAATTCGCCATAATTGATGTACCGAATACTTGGTAATAAGAATCCTTTTTTAAGTGGAATAACCGTGGCAAGTTGTCCGAAATTAATTCCACTGGCTAATAGCCCTTGATTGATCGAATAATATCCTGCCATAGTGGAATTAATCAAGGATGGGTTTACAATTCCTTGTGAGGCATCAAAGTCTCGGGAACTATTAGAATACCCACCAATACCAGCCAATCGAGCACTGTAATTAAAATTTAGTAAAGGAAAAGAAGATTTCCCACCGTTCTGTGCTTGATAATGAAAGCTGGCGAGAAGAAATAAGAGCACAATTTTTACCTTCATGGCCGACCAAACGTATAATTAAGTGTAAAATTGTATTTTATTTTTATCATTACCTCATTTTTTGTGTAATTTCAAGGAGTAAATTTACAAATCATGCGTAGAAAATCAATGTTGTTTGTTGGGGATCATGCTCGAATGTATATTGGATCAGCATCTAAGGTAGATGAAAGCGATAATGATGTTCATTTATTAAGGTATCAAAGGGAGGATATTATTACAAATGAACCTGCAAAAGCGTTCTTTGATACCATTTCTCTTTCGTTCAACGAAACGTATAGTCTTGATGGGCTGCACAAGGATTTAATAAAAAATAAGGAGCATATTAATTTTAAGTGCGATGTGCTCATTGGTGATCCCACGGAATTATTATTTCAAGCATTTGTTAAGGAATTATTTTTAATCGAGGACCTCCCGTTTTTTCCTATTGTTTTATTCTTATATCCTGTTGGGATGAATTCATTAGATGCACGGAAAGAAATCTCAGCATTGATTTTAACGATGAAAGCAAATCATGTTTTAACCTATGTCATAAGAAATCCTCAGGACACATTTGTGAAAATAATGAGTGCCTTAACTGAACTAGATTCGTTAAGCGATTTTATATTAATCGAAAATAACATTCAAAATCTTGACTATCTATTTGGTCATGATGCTGAAATATTAAATTAAGGTAGGAAATTAATGGATAAAAATACGGTAGATGTATTATTTACGGAGATACTAAACAGGCATCAATCGTTTTTTATGTTACTTATTAGAGATAAGTTTGAACAGGACGATGCTAAAGACGTTTTTCAGGAAGCTTGCCTCCATTTGTATCAAATTTTGGAAACTAAGTTCGAGGGAAATGAAGATTTATTTAACTCTAAAGCTTGGCTTCGCACCGTTATTAAAAACTTCTGCCTCTCTGAATTACGAAAGCGAAACCGTAAAAAGAGTGTCAAGCTTGTTCCAGAATACCAAACGACATTGATTCGTCAAAATTATTCAGAACCTGAAAGTTTGAATGGCTTGTCCTGTGCTTTATTTGATGAGAATGTCGTGATCATTGAATTACTGAAATTAGTCAGCAAGCAGGATGCTATGATTTTGAAAATGAAGTATTATTATGGCAAACCATCTGATTACATTAGTCGAAAATTAAATGTAGCCCATGTAAATGTTACCATTGGAAGAATCAAGGAACGAATCGTTCAGAAATCGGGCATCAAGAATATTGATGAATTAATGGAAAAATACAATTGGTCGGATTAATAATCCATATGACGTTCCTTTTTTTCTAGGAAAATATCATCGATGGTTATGAGTATTCCTGTTTCTTCAACATTGCCAAACTCTTCGTTCACTGCTGTACCAAATGTCTTCATCGTGGAGGAAAGGTTCATGTAAATATTCACAAGTGGTGGAATAAACTCTCCATTTTCGCGAACATGGCCATTGAGTACTTTGAATCCATCTTTAAAATCTAATCCCTCTAATTGTTGTTCAGCATAGTTGGTATCGTAGTTTTGTTTTAGAGGATTAATCGGAAGCATGAGCTTATCGTTATCGGGAAAGTATTTATGCATAAAATAAAGCAGGAAATCTCGGCTATCTATATGGTATGTTGCATACATCGTTACTTTTCCAAAAAAATACTTAATTTGAGGATTTAATTTTACAATGGCTCCAAGTCCATCCCAAATATTATCTAAGGCAAATAAACCTTTTCGCGGATTGATATTAGGTTGAAAATTCGGTTGAACCCAACTGCGACCTAATTCAATCGTGTGCGGCAGAAAATCATTTTTAAAGGCATTTGAAAACGTAAAATAGTGAACTGTTGACAGGTGTATTTCCCCGCTTTCATCAATCGATTCCTTACAATTTTTAAAGCGATAACCACCAATGATTTCCTCATCTTCTGGCGACCAAACGATTAATTGTTGATAGGCATATTCACCTCTATCGTATTCATCTAGATCCATGGCCTCTCCTGTTCCACCTCCTGAGGCGCGAAAGGTAATTTCTCTCAATCGTCCTATTTCTAGTATAACATTCGGTGCTATTTTATCATTTACGATATAAATTTCATTGCTGCCTTTTCGAGTATATCTCGTAAAACAATCTTTATTTAACTCCTGCTTTAGAATCGATCGGTCAATTGGCGCTTGTATTTCTGTCATTTTATGGTCGTAATTCATGAACTATTTTTCGAATTTCGGAAGCTACTTCTTTATCTGTTAGTGAAGTATCAAACTGATTCATTTTTATGGCTTTCCCTACTGTGAATGTTAATGTTTTATTTCGTTGTTTAAATAATTCATCTGCCAAATATAGCATTTCAATGTTTGCTTTTATCCTAAAAAATCTTCTTGCTCGGCTCAATCTATAGAAAAAAGGCGATAACTGGCCATCAATTTTTATTGGGATAACTATCCTATCTAATGAACGCGCATAGGTAACAAATGTTCGTTTCCATTCTAAATCTTGCACAAGGCCATTGATTTTCCGACTCACTAATCCTGCTGGAAAGATACAAATGGCGTGCTCTGACTTAAACGCTTTTTCAATGTCTTCTCGAACATTTTTTTTATTTATTCCGTGCTTGTTAATACCGATAAACAAACCATTTAAATTTTCAAGGTTCATCAGTATGTCATTGACAATAAATCGTAAATCTGGCCGATGATTTTTAAGCAGTGAAATTAAGGCAAGTGCATCCATTCCACCAAGTGGGTGATTGAGCACGATGATTAGCGGGCCTGTTTTGGGAATGTTTTTAAGACCAGAGGAAGAAATTGTTATCTTGAATTCTTCCATAACAGCATCGCTGAATTCGGCATCTTTTATATCTCCAGCTTTCTCGAGTAAGGTATTTATTTCGTCTTGGTGAATGATTCGCTCTAGGTAGCGAAGCACAAAGCGAGGCATCCATCGCAGTAATTTTTCATTTTTACTCGCAATCAATCGCCTAAGGTCAATAATTTTCTTTTTTTCCATCTTTAATTGGTCTCGAAAATAGAACAATCGTTCATACGAATCATGGGAATTGAATAAAATTATTCACACTATTATTTTAGTAATTAAAATCGATTTCCATCCCATCAAAAGCGGGATAGACATTAGGTGGCAATAACTTTTCAATGTCCGTATGCTTGCCAAACATATGGGAAATATGAGTAAGGTAGGCTTTTTTAGGCTTGATAAAGGCAATAAATTCGAGGGCTTCCTTTAAATTAAAATGTGAAATATGCGGAGATTCATGCAAGGCATTAATTATGAGAATATCCAATCCGAAGAGTTTTTCTCTTTCACTTTTCTCGATGGTCTTAGCATCAGTGATATAAGCAAAATCGCCAATTCTGAAACCTAGAACGGGCATTTTGTAATGATAAACTTGAATAGGAGTGATGGTGCATGCTGCCGATAAGTTGAATGGCTCAGTTGAAATGTTTCGTATGTTAATTTTTGGAATGCCAGGATATGAATCGCCATTGAAAATATAATGAAATTCATTTTTTAAGGCATTTTCTACCGCGCTTGTACAATAGACATCCATGGGGGAATTAGAGCGATAATTATATGCTCTTACATCATCAAGGCCGGCGATGTGATCTTTATGCTCATGGGTAAAAATGATGGCTTCTAATTCCTCCACATTTTCGCGGAGCATTTGCTGCCTAAAGTCTGGACCAGCATCAATCACGTAATTTTTTTCCGCTACTTGAAAGAGTAAGGAAGAGCGTAATCGCTTATCTTTCGGGTCTTCCGATTTACATACGTTACAGTGGCATGCAATTAAAGGAACGCCTTGCGATGTGCCTGATCCTAACACGATTGCTTTTCCTTTCATTACTTGCGAATATAGTTTATTTTTATGGCTACAGTTCAATAACTTTTGCCGATTCATTTTTTCGAAGGAAAAGAGTCAGAATTGTTTTCACGTCTCTATTTTCTTTTTGTTTATTAATATAGCGTTTGTAATCAGTGTGACTTTTTCCATGAAAGTGATAAGGAGCAAAGCCATATCCTTGATACACCCCATTTTCAATCCAAACGACGCTTTTCTCTATTTTTTCCCGGCCTTTATCAATAATATAAAAAGAACGACCTTCAAAAGTTAAGGCATCAATGCACTCGTTTACGCGTTTATTATAGACGTCTTCGTGTTCAACATTAACGCAAGCTCCGGAACATTTTTTTATGGTGTAGTGAAAGCATGACTCTTGGCTTTGATACAAATGACATAGTTTTTGGCAAAGTTGGTAATGTTCTACTTTTGCGTATAAAAATTCGATACCTTCTTTTTTGCTGTTAAAATGAATCAAAGGGTAGGCATCATTTTTACTCAAGGATTCAATTTTTAAGGTGACATATCCACTTTCATTCAGCTGATCAAAAAGTCCGAAGGAAAACAAACTATTTCTAAGCGTACGATTATATAAGGGTTTGTGAATTTTAATTAATTCGCTTTCACGCAACATGGCAATAAGATCTGATCCTGTAATTTCGTATTCAATACGAACAATATCTTGAATCATTTTTATTGCCTTTGCTGTTTTCGTATTGTTTAAGTGCTGCTCCACTCGTTTCTTTATGGAAATGCTTTTTCCGATGTAAATTATTTTATTGAACTCATTATAAAACAGGTAAACGCCTGTTTTTAGTGGAAGGCTATCGATGGTTTCTATGGATAGATTGGGGTGAATTTTTTTTGGATTTATTTCCGTTTGAATTAATCCTACTAACCTTTCTTGATCTTTTGAATGCATAATTTGGAAAAGTTCTGCGGTCGCTAATGCATCACCGCCTGCCCTGTGCCTTCCATTGATGCTAATTCCGAGAGATCGGGTTAGCTTGCCTAAGCTATATGATTCATGTCCCGGTATGATTAATCGTGCAGCTTTTACAGTACAAAGGTGTGGGAATCTAAAATCATAGCCAAGCGTTTTAAATTCACTTCTAAACATTCCATAATCGAAAGCTACATTGTGCGCAACGAAGACACAGCCCTCACAAAATTCAATTACTTTTTTGGCAATTTCATAAAATTTCGGTGCTTTAGTAACCATATGATCGCTTATTCCAGTTAAACGAACAATAAATTCAGGAATGGGTATTTCGGGATTTACGAGTGTGACAAATTCGTCGATTATCTTTTCACCATCAAATTTATAAATAGCTAACTCTGTAATCTTTGAGGCATTTACGCTACCCCCAGTTGTTTCAACATCAATTATCACAAAATGCATGGTGCGAAGTTATTTAAAATAATGCCTAGTTGTTGGTTATAGTTGCAATCAATTTTAAACTTATTGGTTATATTTGCTATGAATTTTAAACATGTCTTTATGAAATCTATCTTCGCTCTTTTCTGCTTTTTTATCGCAATAGGAAGTTATACTGCCCAAAGTAACTTTACTGTTTTCAACAACGGGGGGCAGAAGTTTTTCTTGATTATGAACGGGATCAAACAAAATTCTTTGGCGCAAACCAATGTAGAGGTGAGTGGCGTTAAAAACGGTGGGTATTCAGTTAAATTAATTTTTGAAGATGGTAAAACGGGTGATATCGATAAGAATTTTTTCATTGAATCAGCAAGCGATATCAACACTAAAATAGTTTTTAAGAAAGGAAAAGGTAAATTACAATTGGTGAGTATGGTACCAACTGTAAGTGCTCAAAGCGGTTCCGATGTGGTTATTTTTAGACCGGATAACAATGCGGTTTATTCCGATACACCCGTGATAACGGAAAGACCAAGTGATAGACCAGTGATAACACAAACCATTACCACAGAAACCATCACTCAATCTACAGGTAACGGCAATGCGGGTATTCAGATTAATGTTTCTGGTACGGAAGGTCAAACGCCAAATAACGCTACCCCGAACGGGACTCAAGGGGGAAATGGGTCTATTGGTATTTCAATTGCAGACCCTATCTCCGGTGAAAATATCAATATGAATGTTGGCGTAACTATCAACGATGGAACCACTACCAATGGTCAAACGAATATCAATCAAAATACATCGCGGCCAAATGGTGCTGCCGTTAACGTTACCATCAATGGAAACGCAGGTCTAAATGAAACGCCAAATACAGCTGTCATTCAAAACAATACCACCACTACAATCACGACGACCACTTCAAGCAATACCTCAACAAACGTCACTCCTGCGAATAATACTCCAAATCCGGTAGCACCAGCAGCAACGGTTACGGGTTGTAAGAATACCCTAACGAATAGCACTGTTTTTATTGAAGATTTGAAACTTCAAAGTTTTGAAGACGACCGCGTTGATGCCCTGAAATTGGCCTTGGTTAACACCTGTCTTTACGCTGCAGATGCAGAAAAAATTATGGACTTGTTTACTTTTGATGCCAATCAACTTAGTGCAGCTAAATTACTATTTGACCGCTTATTGGATAAAGATAAGGCCTCGACCTTAACCAAGCACATTACTTTTGATAGTACCAAGATGGAATTCAGAAACTACATCAGCGGAAAAAACTGATTGGTTAACGCTAGCCTCGATACATTCCTCCTTCGTCGGAACACTCGGCTAGCTTCCGTTAGCTTATCGAGTATACACAGCTTGCTGGGTATGTATCGAGAAAAGCTGATTGCGATAAACAAGTCTTAGCGTCATCCCCCTTAATCCCCCTTCGAAGGGGGAAACATGCCCATTGAGTGAATCGAGCGGAGCCGAGAGTCACGGCTTACCTATAGAAGCTTATCGAACGCATCTCGGCTAGCTCTCATTAGCTTATCGAGTGGACACAGCTTGCTGCGGCTGTATCGAGAAAAGCACTTTTTTATCATACACTAATGAAATTATATGTGTATTAAATCATACGTTGCTTTCGATTTTTACAATTTTATATTCTTTAGTCATAATAATTTTGTGTTTTAAGGATGGTGTTGAAAGTCAACATCAGCTGACTCTAACTACTAAAAAATAATTTTATGAAAATGAAAAGGTTACTCTTATCAGGTTTAGTACTTACTTTCTTATTAAGTTCAAAACAAAACACTTATGCGCAAACAGGGGCTGCTGTTCCAGGGCTAGAAATTTTTGACATCGCCATGACAAATTTATTAGATGATTATAACATTAGAGGCGGTCAACTAGCACTAACTTACAAAGGTCGCTTAATATATAGCCGTGGATTTGGGTATGCCAATACCGCTACAAGTACGCTAGTACAACCTAAATCAATTTTTAGAATTGCAAGTTTATCTAAACCTGTTACAAGTATTGCCATTTTGAAATTGATAGAAGAAGGGCAAATTAATTTGAATGATCAAGTGTTTGGTGTTAATGGTATATTGAATGATCCTATTTATCAAAACTATCTTGACGTCGCAGTTTCTAACATTACTGTAAAGAATCTACTTCAGCATACCGCTGGTTGGGATAGTTATTATTCGGGAGATGCTTTTTTTGGGAATTGGACTGGAACAAATTCACCTTTTGCAATAACATCAATGATGGGTGTTACAGCACCTGGTTCGGTTGAAACAACCATTCAATATGTACTCGAAAATACCTATTTGGATGATAATCCAGGAATTAATTCAGCTTATAGTAATATTGGATATGCTATTTTAGGCCAAGTTATTGAAAAAGTGACTGGTCAAGGCTACGAAAATTATGTTCGCGATTCTATTTTGATTCCACTCAACATTACAAATATGCATCTTGGACGAACGGATTTAATCAACCAATTGCCTATGGAAGTTAATTATTATAACAACTACAATTCCACTGTGTCATCTATTTACGGTGTTGCTGGTGGTGTTCCAGGGGCATATGGTGGCTATTGCATGGAAAATTTGGGTGCTGCTTCAGGTTGGGTAGCATCAGCAGAAGATATGTGTTTGTGGCTAGCAGCGGTAGATGGTTTTTCTTCAAAACCTGATATCCTTGAAGCTTCTACAATTGCTACAATGTCCACGCCATCCACTCAATACAATGGATTCGGTATGGCATTTTACTTAAATTCTTTTGATAATAATTGGTTCCATTATGAATCATTATATTCTACTTGTGATGGTGAGTTGGTTAGAAGGGGAGATGAAGTTAGTGGTGTTATATTATTAAATACCAAAGCGAATGTAGGAAATGTACAAGGAGCAATAAATGATATCTTATACGCATTGCCTTCTGTAATTACTACTTGGCCAACGCATGATTTCTTCTTAGATGTTCAGGAGCCAACAACTAACTTCATCGTGAGCCTTTATCCAAATCCAACGAGTGAAATTATTACTGTGGAAACTGATGCTAAATCAATTGGTTCTTCCTACATTATTTATGATAATATGGGTAAAACGGTATTATCCGGAATAATAAATGATGCAACTACTTCTATAGAAGTTTCGAATTTATCTGGAGGTATCTATTTATTTAAAGTGGGTGAAAATTCAATTAAAACGTTTGAAGTAATTAAGAATTAAGGAATAAAATGATCACATCTTAAAAAAAGCGTAACTGGATAATATTTCTGTTACGCTTTTTTTGCATTGTAATAGATGGATTCATCCAAACAGGCTAATGTGTGGTATGGCTTGCTAAGCAAAACTACAAGATTCAATTTTAAGAAAGAAGTTCAAAAGTAATATAGTCTAAACTTTAACTATATTAGACCTAGATTACAGTTTGAATGATCAGCTTGTATGCATTTTTCTTCTAGTCATCGCAACTTGCTTTAGGTACATTAATAACATAATAAATCAATCATAAAATGAGAAAAAATTCCACATTACTGTATTCCTTGTTTTTTATTTCTTTCGCTCCAGTCATAAATTTTGCTCAACTATCCTCGAAACAAATTGATTCACTGGTGACTGATGCCTTGGTGAAATTTAAGGTCGCAGGGGCTGCTGTTGCTGTTGTGAAAGATGGAAAAGTAATTCATTCCAAAGGCTATGGCTTGGTGGATATCAATTCGAAACAAGCGGTAAATGAAAACACAAATTTTCAGATAGCATCCAATACCAAAGCATTTACAACTACAGCATTGGCCATTTTGGAAGAGGAAGGAAAACTAAAATGGACAGACAAAGTGATAGACCATATCCCTGAATTCAAAATGTATGATGATTATGTTACACAGAATTTTAATATCCAAGATTTATTAACCCATCGTAGCGGACTTGGATTGGGTGTTGGTGATTTGATGTTTTTTCCAGATGGTACAGATTTTACGATTCAAGATGTGGTGACCAGCTTTCAATATTTTAAACCTGTTTCCGCCTTTCGTACTCAGTTTGATTACGATAATTTATTATACATGGTAGCTGGGGAAGTAATTGCAAGAGCCAGCGGTATGAGTTATGAATTGTTTGTGCAAAAGCGGATTATCGAACCTTTACAAATGAACAATACCTTTGTTGGTTATTTACAGAAAGATAAAAGTAATTTGGCATCGCCACATTCATCTGAATCCGGTACAATAAAAACAATTGCTAGTTATGACATAGGAATGGCTGATGCAGCAGGCGGGATCTTCTCTAATGTTGCCGATATGTCAAAATGGATGATCGTGCGATTAAATAAAGGAAAGTATGGAAATGATTTAAACTCCTCATTATTTTCTTTGCAAAATCATAATGAAATGTGGCGGATCCATACCGTACTAGAAACAAATGATAATCCAAGATACAATTCCCATTTTAACGGTTATGGCTTGGGTTGGTTCTTAACGGATGTAGTAGGAAAATTTGAAGTGTCTCATACTGGCGGATTGCCCGGAATGCTTTCTATCGTTACGATGTATCCAGATTTGAATGTAGGGATCGTCATTTTAACCAATACTGAAAATGGCGGAGGAGGACTTTTTACATCCGTCACTAATACCATTGCTGATAGTTATTTAGGCCTAGACGATTATGCTTGGATAGATAAAATGGTCGAGTGGAGTAATGAAGATAGAAATGAAGGGGATAGTGTCACAATAAATACGTGGAAACAAGTTGAATTGGCGAAAAAGGGTAAGGTGAAAAATGAAAATTTTATTGGTACATATACTGACAGTTGGTTTGGAGATGTGGAAGTATTTGAAAAAAATAAGCAATTATGGATAAAATGTAATCGTTCTCCAAAATTAAATGGACCGATGGCTTTTTACAACGCAACTACCTTTGCCATAAAATGGGAATACCAAGCGATGAATTGCGATGCCTTTGCAGAATTTTCTTTTGATGAGAATGGTAAAGCACAATCTATTAAAATGGAAGGTATTTCGCCAAATATTGATTTTAGCTTTGATTTTCACGATTTAGATTTGATCCGCTTAGATAAATAAGAATAGCTAATAGCATTACTTCTTTTTTGAATTTGTGAAATATACTAACAGATTTAACGAATCTCTTTTATGCCATAATACTTATTTCTAACCCCTCAGGGGTTAAATGTATTTAGCGCTGGATGTAATCCTGCGATAAAACATAAAATAGTTCCCTTTTTGGTATGTATTTTTTATTTAAAATCATATCAAAAAGATTTTGTGGCAAGAAAGCGTCCAATCGATAGTAACTTATTGGTTTTAATTCATATATTTGAGAAACAACGAGTTATTTAGTATTCTTTTACTTACTTGCTAATACTTCTCATTGATTTTAACCTTTAGTAAGTGAAGTGAAGATGGAATTTAGATTAATTAATTATAAAACAAAACCACTCTCAGCTAAATACTTGACTGATGTTTATGATTTGTCCAATGGAAACAAAGAATTTATTTATTGTTGTGTTCCCAATGGAGAATTAGGAATTACAATTACTCTTGAAGGAGATTGCCATATAAAAACAGACGAGGGATGGCAAAAGCAGTCGAAAGTTCATCTTTACGGCCTAATTGATAAAGTTCAATTACTGAAAATGAGTCCCAATTATCGTGAAATTTCATTTGGTTTTTACCCGCATTCTCTTCAATTATTTTTAAAAGATTCTTTGCATTCGACAAATAAAACCAATGGAACGGATTTGTTTGATTTGTTTAAAAAAGAGGAGGTCGATAAACTGTATGAGAATTTAAGTCAGTGCAAAAATGATGAAGCCTTAATGGACTCAATTGAAGCGTTTTTGAAAGCAAATATGCTTACTAATGAGTTGGATAAAAGGGTTTCAGCAGCGCATCAACTAATAAGCAAAGAACAAATTTATAAGGTGGATGAATTAAGTTCCATATTGAATGTAACATCCACCACCTTACGAACTCTTTTTAATCAACATGTTGGGATTTCCCCAAAAGAATTGATCAAGATTCATCGAATTAAAAAAGCATTAGACTTTCAGTTGACATGCGAAGAATCGCTCACTCAAATGGCCTATCAACTAAAGTATTTCGACCAAGCTCATTTCAGTAATGATTTTAAAGATGCAACCGGAATCACTCCCAAACAATATTTTTTAGACAATCAACTCAGCTCCGATTTTTCCGATTTTCAACATTGGCGCTATGATAGTTTTGAAAATATAATTAGATAGGGATCAAACTCCTTCTATTATTTTTTCGACTGCGCACTTTTATATTACACGATAAATTTATAATTCCCTTAGGGCATGTATCCGCTAGATGGCGGAAATATTCGGCCTTGAATTTCATGGTTTTTGCTACTGAACTTAAACAGTTAATTTTTAAAATTTCTGCAAGAACATTTTTGAAAAATTTCAGTTTGAGAAAGGAGTTAAAATTGTTCGCGACGAGTATTAAATTGTTATAAAATAATGATCTGCGAACAAAATAGAAATTTATAGCCTTGACTTTTTTGTTTCTTTTTTTGTCAAGAAAAAAAGAAAGGCAAATAGAAAAACCGTTCAAATTGATCTAATTGTTCGCGTTAGGAAATTGATTGGCGGTAAGAAACCCTGCACTCAATTTTTTTATAAACAATCATCTCACTTTCGATTTTTACAATTTTATATTCTATCGCCGCGATAGTTTTGTCAATTATTATATAAAATTGTTAATCATGAAAAAAATAATACTAATTGCATTTTCCTTTTTGTTTTCTTATTCTTTTGTATCCGCTCAACAAAAAGAGTGTGGCACTATGGAATATCTTGAATATTTAAAAAATCAAGATCCACAACTTGAAAATAAAATCCTGCAAAATGAGCAAGTCTTACAAAACTTGATTAAATCGCATGCTGCCTCTAAATCTACGAAGAGTACCATCATCACTATTCCCGTTGTTGTTCACGTAGTGTATAATAATCCTTCGGAGAATATAAGTACTGAACAGGTTTTGGCACAAATAGCTATTTTAAATAATGATTATAGAAGATTAAATGCGGATACTTCAGCTACTCCTTCAGTATTTGCAGCACTTGGGGCAGATTGTGAAATCGAGTTTTGTCTTGCCACAACAGATCCAAATGGAAATAGCACATCTGGTATTACTAGAACGCCTACTTCACAAACTAGCTTTTCCCCTGGAACTTTTAATGGGGTAAATTATACAAATGATGGAGTTAAATATTCAATACAAGGGGGGATTGATGCCTGGAATACTACACAATATTTAAACATTTGGGTGTGTGATATAGATGGATTATACGGTTATGCGACTTTTCCTGGCAGTCCTGCTAGTTCTGATGGAGTGGTAGTTGATTTTACAAGGTTTGGCAATTTTACGGCAGGTATGACCTCTTTTAAGATAAGAACTACAACACATGAAATAGGACATTGGTTAAACTTAAGCCATACCTGGGGTGAAAACTGGTTAACGACCTCTAATTGTGGTGATGATTTTTGTAATGATACACCAGCAGAGTCAGAAGCAACTTATGGATATCCAACATTTCCTTTTAATGCATTTAACGCATGCAATTCAGGGGCTAATGGTGAAATGTATATGAATTTTATGGAATATACAGATTGCAGGATTATGTTTACAGAAGATCAAAAGACTAGAATGAGAGCGGCTATAATTGCATTGAGACCTAGCTTTCTTACCAGTGTATGTCAGTCGGGAGTTGTATATGGTTGCACTGATCCATTAGCGTGTAACTATTCTCCATTAGCTAATGTTAATGTTGATTGTAATTATACTACTTGTGCGGGTTGTTTGGACGCTACCGCATATTCATACGATCCTTTAGCAACTATAAGTGATCCTGCTTCATGTTCCTACTGTGATGTTTCAGCTTCAACAGTAGTTGTTGGTGCAAGTAGTTCAAGCGCATTAGATGGATCTATTGATTTATCAATTGCTGGTTGGAATTGTACTGCACCTGCTAGTTTAGCTTCCAACCTTGCAGCAGCTACGGGCAATCCAGCTTCAGGCTCAAGTGGAGTAATGTTCAACATGATAAACACTTCTGGAAATCCATTAACGATTACAGGAATTTCTCAAGGTAGCTGTGGTTTCTACACCGGCATAGCTTCCAGTTACGATATTTATTATTATCCTGGTTCATATGTTCCTCAGATAGGCAGTTCAAGTGGTTGGGTAGCACTTGCATCGAATGCTGGCAGTACGCTTTATGGAGGAGGAACGCTAACGAATCCTGTATATAGCACTGTAATTCCAATGACAGCAGTGACAATACCGGCTGGTGCAACATACGGTTTTTATTTAGGTCTTAATGGAACATTATCATATACAATTGCTACTGGAACAGGTGGTGTCACTCCTTGGGGAAGTAATGGGGCACTTACCATTACTGCTGGACATGGTGGTAATTTTCCAAATCCAACTTATACTCCAAGAGCTCCACTTATTCAAGTTTATTACGAAACTAATAATTCAGGCCTTACTTATGCATGGTCTAATGGTGCAACAACTGAAGACCTAAGTGGCCTTGCTCCAGGAACTTATTCTGTAACAGCTACTGATTGCAATGGTTGTACCGCTTCAGCAACAGTTGACGTAGGTTTGGCTGGTCTTAGTGAGGAGGGTTTAAATGCTATTTTTATACATCCGAATCCAGCAAACGATCTACTTTATTTCAGTGAAACAGCCGATATAGTGGAGGTTTTTGATTTTCATGGAAGAATTGTTAAAACCACTGCAAAAACTGACAATATTGATGTTAACTACTTAGCCGCTGGTGCTTACTCCATAAGGTTAACGATTAAAGATGCAGTAACAGTTCATCGCTTCATAAAAGAATAAGTTTACATCTTTTTCAACTTAAAAAGAAACACCATGAAAAAAATTCAAATAATGATCAAAACTAAATCAATACCTGTAGTGCTTTTAGCGACAGGATTTCTATCAGCAGGCTTTGCACAAGCACAACAATCGGCTCATGCCGCAGGCGGTGATGCCACAGGAAGCGGAGGGTCTGCGGCCTACAGTGTAGGACAAGTAGTTTATACAGCAAATAACAGTCCTTCTGGCACAGTAAGTCAAGGGGTACAACAAGCCTACGAAATCTTTTTAATAGGTATTAATGAAACTGAATTAAACAGTTCACTTTCGGTATTTCCAAATCCTATTGTCGATTATTTAACCTTACAAATAAGCGATTACAACAACGAAAAGTTAACGTATCAGCTATTTGACTTGCAAGGTAAACTATTAAGCAACGCACAAATAATTGCCCAGCAAACACAAATAAAAACAGCAAGTTTGCTACCTGCAACTTACTTCATTAAAGTCCTAAACCAAGAAAATAAACACGTTCAATCATTTAAAATAATTAAAAACTAAAAACCATGAAAAAAATCTATTCAATCCTAGCAGGGTTATTATTAACAGCTAGCGTTTTCGCTCAAGCGCCACAAAAAATGAGCTATCAAGCGGTGATTCGCAACAGTAGTAATGCATTAATAACATCAACTCCAGTAGGAATGCAAATAAGTGTATTGCAAGGTTCATTAACTGGTACAGCGGTTTATGTAGAAACGCAAACGCCAAGCACCAACGCCAATGGCTTGGTAAGTGTAGAAATTGGAGGTGGAACAGTTGTATCTGGTAATTTTTCAACTATCAACTGGGCCAATGGTCCTTACTTCATTAAAACCGAAACCGACCCAACAGGCGGCACAATTTATACGATAACTGGGACAAACGAATTAATGAGTGTTCCTTATGCTTTGAATGCAGCTAATGCAAACGTTGGCGGTTTTACCCACTACCTTGGCGAAGCCTTTAACGGTGGTATTATTTATTACTTATACAAAGGCAGTGATGGTTTAGAGCATGGCTTAATTGTAGCTCTGACCGAAAGCACGCCACTTGCTTGGCAAACAACAGGCACATTAGTAAATGCAAACCGTACCGAAGATGGCGCTTATAATACAGCTTTAATGACGGGAAGCCCAGTGGCGGCATACATTGCAACATTGGGAACTGGTTGGTATTTACCAAGTGTAGACGAACTAGGATTGTTGTTTTACAATCGTTACAGTGCCCAAAAAGGCTTACGTTTGGGCGGTAACACCCTACTGCAATGGAATTCACTTTCAGCTTGGTATTGGAGCAGTAGCGAGTATGACGCAAGCTATGCTTTCCGCTATAGCTTCCTCGATGGTGTTGCCGATCAAAATATTAAGACAACTGCATGCTATGTGCGAGCAGTAAGGGCTTTTTAACACCGTAATACGATGATACCGAAGCTTCGGCGTGTCGTTTTATTTAAGTGTCTCTCAGCTCGAGCCGAGAGGCACGGTACCAACTTCAATTATTGATTTCCGAAATAAAATTTATGACGGTTTCCATTCTGATCTGAAAGCATATAAATACCAGCAGCTACCTCTAATTTTAGAAGCGTTTCGCCCGCTAAGATTGCTTTATTCAAGAAGATAGTTCCTGCCATATCGAAAAGTTGAATCTGCGTTTCATTTTCAACGAGTACATGTAAATCACCATTTACTTGCCAAATCTTCCAAGTAGTATTGAATTCTGGGAGTCCTGCTGGCTCGTTTAATTCAACTTTGGTAACATAACTTAGAATGTTAGCACAGGAATCGTCATAGATTGCGTAGTTCACCAAACCTCTGGTAATATCGTCGTAACCATCGTAAATTCCATTTTCGATCGTGGTAGAATCAGAAGAACAAAAACAATTCGTGTTTACTTGAAAGTTTTTATCGGTGATGTTTTCGAGGTTGTAATTTACATTATTACACAGTTGATTGTACATGATTTGTGCTGAACTTGGATTAGTTCCACGAACTTGAACGCCTGTTCCGTTATTGGTTATAGTGTTGTTTGTTAGCAATGAATTATCGCCAAGTTTAACGGCAATTGAATTATTAGTAAATACTGAATTCGATATGTTGGAAGAGCCGCTTTCATCTATACCAACATTATTCCCATCAAAGAAACAATCAATAATTTGTACGCCAAAAGATTCTGCAAAGGCGAAATCATTATTAATGAAGCTGCAGTTTTGAATTGTACCTGGGCAGCTGATTATATTATTGGTGTTTCCGGTGAAGATACAATCAACTAAAGTTATACTATTAGACCAAGTGACAGAGCAGAAATTTTGGGTGAATTGGCAATTTGTAGCATTCATAGAACCATAAATATATTGCGCGGCTTGACCAACACCATTCTTTTCGAATACGCAATTCGTGTAGTATAAGTCTGCATTTAATTGAAGTGCATAATTATTGTTTTTAAAGCGACAATTGGTAAAATTATAACTAACTCCAGGTTCTGGAACATCATTATTAATTCCATACCACGCGTTGTGCAGTTCAATTCTATCCAATTGGCAAGTTCCACCTTGGCTTCCTTTGATATTTATTCCTAGCCAGTTTTGAAATCCATCGGTGGTATCACTGCTTGTAAATTTAATTTTATTGGCGTCTGTGCCAAGAGCAACCAAGGCACCTCTGATTTCTAAGTACATAAAATTTCCCGTATTGAACGAATAGTCAGCGGTAAAACGTACCTCACATCCTGGTTCAATGGTCAATGTTTTTCCCGGAAATACAACAATTGAACCTGTAACTATATAGGGACTTCCTGCTGCGGTCCAGGTAGTATTTTGATAAATTCCGCCAGAAACGGATGTTTGGGAAAAGGATACCCCAACGGAGAAAATAATAAAAAGGGCTACTAAATTTTTCATTGTTTAATTACTTTAAATATGTTCGTAGTTGAATTTTCCTGAGCGACTTTCACAAAGTAGATTCCTGCTTGAAGAAACCTAAGGTCGAATACATTTGGACTCGTGGCAACTATGAAAAAGTGTTGACCATTTGTGTTGTAAATACTAAGTTGATTGATGGCTGTTTCTTGAAAAATTTTCAAGTAATCCGAAACAGGATTAGTATATGAAAGTGTTGAACTGCTTGTTGGGTCAATTCCAGCACTCTGCGATACAAATTTTTGAACCGTTCCCAAAATTGAAGTACAAGTGGTGTCATAAATGGTGTAATTGATAAGCCCTTTTGTAATGTCATCGTAGCCATCAATTAAATATATTTCGATGGTGGATGAATCAAGACCACAAAAACAATTACTCAGGAGTGAATAATTCATGTTGGTGTTGTTGTCCACATTAAATATGATATTACTACAAATTTCATTGTCAAAAATCTGTGGGCTATCCTGTATCGTAGATACGTTTGAAATACGCAATCCTCCTATATTGTTATTGATTTGGTTGTCGTGTATAACAGCATTTACGCTGGCTTCGATGGCAAGCTCATTATACACAAATTCATTATTAAAAATTTCGCTGTAATAGGCCGATTGAATAGCTGTTGTGTTATCGCTGAACAAGCAGTTTTGTACGGTTCCATTATTAGGATAATTGAGGGCTAAGCCATTGTTGAGAAATTGGCAATCCGAAATATACATTGAATCAAATACATTGGCCGCAAATGTCAATCCAATCTGGTTATCAACGAAATTGGAATTGGTCATTAGAAAAGCAGTCGGATAGGCCTGTATTGAGGTAGTATTGTCTTTGAAAAAGCAATTTTGAATGGTAAAGTAGGACCAGCCGTAAACACCAACTTCATTATCTATAAATTGACAATTTATCAAATCAACTGAATTAGCAACACTAATAGCTTGAGAACAGTGACTGAATTTACAATTGGTATACTGATAATTATTTAGAGGAGTCTCATATGCAAAAGGGTTGAAAGCATTTGAAATGTGGAATCGATCTGCGTTGAGCACTCCACCTTGTGAAGTTGTACAAAGAAATCCTTGCCATCCAACAGTACTCGTTGTGTCGTAAATAGTGTAGATTTTTATAGGAAGAAGATCAGTGCCAACACAATTAATCGTTCCACGCGTTTCAATGTAAATGGTATTGTTTACTTGGTTATCGATTTTAATTTCAACACCCGGCTGGATTGTTAAGGTATTGCCTGGAAAAACAACAATAGATCCTGTAATAATATAAGGACTTCCAGCTGTTGTCCAAGTGGTATTTTGATAAATTCCGCCAGATACTGATGTTTGGGAGAATAAACTAAATGAAATTAAATTTACTGCGAGGATGAATATGATTTTGTACATACTTTTATTTTTTTATTAAACAATTCTAAGTTGGCTTTGTTTAGGACTTATGTTAAAAAAATAAAATTACAGAATTATTGTTTTTAAGAAAAAAATGGGGTGTTTTGACAGCCTAATTCCACAAATAAATGAAATCTCTTTACAGCTTATTTATTCATTTGATTGAAAATAGTTTGTATGTGATTTTGCGCTGTGGTGATTTGGAATTGGATGGCGTCGATCTCTGTTTGTGATTTTTGGAATGCCTCATCTAAGTCAGTAACTAGCACCCATTCTTCAGCGCAAGAGTATATCATTGGAAGATTTACGGTTTTATTCGTAAAGGTTTGAATAGCCTCATTTGATTGACTATAAATACGTTCAAGAAGCGGTATGCTACTTAAAATTATGCTTAAATCATTTTTTATTTCCATAAGTTGGTTTGGAAAATCTTTGCCATAGTTTTGTTCAAAAGTGTCCACTTTGACTGAAAAATCTTTCGTTTGTGTCAAGAGATTTTCTTTTATTTTTTTATATTGGTTTAAGCTGGATTGTGTCTGAACTACGTAAGTACTGGTTTGGCAAACTTTTACAATTGGCGCGACATTTTCGTTAAGGTATTTGTTAAATTTTGTTGCGGTTTCAATCGTTTTTTCACCATTTATTTGAAGTGATTTCAATGTCTTTTTTATCGATTTTTTTGTTGTTTTCAAAACTTCCCATTCAGGAGTTCCAGAGCTTATAGCCTTCTTTCCTTTTGTGGATTCCTTAAATGATGCATGCGCTTCATTTACGATCTTTAGCTCCTTTGTAATAGTAGCTTTTCCGAGATTTATTTCTTCGGAAAGTAACATAGCCGATTTAAAAGGTTCGTTTTCTGCCTTACAAGGAATGGAAGCAAAAGCACCTTGTAACGTATTTATTTTTGTAATAACTTCATTACATTGAGCATTCACCGAATTCACTGATGCATTCAATTTAGCATTGACCTCAGATGTTTTATAATAAAACTTACAGGAAGAGAGAAAAGACAAAAAAAAGATGAGAGAATAATGGAAGTATTTAGGCATCTTTTTTTTTGACAAAGATACTTATTTTCATTCGCATTTTTATCTCCAAATATCAATAATTACTAAGTTCTTCGCACCAAGGCTTGGTGTTAATTTAGTTGTCTTAGAGTACTGCCGAAGTATGTTGAGATGCACGGCACCCAAGTCTTTATTCAATTCAATCTATCTCTTATGCAAGCATCATTAAAAAAAACATATTTTTTTTTCTCCTGTAGCCTATTATTCTGATAAAGTATAGCGATGTGCCAAGACGCATAAATAAGGGCGCCGCAAAGCAGCTCGCAGAGATTGCTAAAATACACCGAAGTTTCGGTGTATTTCAAGAGTGGAGTGATACGCTAAGGCTTAAAAGAATAATCAGCGACTTGATTTTTTTGTTCTTTTGTATCAGGAGAAAAAGAATAAAGTCCGATATTTATCGCACAATAGTGAACTTAATAATCATAAAAATTACTTTCCAATGAATCGACTCGTTCAAAAGCTAATTTTATTACTTACTTTATTTATTTCTAGTCTCGCTAAAGCTCAACTTTTAACAGTTTCAGCCCCTCAACAAGTTCCAAATCCGGGAGTTCCAATTTACCCTGGTTTTCCTGATGGCCACATAACGTACAAGTCAATGGGAAATAATCAGTACTTTCATGTGTGGGCAGGTTATGATAGTTATATTACTTCTGGAACAGATATTCTGCATCAGGATTCAATTTGGGGCTGTGTATTAACCAAAGGGCCGCAAGGCTCCTATGATAATGGTGGAGCATGGTTATACAGTGTATTTAATTTGGATTCAAATCATTGGATTGGCTTCTATCATGCGGAGGATCATGAATTTCCTGGTTATGAAAATCTACAAAAAATTGCGTGGAAAAGTGCGGCGCAATGCGAGAGTTTTGATGGTGGCAAAACATGGGTAAAAAATGGCCAAATATTAACGTCCTGGTTGGAGAAGCCCAATGCGCCAGAGTGGGGTGGAACGGGTGATTTTTCGGTGGTAAGAGACAGTTTAAATAATCGTTGGCTTGCATATTATGTTTGTCCGGATGGTATTGGTGTCGCTCAATCTTTAGATGCTTATGGAAAGCCAGGTAGCTGGTTCAAATTATATAAAGATATATTTTGTGAACCAGGAATTGGGGGGAAAGGATCTTCGCTTTCATTTTCAAAAGGAAAAAAGGCTGGTGGCAATCCAAGTATTATGTATTTCAAACCCCTAAAAACTTGGTTTTTGGTTTATCACGATTGGAATGATGAAGGAATTTATTACTCCTATTCATTTGATCTAATTCATTGGGCGGAAGCTTCATTGTTGATTGAGAATCCAGGTAAACCAAAAAGAACTTGGTATCCAACTTTGATGTCTTCTTCAAGTGATTCATATAGCAATGGTGACCTTTTTTTGGCATTTGCTCAGTGGGATGACATTTCTTTTCCCTACCGGAATTATTTTATATCGCCTGTTAATGTTCAAGGATTATCGTTGCCAATTATTGATCTGGATGCTTCAATAACATCCTCAGCATTAGTCTTGACTGATACAAGCTGTATTTCATTGATTTTATTTGATTCAGAAGGAAAAAATACACATACATTTTATCAAGATCAGACCTTACCGTCTGGAAAATATGAACTTGAGCTCCATAAATATACAAGTAAGGGATTTTATTATCTTCATTTAATTAGTAATCAAGGCACTCAAACACGAACAATTTTGGCTTATTGAAAAGAAGGGCTGTTAAATTTAATTCTTCAAATATTTCTCTAAGAATTGATCTTGTTCCCAAAGTAGGTGCAAAATATTTTCTTTTGCAGCATAGCCATGACTTTCTTTTGGCAATAAAACCAAGCGAACGGGTGCGCCTAGACCTTTTAAAGCTTGAAAATACCTTTCAGATTGTAAAGTAAATGTCCCGGGATTATTATCGGCATCGCCATGAACCAATAAAAGTGGGGTTTTCATTTTTTCAGCATTCATAAATGGTGACATTTCATTGTAAACAGTTGGAATATCCCAATAATTTCGTTGTTCACTCTGAAATCCAAAAGGAGTCAAAGTTCTATTATACGCACCACTTCTTGCAATTCCACAAGCAAATAAGTTGGAATGAGTTAATAAATTTGCTGTCATAAAAGCACCATAAGAATGCCCACCGATCGCTACTTTTTTGCGATTTATATATCCTAAACTATCTACTGCATTTATGGCAGCTTCTGCGTCATCAATCAATTGCGCCATAAAGTTATCATTTGGCTCAGTTGTTCCTTCACCAATAATTGGGAACGATGCATCATCCAAAACAGCATAACCTTTCATCACCCAATAGATAAATGAACCATAATATGGGAAGGTAAATTCATTCGGGTTTTTATCATTTTGGCCTGCAGAATTTTTATCCTTGAATTCAGCAGGATAAGCCCAAATCAATAAGGGTAATTTTTCTTTTTTTACTAAATCATAGCCAACTGGTAAATATAAGGTTCCGGTTAAATCAACACCGTCTTTGCGTTTATACTTAATCACTTCTTTATAAACGTCTTTTATGCTTTCAAACGGATTTGCGAAGAATGTTATTTGTGTTAGCTTTTCTTTGGATTTAATATTTCTAAAATAATAATTTGGATAATCATTTTTAGATTGAATCATAACCAATACTTCTCCTTTTTTAAAATCTTCAATCCCCAATAAATCCTCTTTTTTATCTTTCATTTTCGAAGTATAAAGGCGTTTAGATTTCAATGTTTGCAGATTGAATTCGTCGATAAAAGGAAACTGCCCATCTTTCGTATTACCATCACCGATTAGGTAAATATTGCCGTTTTCAATGGCTAAAACTTCGCGATTGAACTGATTCTTTTTCGTTTCAAAATTTCCAGGATCAGCATAAATATCCTGAGAATTCCGATCGAATATAATTTTAGGCGCTTGACTTGGATTAGACGGATTTATAAGATACGTTTTCGTATTTCTAGTATCATACCAATCATCATAAACAATCGCCAGTGTTTCATTTCCCCAAATAATTCCACTGAAACGTTGTTGTATTTTAGTAATGGAAGTAGCTTCGCTTGTGAACGGAGCCTCCCATTGAAAAAGTTCATCTCTAAAGTCCACTTTATTTGCTTGATCACCCTCATCCAGCGCAATAACATAGCCTAAAGTTGCTGGTTTATCAGAACGCCAGCTCATATTTCTTTTTCCTTTTCGCACAGATGAAAAACCTTTTGGCATAATTTCACTTAATGGAACTTCGTTTACTACCTTAATTTCTTTTCCTGAATTATCATATATAGTTGTTGTTTGAGGAAATCGACTTAAGGGAACTATATAAGAATAGGGTTTTTTAATGGTTGTCAATAGCAAATATTTTCCATCCGGAGAATAACTTTCTCCAGTGTAAATTGCTTGTGACTTGAATAATTCTATAGCGCCTGAAAGCGAAACTTTATATAATTCTGAAGTAACTAGCGCATCAAAATTATCTTCATCCACCTTATTTTTTAATAAATCAGGATAGGTTCTATTTTGTGATTTTGAGCCATCACTTATCATCACAGTTGGGCCTTTTGGCAAATCTTTTTTTACATCAATTAAAGCTGGTCGATTTTTTGGGAGAATTTTTACTAAAAGGGTTTCGTTGTCACTCATCCAATTATAAGGGCTCCCTAAATTAGCATTCAAATTAGCATCAGTTATTTTTGTTGCCTCTGCCGAAGCAACATTAATAAACCACAATTCAACACCAGTATTCGTCGTATTTGTAAACGCTATCTTCTGCTCATTTGGTGACCATGAAACATAGGCTATTTTAGGGTTTTTTGGCATGCCACTTACTTGAACCTCGGTTTTACTACTAATTTTTCTAATTTTTAAATTATTGATGTACGAAATCGTACTTGAAATATTGGTAATCGGATTAATGCGAAGGCCACCTAATCGAATTTCTTCTTGATTGAGTTCATCTAATGTTTTATACGTATTTCTGTAACTCAACAGCATGTACTCTTTTTTGGTATCCATATTTACTGATGGCGCCCTTTCAAAATCAGCTAAAGCAAGTATTTCTTTCGAAGGCAAGTGATAAACTATATTTTCTTGAGCTGAAACAGATAAGAAAAGTAAAAAATTAAACACTACAAAACATGTTTTCATAAGCAAGGGGATTAATAAAAATAATATTTTACTAAAGTAAGGAATTGTGGATTGCTGAAAATCTATCTTGGAAGTTTTTTATTGAACATGCGATCTAAAATTCTTAGCACCTTTATAATTTTCATTCAATTAAACATAAATAGCCTTACCTTCGCGCCATTGTCAATGTCTAGATTGCTTTAAAATTTTATATGAAACGCATAAACGAATACAAAAAAGTTTTTGAAATTGAAAACGAAATCGATCTAACAGCATTAAAACTGACTTACCGAAAGTTAGTGAAACAGTGGCATCCTGACAAGTTTCAAGATGGAGATCCCTTAAAGGAGGAGGCAGCGATCAAAGGTCGACAAGTAGTAGATGGCTACCATTTTTTAGTGAGCATTGCTCCGGAAACAAAAGCCGCAAATTTGGCTGAATATACCACTACCGTGAATGAAAGTGGCATCGCAGATTTTAAACACAAAGGACTTTTATTAGAGATAACCTTCACTGATGGTTCGACCTATGAATATTTCGGTGTGAACGCGAATGTGTATAAAAAGTTGATTAATTCAGATAAGCAAGTTCGTTTTGCCAAACGATTTATCTACGAAAGTTACCTGTATCGAAAATCAAAAAAAGCAACGGAAGGAGAAGAGTAGGGGGTGTTTTAATTTCTTGCTATTTTTTCATTACGGCTAATTGACTCAAGGCTATTCCACTAGGGTTGGATTAAAACTGGTCATCACCTTGCTCTTATTCTTTTCAGGGTCGTATACAAGCTGATAAAGATCTTTTCCCTCTTCATATTCAAAATGATAACACAGGGAATTGATGCAGTATAGAAAGTAAAGTTCGTAACCCTCCAACGCTCTTTCTGCATGAATGATATAGACAAATTGATCATCTGAAGGATTGACAAAATAGGCAGAGAAATACACGTTTTTTCCTTTATTAAATACCAAGGAATCAGTTGGAAACCGGTTAGCTTTGATAACTGAATTTACTAGTTTCTTGACATCCGACTCTTTATCCAAGTGAACGAAAAAGTTACCAGCGCCAACTTGAATGAATTCCTCATTCATATTTTGATATTGTGCTTTGAGTGGACTAGCTGCTCCGATTAGAAGTATAGCTATAAAAATAATTGCTTTCATGGACTTTATATATTAGTGAGTTATTTATTAATTTTTCTTTGCGCTTTTTCCTTGATTAGGTGACAATCCAGTTATCGCGGGATCATAAATCAATGAAATTCGTGATTCATTTTCTGTGATATCGTAGAAATAACGATACCTATTTTCCATATAGTAACAGAAAATGTTGTATCCCATCACATTTTGTTGCTTTGATTTGACACAATGAATTACTAAGACAAACTCACTATTTAATGGGTCAATGTAAGACCTTGCCAGCATCAAATTTGTTCCTTTACCAAAGCTGAAATCGGTATCCATGTTGTTGTCTTTTAGCGTTTCCAAAATGATGCGTTTGGCATCTGATTCTCGCTGTACAAATAAGAAGAAATTTCCTTTTCCAAATTCCTCAAACTTTTGCATGGTTAACCATTGTGCTTGACTAGTAGGAATGTATAAAAGGAGCAGTGCAAGGATGATCGTGTATCGTTTCATAGTAGTTGATTTTTTAAAGTGAATTATTTTGTTGATGCCTCAACATTTTTGCTCGAGTACATGAGAAGAAACGCAATGGAAATTTTTGGTAACAAAAAAAGAAGGGGAGAGGTTTCCGCTTTCTGCAACAATACGTCCAAGCGCCTTATTCTAACTATAGGATTGCTGAACTTTTTTTATTTGACACAAGTGGTGTTTCCTTCGCAGCATTCCATTTTTGGTTGGGAATGCCCGTTATTTTGAATGACTTCTATTTTGGGACTGATGTAAGGAATCCCCAAATTCAATCCTCTCAAAATCATCAAAAGGGCAGCAATACTTAGGAAATACGGAATAGTTTTTTGAAAAGCTATTCTTTTTTTGACCGTATTTGTATAAAGCGAAAAGAAAAAAAGACTTGGAAGCGTTCCTAATCCGAATGCTATCATACACAAAATACTACCAAGCGTTGAGGCACTGGCAATTGCATTTAACAAGCCAAAATAAACCAAACCGCAAGGTAACATGCCGTTCAAAAATCCGGTACCTAGGAGTAAAGACTTATTCGGATCGTCTTTGAGTTTTCGATATAAATGGGATAATTTCCGACTTATAAATCCCGTTAAGGAATGTTGAAATGGCAAGGTATTACCTAAGCTAAACCAGGCCATTATTAGCATTAATATTCCAATAGAAATACTGATCCATTGCAAAGGAATAAAGAGAAATAGACCGATTCCAACCCATCCACCAATTAAACCTAAAAGAGCATAAAATCCAATCCTTCCAGCATGATAAATAAGAATATCGGGCACCGTTTTCTTAAATCCTTTTGTGGAGGTTGGAACAACGAGAACCAAGGGACCACACATTGCTACACAATGCAATGAACTAGATATTCCAATAATAAATCCGCTAATAATTGACCAGATCATTTAATTTCTATTGGAAAGTTTTGTATACAACTATCAGCATGAATAACATATGAAGCTTTCACCTCATAGTGCCCTTTATTCAAAAATCCTTTTCGAAGGAGGTATTTATTTTGCTTCGTAAAATGCAAGGTCAGTTCCTTGTCCAGTCTTTTATCATTGGGCCGCATGAAGTACAACTTAAGTTTAATGGGCATTAACGAATCAGGTATTTCTACCAAAATCATTTCATTGATTACTGCGCTCAATTTAAGCGGGGATTTAAATCTTTGCGCGTTTTTTTGCGCATTGATATCATATTGATACGCTCGATCCTTTAAGTAATAGTCATCGCTAACTAAATCTGAACCTGCTTTTTGCATAAGTATTCCAAGTGTTACAATAAATACAACAAAGAGAATCATGCTAATGATAATACCGTTTCTAAATTTCATAATTATATAAAGGGGCCAATTATTTTTGTTTTCTTTTTTTCAATTAACTTATGATTCCCATATATTTCAATGGTAATTTTTTTTTCTCCATCTTCCAGCATTGAATTGGGGGCTTTTATTAAAAAACGATCTTTTAATTGTTTCCCTGAATTCAGTTGCATTTTCTTTCCAATTTTTTCAAGAGTAACCCTTTTATCAGAGCAATTTAGGTTGATTTCATAATTCTTGTGCGTCTTATTTAGAATGCTAATTTCAAATATATTCGTAATCATTCCATCATCAGTTATCGTATATGTAGAACCTCTTTGTCGCATGATTTCGGTTTCAAAATCTTTGCGAGTTAGCATCAGTCCGAGCAAAACACCTATTAAGGCTAAAAGTAAAATTGAATATGCTTTAACCCTGGTGGTCCATTCAAACCCTTTTTTTTCTTTGATGCCATTTTCTGATACAAAACGAATTAAATTTTGTTCCATTCCAACAGCATGCATCATACTATTGCATTCATCAATACATGCGGTGCAATTAATACATTCCATTTGCGTCCCATTTCGAATATCAATGCCCGTTGGACATACCTGTACACAACGGTTACAATCAATACAATTTCCTTTCTGAACTTCCTCTCGATTTTCACCTTTATGTATTTTCGCTCTAGGTTCCCCAATGCCTTTATCATACGCAACAACCATCGTATTGCGATCCAACAGCACTCCTTGCAATCTGCCATATGGACAAATAGTAGTGCAAACTTGTTCCCTTAACCAGGCGAAAACGCCATAAAAAACTAAGGTGAAAATAGCAATCGACATCAGGCCACCTAAATGATGTTTTATGTCATCATTTTGTATGGACCATAAGTGTTCACTTCCGATAAAATAGGCAAGGAAGGTGTTTGCAATTAGAAATGATACGATCAGGAATGAAGTGTGTTTGGCAATTTTTTTGGCAATTTTAGAGGCACTCCACTTTGCTTTGTTTAGTAATTGCTGTTCTTTAAAATCTCCCTCTATCCAGTATTCAATGCGTCGAAATATCAATTCCATGAATATGGTTTGTGGACAAACCCAACCACAAAACAATCTACCATAAATGATGGTAAAGAAAATAATAAAAACGATGAAAAGAATGAACCCTATGGCGAATAGGTAGAAGTCTTGTGGCCAAAATATATTTCCAAACAAGACAAATTTTCTATCGATAATATTGAATAAGAGTAAGGGTTCTTGGTTGAATCTTATATGTGGTGCACTAAATAAGAAAACTATTAAAAAGTAGCTGGTAATTTTTCGCCATTCATAAAGTTTCCCTTTAGGTCGTTTCGGAAATATCCATACTCTTTTCCCCTGCTCATTAACGGTCGAGATATGATCTCGAAATTCGTCCGCTTCCATAATACTATTTTTCTATTTTATCTCCTTGTGCTGGTTTTGTTCCTTGGATGAAAGGTAGCTGCAGAACATAGCTAGAAACTTGTTGAATTTCGATTGGATTTAATTTAGAGGCGTGCTCAGGCATACCATTAGGTTGCCCATTTTTAATAGAATAAAAGACATCTTTAATATCAAAGCCATAAATCCATGCCTTGTCTGTTAAATTAGGGCCAACATCTCCTTCGCCCGTTTTCTTATGACACACGATGCAGTTTGTATTGAAAATTTCTTTGCCTTTTGCCAAGTCATCAGGCGCTATTAGAAGTTTCACGTTGGTTTCATCAACGTTCATAGCGTTTTGATATAGGTATGCTTTTATATCGCGATTGGCCTGAATAACCTCCTTGTCGTAGGCTTTGATTTGAAGGTCGGAATATCCAATGACATGATAATTGAATAAATAAATTACCGCAAATACTATCGTTGCAATAAATGCCCATGTCCACCAAGGCGGAAGATTATTATCCAATTCACGAATTCCATCATATTCATGATCCATTAGAATTTGGTGTTCTAATTCGATAGGAACGGTATCGGTCAAAATAGCATTAAACTTTTCAAGCACTTTTTTTGGAACTTTCACTTCTTTTTCCGGAAGAATCATGGTCATAAACCGTTTGAAGATCGCTCTTAGGTAGAGCAATACACCTAATAATAACAGGTCTATCGCTAGTAAAAAATATAGGTCTGTTTTTTCCACCAAAAGCCATGGCATTTTTTCGGTCGTTTCTCCATAAGACATAAAGTTAAACCCATATACCTGTGAATTAGACCCCATCAATCCAAATGTGATTATCAAAATAATTATCGGAAGAAGATGGGATCCTTTTGCTATTTTTTCCTTGAAAAAGTCTGATTTTATTAAACTAATAATTGATGCGGACATGATTAATATGGCAATGATGAGAATTATTCCGAGCACTAGAAAGCCGTAGAAAACTTCTAGATTACTAACATAATTAGGAATTATTTTTACCGTCTTTTTATTCGTTTTAAGATCGTTCGGGTTCACAGCGATAGCTGGCGAATAGGAATCAATGTAGGTGAAAATGGCATCTAACTCTCCCTTTGTTACCGTTTGATTGGGCATAACTGTCGGACTATAATCTTTAATTTGAGTGGCCATTTTACTTTCTCCAGAAACGATAAGACCTGCTGAGTTTTCAACCCATTTGTATATTAATTCACCTTCTTGAGCGGCTTCCCATTTGGCTTTAACCCCCATTAATTTAGGCCCCGTTCCGTTTTTGTCTTCCATATGACAAGTGTTGCAACGAGATTTAAACAATTGTTTTCCATCCTGGCCTACAAGGGAAAAAGGAAGGGTAAAAGTGAAAATTGCTATCCAGCATATGAACTTGTTTCTCATGATATTCATTAATTAATCGTTGATAGAATCTTTTAAAGGCATTTCACTTAATTCTTCAATGGTAGATTTCGACATGCGAATTACTTTGTACACCACCAAAAGAAAAAAAGTGCTAAACAATACAAGTGATATTAATGGAAAGTATTCCACATTGTAAATACTCGTTAAATTATGTTTTATGAATCTTAACATCCTTGTTATTTTTTATTATTAACTTTTTTAACATCTGTTCCTAAGCGTTGTAGATAAGCGATTAGAGCAATCAATTTTTTAGTTTCAAGTTCCTTGATTTTGGAAGCTTCACTTACTCCATTTAAGGCTCCTTTTGGCGTATTTTTGACAATGTCAGTGGCAATTAAATGTGCTTGATTTTTCAAATCAGCCGCTGCTTTAAGGTCAAACCCACGCAGGTAGGGCACGCCCAATGTTTGCATGGCGCGAATCTTATTGTCGATCATTGAATAATCAATGTTATATCGTTCTCCTTTTAACCAGGCATATGCAGGCATTATGGATCCTGGAGAAACAACTTTTGGTCGGATTAAATGTTGGTAATGCCAAAAGTTACTACGCACACCTCCTTCTCTTGCCAAATCGGGTCCGGTTCTTTTTGAGCCCCATTGGAAGGGATGGTCGTATACAAATTCACCCGATTTAGAGTATTCTCCATACCTCACAGTTTCAAAACGCAAGGGGCGAATAAGCTGCGAATGACAGTTGTAGCATCCCTCGGAAATATAGACATCTCGCCCTTCTAATTCTAATGGCGTATAAGGCTTCACTTCTTTAATTGTAGCGATATTACTCTTCACAATCATAGTAGGAATTATTTCCACGATGCCGCCAATGCCCACAATAATGATACTCAACACCATGAATTTTATTGGTTTTCTTTCGATGGCTCGGTGCCAATATTCTTTTTCATGTGCTACATTTTCAACTCGTAATGCTGGAGCTTCCGCTTCTTCATTGGCTAGGAATTGACCTGCTCTAGCAGTTTTAACAAGATTGTAGAACATCATTATTGCACCGGTTAAATACAATAATCCCCCCAAAGATCGCAGTAAATAGAAATTTTTCATTTCTATACTTGTCTTGATAAAATCGGCATTTACCAATGTGCCATCCATTTTGAATTCTTGCCACATTAAGCCTTGCATGAATCCCGCGATATACATTGGAATGGCATAAAGTATAATCCCTAAGGTTGCCAGCCAGAAATGTTGATTGGCCATTCTTTTGGAGTAAAGTTCCGTTCTAAAAAGTTTTGGGAACAACCAGTATAATACACCAAAAGTCAACATGCCATTCCATCCTAATCCGCCGATGTGAACGTGGGCAATAATCCAATCTGTAAAATGTGAGATTACGTTGATGTTTTTTAGCGAAAGCATGGGGCCTTCAAACGTAGACATCCCGTAACACGTTAAGGCCACCACCATGAATTTCAGCATTACATCGTCCCGTACTTTATCCCATACACCACGTAAAGTCAATAATCCATTTAACATTCCCCCCCATGATGGCGCGATTAACATAACAGAAAAAGCCACCCCTAAACTTTGCGCCCAATCTGGAAGAGTTGAATATAATAGATGATGAGGTCCTGCCCAGATGTAAATAAAGATCAAAGACCAAAAGTGAATAATGGATAATCGATAAGAATAAACGGGACGTCCTGTTGCTTTTGGAATAAAGTAATACATCAATCCTAGGTATGGCGTTGTAAGGAAAAATGCCACAGCATTATGTCCATACCACCATTGAACTAAGGCGTCTTGAACTCCCGCATACCAGGAGTAACTTTTGAAGAAGCTGATAGGTAATTCAAAAGAGTTAAAAATATGCAACATAGCAACGGTTACGAAAGTGGCGATGTAAAACCAAATGGCTACGTATAGATGTTTTACCCTTCTATTTAATATTGTTGCAAACATATTCCAACCCCAAACCACCCAGATAAGTGCAATTAATATATCAATCCACCATTCTAATTCTGCGTATTCTTTCCCAGAGGTTATTCCAAACGGAAGGGTCGCAACCGCGCAAACGATAATAAATTGCCATCCCCAAAAATGAACAACGCTTAGTTTATCACTCCACATTCTAGTTTTTAACAAACGTTGAAGCGAATAATAAACCCCCATGAAGATTCCATTCCCTACAAATGCAAAAATAACGGCATTCGTATGCAAAGGCCTAAGCCTTCCAAAACCCAGGAAATCGAGACTTAGGTAGTCGTTAAAAAATTCAGGAAAAGCTAATTGTAAGGCAATTATTAATCCTACTAACATCCCTGTGATGCCCCAAATTATGGTGGCATATGCAAACCATTTTACAATCCTGTTGTCGTAACTAAACTTTTGTACTTCCATGTTTATGATCTATATTTTTAACTTCATCATCAAATAGAATCCTAACAGATGGGGTGTAATCGTCGTCGAATTGACCTGATTTAGACGCCCATAAAAAAAGACCTAAAAAAAGTAATGCAATTAGCAAACTCACTACCAGCATGATATATATTACTCCCATGCAACAAAGGTAAAAAGGAGAAAAATCTTAAATTATGATTGTAATTTGCTAAAAAACTGATTTTAGTCAGTTTTTTAATGACCTAAAACGTATGAAAATTAAGGAGGTGCTGAGCAAGACAATCGTAATGGAACTCAAAGGCATTAAAATAGCAGCTATTAAAGGGCTTAACATGCCTGAAACAGCGATGATTATCCCAGTTAGATTGTATAATATGGAAAATCCAAGACAAATTTTTAGTACCAATCTAGAAAATTTTGAAATGGCAATAAAATCATCTAATTTGTTAAGTTTTTTCGCATCTAATATCGCTTCTGATGAGGGCGTGAATTTAAACATGTCCTCTGATATGGCAATACCAATATCCGCTTTAGCCAATGCGCTGGCATCATTCAATCCATCGCCTAACATCATTACTTTTTCACCCTTGGATTGCAAGTTTTGAATGAATGTGTGTTTTAAAGTCGGTGATTGGAGAAAGTAAATATTTTCTTTTTTAAACCCAATTTCGAGTAAGGAGGGTAAGTCAGTATCTGTATCTCCTGAAAGGACAAAGTTTTTTGTTTTGTGTAATCTTGATAGCAACGATTTTATATCACTTCTAAATTGACTTTTGAATACATATTTCTGAATGGTAATTCCATTTTTTGTGAAAAATAATTCGTTGTTGTTGTTGTGATTTCCTTGTTGGGTAAATGCAGCATTACCTAGTTGATAATCATCATTTCCAGTAGATACTTCAATGCCCTTTCCAACATGCTCCTTAAAGGATTTGAATGCTATAAAATCCAAATTTTCATTAGCTAAAAATCTATGTAATGCCGCGGATAATGGATGTGTAGAAGACCCTGTCATTTCAAAAAGGATGGATTGAGCTTCAATGGATACTTCTTCTCCACTTGGGATAATTTCCATTTGTTGTGGATCCGTAAGTGTTCCTGTCTTGTCAAATACGATGGCAGTAATTCCATCCATTGATTCCACCACATCTATATTTTTTAGGTAACAACCCAAGCTTCCCATTTTGCGCATGGCATTCCCATAGGTAAAGGGTGTTGATAGCGCTAAGGCGCAAGGGCACGCGACAATTAGCACTGATACTACCACTTTTAAAATCATTTGAGGGTCAATTGTTGCCCAAACGATGGCGGCAATAGCACTAATTATCAATACAGTATATAAAAAGAGCGCAGAAATTTTATCCTGATATCGAATTTTTTGGGTTTTGTTTTTGTTGTGCAATGATTCGTTCCATAACTGCGTAAGATGGGACCGGTCAGATTTCTGTTTAACTTCCATTTCCGCGACATTTCCCATAATTTTTCCCCCAGCATACAATTCTTCGCCTTTATATTTATAGATCAAGGACGATTCACCCGTCACGAAACTATAATCAATAATGGATTCAGCATTTAATAATACGGTGTCACAAGGGATGATTTCTTGATTCCGAATTCTAATTATGTCCCCAATTTCTATTTTTTCAATTGGTAGAATTTCCTCTTTTTTGTCCACTAATACCCTTACCGCAACAGGAAAATAGGAAGTATAGTCTCTATCAAAGGTTAACGATTGATACGTGGTGTTTTGAAACCATTTCCCGATTAACAAGAAAAATATAAATCCGGAAAAACTATCCATGTATCCTGGCCCTTCCTGATTAATTATTGAGTATACACTTTGAGAATATAAGGCAATAATACCTAGGCTGATCGGGACGTCTAGGTTTAAATGATGGCTGCGAAGTGCTTTATAGGCTGAAACATAGTATTCTCTTGCTGAAATTAACAAAACGGGTACAGAGACCGCAAATGAAAGCCAAGATGTGAAGGCCCGTATGTCTAAGTTTTGTTTACCAATTCCTGTATATTCCGGGAAACTCCAAAGCATTATTGATCCAAAGGCAAACCCAGCAATTCCAATTCTCAAAAGAAAATTATGATTTGATTTAGCCGAACTATTTTGTTCTTGAAAATTGGGAGGGTACCCAAGATTATCCAATAGTAAAGCCAATTCACTTAATGGTAAGTGTTCTTTTTTAAAGGTAATACTTGCCTCTTTCTTTGCGAAATGTACTTGTGAAGTGACGATGTTCTTTTCAATCTTATGGGCATTTTCTAATAAGTATATGCAAGATGAGCAATGAATGTTGGGTAATTTTAGCACCACCTTAATTAGTTGTTCATCTTCAAACTTCACGTATCTTTTCTTTATTTCGGGAATATCCAAAAAGGCATATTTATCGTTGGTTGTTTGTACAGGCTTTGTGCCAGGAGACCTTTCAAATTTATAAAAGTCCACAAGGTCATTGCTGCTTAGTAGTTGAAACACGCTTTTACAGCCACTACAGCAAAAGGATTTTTCTTTATACAAAATAGGCCGGAAGCCCAATTGATCACCACAATGAAAACAAGTAGGTTTCATTAAATTGTTTTAGAAAACAGTTGGTTCCCCATTTCGAAATTGTGTAACTTATAGTCAAATGCCATACAGATATTTCGAATAAAACTTCGTCCTTTTAGACTTACAACTACGATTTCCCCATCGATTTTTACCAATTCATCTTGTATCATAGGCTCAAGTTTTTTTCGTATTTCCATCCAATAAGCTTGTGTTTTTGGCAATTCTGTCCTAAAGTGGCACATTAAATCCAGTATTTGTTTTCGGGTAAACAATTCATTTTCATCGAGTATATGTCCTTTGAATACCGGCAATTCACCTTTATTTACTTTGGCAAGGTACGTTTCAACCTCCTTTTCATTTTGGGCAAAAGCACCCCATGAATCCGAAATGGCTGACATGCCTAATCCTATCATGGTAGCCGATGATTTGGTGGTGTATCCCATGAAATTACGGTGTAATTTATTTGTGTTAAATGCCAAGCTTAAACTATCGTTTGGCAAGGCAAAATGATCCATTCCAATACTTATGTATCCTTTAGAAATAAGATAGGCGGTTGCCATTTCATACAATTGCATTTTTTCTTGTTCTTGCGGAAGATCCAATTCGCTATAGCCCCTTTGACCTGTCCCTTTAATCCAAGGGACATGTGCATAACTATAAAGCGCAATTCTTTCAGGCATTAACTTCATTGTTTGTTCAAGCGTAGCTAAAAACCCCGCTATTGTTTGAAAGGGTAATCCATAAATTAAATCGTGGTTGATAGAGGTGTAACCTATCTTTTTTGCCAATTCATGCACGTTTTTCACTGTATCAAAGTCTTGAATTCTGTGGATCGCTTTTTGAACTTTCAAATCATAATCTTGAATGCCAAAACTTACTCTTCTGAAGCCTAGGTCAAATAAAACCTGTAAATGTGCAGGTGTTGTACTTGATGGGTGGGCTTCAAAACTCATCTCGCAATTCCCATTTGGAACGGATGGTTTGATGGCATGTATGAGTCTTTCCAATTCTTTGGTCGAAAAAAAAGTTGGTGTTCCTCCTCCTAAGTGGAGTTCCTTAAGTTGGAAATCTACATTGATAATTTCTTTATATAGTTCCCATTCCTTAATTACTGCATCAATGTATGGGCTCTCAACTTGATGGTTTTTTGTAATTCTTTTGTGACATCCACAAAAGGTGCATAAACTTTCACAAAAAGGGAGGTGAATATAAAGTGCAATTGTTTTGGTGTCTGACTTAACTAATTCAATTTTCCATTCTTTTTCTGTCATGGAACTATTTTTCCAAAAGGGTACTGTTGGATACGATGTATACCTTGGGCCTGGCACATTATATTTTGAAACCAATGGATTAACTAGCATTTTGCAAAATTAAATGGAAACAGGCTAGTAAAAAATGACAATCGTCATAGAAAACGAAATGTTTTTAGTATATTTGTTAAAAGCCATTAGTTAATGCTAGAGAAAGATTTCCGTCAGGTTTCATGTAGTACTTGTCATCAAAGAAAGGAAAATTTATTAGGCGGCTTGGGTTGTGATGAAATCTCCCATATTGAAGATCACAAATCTTGTAATTATTATAAAAAAAACCAATCGCTTTTTATAGAGGGTTCTTATCCTAGAGGGGTATTTTGTATTAATGAGGGTAGGATCAAAATATATAAAAGAGGCAACGAAGGTAAAGAACAAATCATTCAAATCGCAAAGGGAGGAGACTTAGTTGGGTTTAGAACTATGTTTTCGGAAGATGTATATAAAGTTTCAGCAGAGACCTTAGAAGAATGCAATATTTGTTTCATAAGCAGAGAGGATTTTCTTTCTCTTATGGATAGTAACCCAACATTAAGAAAAGGAATAATTAAAGAATTATCTACAGAGTTGGCTGATCGTGCTAATTTTATTACCAACATGGCTCAAAAATCTGTCCGTGAAAGATTGGCTTTTAGCTTGTTGCTTTTGATGGATATTTATGAAGGTGAAGCAATCAACCTTTCTAGAGATGATATGGCTAATTTTGTGGGTACGGCAACTGAAACATTAATTCGTTTATTGAAAGATTTCAAGGAGGAGGCATTAATTGAAACACATGCCAGGAAGATCACCGTGCTTGATCGAAATAAACTGATGTCGATCGCAGGGATTTAAGTCCTTTTTATTAAGCTTATCTATCTTATTTTTTTAATATTCGTCCACCAAAAATCCATGCATTTGAAAAGAAAAGGCTCCTTTTTTGTTCGCTCTTTGGTGCCTAAAGATAAGCATCCATTGCTATCAGATTGTTCTACCTGGATAAACTTCGAGGGCTTTTTTAAGGCATTCCACTGATTTGTGCAGCGCATTTTGGTTTAAGACATACGCAATGCGCGCTTCTTGTTTACCAGCACCAGGACTAGAGTAAAATCCATTGGCTGGGGCCATCATCACGGTTTGACCTTCATGTTCGAAAGACTCAAGCAACCATTGGCAAAATTTTTCCGCATCATCGACTGGGAATTTCGCCACACAATAAAATGCGCCTTTTGGTTTTGGGCAAAACACACCGGGTATGGCGTTTAAGCCATCAACCATAATGTTTCGTCTGGCCACATACTCTGCTACTACGTCCTTGAAATAACTTTCAGGAGTATCTAATGCTGCTTCAGCTGCAATTTGGTCGATGGTAGGAGGAGACAAGCGCGCCTGTCCAAATTTTAGTGCTGCAGAAATGACTTCTTTGTTTTTGCTGATTAAGGCGCCAATTCTCGCCCCGCACATGGAATATCGTTTAGACACCGAGTCGATCATAATGACATTGGATGCTATTTCTGGAAAATTCATGACAGATATAGGTTTGGCCCAATCGTAACAAAATTCTCGGTACACTTCATCGGCAATGAGAAAAATATCGTGTTTTTTTACAATTGCAGCCAATTGCTCTAATTCTTCCTTCGAATATAAATATCCTGTTGGATTACCTGGATTACAGATAACAATACCCTTTGTTTTAGGCGTTATTTTTTGTTCAATTTCATCTATTGGTGGCAAAGCAAATCCAGACTCAATGCTAGAAATTACAGGAACAACCGTTACTCCTGCCATCATAGCAAATCCATTATAATTGGCATAGAAAGGTTCAGGAATAATTATTTCATCGTTTGGGTTACAAGTCGCCATTAAGGCAAAAACTAAGGCTTCAGAACCACCCGTTGTAATGATGATGTTATCGTGTTGCACTTGAATACCATTTTCTTGGTACTTGGCCGCTAATTTTATTCGATAGCTCTCAAAACCTGCAGAATGGCTATATTCTATGACCTTTTGATTGAAGTTTTTCACCGCGTTTAGGGCAACTTCAGGGGTTTCAATATCGGGCTGTCCGATATTAAGATGGTAAACAATTTTACCTTTTTTCTTAGCTTCTTCTGCAAAAGGAACCAATTTCCGGATCGGAGAAGCAGGCATTAACACGGCTTTATTTGATAATTGAGGCATTATTTTCTTTTTTAACAAAAGTAATCACTTTTGTCCGATAATAAGTCTGAAGCTGTTTTCTTTGTCCTGTTGTCTTGATAAAAATAACAAAAAAATCAAGCGCTTGATTGAAGACGCTCGATGCCCTTTAAGTGGATTGAGTCCGCCTAGGCGGATCGAAAGATACAGCTGAGAAAAAAAGAAAGGCAAATAGAATAATTTCTCAAATTTAGATTATTGTTCGCATTATGAAATTGATTAGAATTTTGTTTGGCAGTAAGATAGCGCACACACAATTGCTGAATCTTATTTAATCGTTTTATATGTTTTATCAGGCACCTTTAAAACTCAACGATTAATGATAATTTAACGTGAATATCAATTTTTATGTGGTTTTTAGTTCATCAAGTGCAACAATTAGTTGTAATTTTGTCCCCGATTAACTCAACTAAAACTTCTTATTATGTTTAAAATCTCCTCTTTCTTATCCATTCTTCTCCTTACATTAAATCTTACTGCTCAAAACATTAAGTCGGAAGACATTACCTACAGTTTTATCAAACTTCCATCGAAACCAGTAACGCCAAAAGTGGAAAATTATACTTCTTCTATAACGGCAACTTATGAAGCAGTAAATAATAAGTTATTAGTATTATTTGAAGAAGATAAAGCACGTGCAGAGGCAGATTACCAGAGAGAAATGGCGGAATACCCTGCTAAATTAAAAGCAGCTGACGATAAATACGCAAAAGAGATGGAAGCTTGGAATGAAAAATCTACTGCGATTAAAATTGTTGAAAAACAGTTGTTAAATGAGAATAATCGTCCTGTGAAAGACTACGTAGCGGCGCCTTATAGAAAAACGATTTCACCACCAGTTTTAAAAACAAGCTACGACTATCCCTCTTTGGCAGCAACGTATTTGAAAATTGATGGATATAACAAAGCCGAAATGAATGCCTTAACGTATTTGGTTACCTTGCAAGGATTTGAGCATTCTCAACCGATGATTAAAACAGAAATAAAAAAAGAAGTTTCTCGTGTGAACAATGTCTCCACTACGTATGATGTTACTTATTACTATATCGAATACAATTATCGTCATCCTATGTCAGTGCGCGTTGCAAACACGAGCAATCAAGATATAATTTTCTTGGCCCCAATAGAATTCACTTCTTTTAAAACATATAAATCAACATCTCAAAAGACTTCGCCGTCGGCTGATTTTACCTTTTTACTTAAATCATCGGAAGAAAATATATTAAAAGAAAATTTAACATTTATTAATCATTTGGTAAATGATCAAATTGGGTATGAAGTTACACCAAGAACCATTTCATTGGATTATGTTAAATCTAAAAATGATGCGCATGCTGATGTGTTGGAGGCATATAACAATCAAATAACTGGATTGAAATCGTTAATAATTAATGAGCCTTTAGCGACGCTGAAGTTAAATGCTGCAATAGATGCTTATAAGGCAATTTTACTTGAATCTGATTTATTAGACAAGAAAGCAAGGATTGATAAAGATGTAACGATTTCTATTTATTTCAATTTGCTCGAGGCTTACTATGCTCAAAGAAAAACGGTTGAAGCGGAAGCGGTAATGTCGGCACTAACTCTAATCGATCTTTCGAACAGAGAGAAGAAATTTAAAGAGAAATATGTTGAGGCATTCTTGGATTTAACGAATCGAAAAGCTGCTAATGGCTTGTAACTAATTGGGCTTAAAAACGGATTTTAACGCATTTAGATTATTTGTTTTGAAATCCGTTTACACGTAAAACAACAATTCGAAAATCAGATAGAAGTTAATCTCTTATAATGATTACCTCCTTTTCATTTGTTGAATCTTTTTCACGACGTTCCACTTTGATATTGAAATATTCCTTTTTATCTTTAGAACATTCTTTTTTATCTTTGGAACATTCCATTTTGTCTTTACAACATACTTTTTTGTCTTTATCACACTTAGATTTATGGCAAGTAGCGCACATGATTGCACAAATTAAACCACCAACAAATACAGCAGTTCCGAATACAATGGCTAAATAAGAAGCAATTTTAGTAAGCTTTCCAAGCGCTTCTTTTTTACTGTAAGCTAATAAAAACAACCCTCCCATCAACACAATTAATGCAAGAGATAAAACGACAATTAGTATGGGACATATCATAATAATAAATTTTTTAGGTTAGAATAATTATCCAAAAATCGTTCTTGGATGGCTCAAATCTATACAATTTATTGATTATCAATTACTTTTCCTTTCTTTTTATATTAATTAATAAGTTGGAATTGTAACGAATAAAAGTTAATTTTATAAAAAAAAAACATCATGAAACAAGTCGTATTTCTTTTCATTACTGCCTTAATGTTAACTATTAATAGCGCTGTATCGTATGGCCAAGTTATCAATCCTATAACAGTAATTGATGCTTCCAATCCAGCAGCATGTGATGGTTCCGCAGTTATTAATAATCCGAATATTGTAATACCTTCTAGTATTGTTTGGTATATGAATGGAGCGGTATTCCAACAAGGAGGCATTTCCGTAACTAATCTATGTTCGGGTACATATATGGTAAATTATTATACACCCAATGATTCGGTGTCAGCAGTTTTTATTATTTCAGGGACTCCTTGTAATGGCTTTATGGTTCTAACTAGCGGTACCCAAGCAAGCACCCCAACATCGATGGATGGAACAGCAACAGTTACTGTGGTAGGAGGAAGTGCACCCTATGCTTTTCTATGGAATACAGGATCAATCTCTCTTACGCAAACTAATCTTGGAGTTGGAATGTACACATGTTGCGTTACAGATGCAAATGGTTGCTATTCTTGCGATAGTTTCAATGTAATTGCATCTATAAATCCTGGAAACGATACCGTATTAATAATTAATAACAATACCATTCCTAATACCTTCGATTCATTAGCAACGCAGCAAGTTCTTGATTGTGTTTTAGATTATAATGCTGTTGGTGGGGCATATATCATTAACTCTTCTTATGTTTCAAGTGGCGCTCCTGCCTTAATGGATACTATTTATTTGACATGGCAAGTAATTGATACAATCGTGCCTCCAAATGTCTTGGCTACATATTTAGTTGCTTATCCAATTTACCCACCATTAGCGAGTTCATATACAGCTAGTTTGCAAGTATACTGTAATTTAAAAACGACAAATTTCAATACACTACTAGCGATTGATCAATTTTACACATCGCAATTGAGTCTTACGGAAATCGATTTAGCATCCATCTATTTGAATCCTAATACAAATTCGTTGGTGATAAACTTTCCGATGAATCAATCAGGCGCAGCTCTCATTTACAATGTAAGTGGAAGTCTATGTGCATCATCCAATTTTACTAATTCCAAGCAAATCTCATTGAATACAGAGAATTGGGAGAAAGGAATTTACTTGGTTAAACTTTCATTAGCTAACGGTAAAATGCAAACGATAAGAGTATATAGATGATAAAAAGGGTCTCCCTTTTTTGAATTTGAATACCTAAAGTCAGTTTATTTTTATACTAAGTTTTAATTGCTAGTATCAAAAAATAGTAGTAAGTTTATGATTACTAAGTAATTAATAAACTACCTTTTTATGAAGCATTTTCTATTTTCCCTAACATTTCTATGCCTTTCAGTTAGCTTTAATACCTTGAAAGCTCAAGGTCAACTTTGCATTACTGGCGGAGGCCCTTCCAGTGACCAAGCACATTCTATGGTTCAGTCAAATGATGGTGGGTATGTAGTTGCAGGACAGACAAGTTCTTTTGGCGCCGGATTAATTGATATTTACGTTATGAAAACCAATGCTGTCGGAACAGTTATGTGGACACAAACGATTGGTGGTACCGGAAATGATTATGGCCGATCGATCATTAAAACCTTTGATGGCGGATTTGCCATTGCAGGAACAACTGCCTCCTATGGTGCAGGTGGAGATGATTTTTACCTCGTTAAATTGGATGCGTCTGGAAATGTGCAATGGAACAAAAGTTATGGTGGTACAGGAACAGATCAAGGGTGGGAAGTCGTTCAAACACCAGATAGTGGTTTTTGTATTGCGGGACAAACATCCTCTTTTGGCGCATCTCCCAATGATTTTTATGTGGTAAGAACAGATGCTTCAGGAAATCTTGTTTGGGATAAAAAAGTGGGTGCCGCTGGATTAGCAGATATTGCCTATTCGATTACAAATACAAATGATGGTGGGTTTGCAGTTGCTGGAACGGCCTATACGTGGACTGGGAGCGGGAGTACTTCGTCGAATGATTTCTACATTGTGAAACTTGATGGAAGTGGTAACATGGTATGGTCACGCTTAGTTCAAGATGCCAATACAACCAAATATCCAGATTATGCGAGGTCAATTATTCAGACGGCCGACGGGGGATATATGATTGCAGGCGAAGCTGGCCAACCTAAAGTCAGTGGTGGATTTAACTGGCACTATCTTCTAGTAAAATTAGATGCGGCAGGGGCAGTTTCTTGGACTCGTTATTACGGAGGAACACAAATTGCTGGTGTCTCAACCGATGGAAGTGATTATGCCGAGTCTGTTATACAGATGACGAATGGTGACTATCTAGTTGGAGGATATACTTTCTCATTTAATTACAATTTCAGTACTGGTCAACAAGTAGGATTGGAATACTATTTGGTTCGAGTTTCAGGAACAGGCTCTCTGATTTCAACGCACATCATTGGTACAGCTCAAAACGACATGGGAAAATGTTTAATTAAAACAAATGATGGCGGGTACATGATGGCGGGTTATTCGCAAGAATTAACGGCTGGAACTTATCCTGACGAATTTTACCTTGTAAAATTAGATGCATCCCTTAATACCTGTTGTACAATTAGAACGGGTGGTGCGGATCGCGGAACAGGACCAACCAATACAACAAGAGGAGCTAGTTCGGCTGCAGGCGGCACAAGTGTTTCAGGCGGACTTTATGGCTCTGGAGGAACAACAACAATTCTATGTGGCTTACCTTCTCTAAACGCAGCTTTTCAAACCAATCAAACTCAACTCTGTCAACCTAATAGCTGTGTCAACTTTACCGACATTTCAAATGGTAGTCCAAGCACTTGGTCGTGGTCATTCCCCGGTGCAATTCCTTCTTCCTCGAACCTTCAAAACCCAACTAGCATTTGCTATACTACTCCCGGATCGTATCCTGTGACATTAATCGTTGGCAATGGAGTAACTGTAGACACCCTTATTACGTCAAATTTTATTACTCTAAATTCAGGCCCTGCAGTTCCAACAATCTCAACTTCAGGTCCCACCACTATTTGTTCTGGAGATACCTTGCTACTCACTTCTTCCTATCCAAATGGTAATTCATGGTCACCAGTTGGCTTGAATACACAAACCATCGCAGTAAGCAATTCTGGATCTTACTCTGTAACTTATACAGCTGCAAATGGCTGCCAAGCAAGTTCATTGCCTATCCAAGTAGTTGTCAATCCAAATCCAACAGCGCCGATTGTTAATCCAGCAGGTCCACTAATTATATGTGCAGATGGAAACATTGAACTTTACTCAAATATCTTGGGCGGGAATACCTGGTCTCCCAATGGCGAAACAAGTGATACCATTATAGTTTTTGCAGCTGGTTCCTACTTCGTAACCAACACGGTAGGTGGATGTACAAGTCAAGCAAGCAATATCGTAGTAGTCAATGCGGGAAGTAATCCGCTACCCCCAGTAATTACTCAGTCGAATGACACCTTATTCTGTTCACTCGCGGCTTCCTATCAATGGTTTTTGAATGGTGTTCCGATTCCCGGTGCAACGTTAAATGTTTATGTTCCTACTGCATCAGGATTATACACAGTGTATATAACCAATGAGTTTGGTTGTGGCAATACAGGTGATCCTTACGAAGTAGATCTAACAAATTCTATTAATGAAACACAAACTCAATTGTTTGAGGTATATCCTAATCCAGCAAATAGTCAAATCAATGTGAAAGCAGATGCAAAATTGTTAGGATCTATTTACACTGTTTATGACAACACCGGGAAAGTGGTTTTGTCAGGAAAAATAAACTCTGAGAATACAGTTATTGAATTAGGTAAGCTATCGGGCGGTATTTATTTGTTCAGTGCTGGAGAGAACTTGCAACAGACATTTAAAGTGATAAAGGAATAAGCTATTCCTTAACAGCACACAGGCGCAAAACGATATAGCCAACCAAGCAGATGTGAATTACGTTCAGATAGTTTTACACAAGTGTATGAAATGGACGGAGGAATAATGAAATGGAGAGGTGCAAATCTTCCTGAAACCACCGACAGCGCAGTTGTGTCAAACGGAATGAGCAAACAACAATTTGATGCATTAGGAAAACCTAACGATCATTGAATCACACCGCGGATATTATGTGTTAAAATCTAAAATAAATATATATTTATCTTTGCCTATTGGATTCAGAAACTCCGTGGTGTGCTGAACATACCGCCCATCGAAAATCTACAAAACGTTATCATTCATTATAGAAAATGACACAATGAACTACAACGACAAGAAATTCAGACCGATTAGCAATACTGAAAACGGAGAAACTTCAAACAAAACTCTTTTTCATTATAAGCAAGTTGGAAATATTCTTACTTCTGAATATTCTGGGGGTAAGATTATATATGGCCATCTAATTGGATTGGTTGACAAATCAGGAAATATTGAAATGCGTTACCACCAAGTAAATGACAACAACGAATTGATGACAGGAATGTGTATTTCAATACCAGAAATTCTTGAAAATGGGAAAATTCGTCTTCACGAAAATTGGAAATGGACTTCGGGAGATCAAACAAAAGGAACATCAATCATTGAAGAACAATAAATTAAATTACAATGTCACACGAACACAACCATAAATTTAAAACAGAACAATTGTTTGGTTATACTCGTTATGAATTTATAGAAAATAGCATGGAAGAATGAAAGCTATTTCAAATTAAAAATGCTCGTCAAGAACACAGTCACAGTATTTTTTGCAATATATTTGGTAATATTAATTTACCAAACATTATTACATAAAAAAACAAAACAACTTTAACAGCCTCAAATCAATGAATATTATCTCAATACTACTAATAGAAGATGAGCCGGATGTAGTAAGTTTTATCAAAAAGGGGCTAGGGGAAGAATCTTTCGAGGTGTCGGTTGCACTAAATGGTGTTGATGGACTTGATATGGCATTAAACAACCAATATGATATTTTCATACTAGACATAATGATACCTGAAAAAAATGGCATAGAGGTATGTAAAGAAATTAGAGGGTACGGAATTCAAACACCTATTCTTTTTTTAACTGCATTAAATACGCCAGACAATATAGCCCTTGGGTTAAATTCGGGCGCAGATGATTACCTTGTTAAGCCTTTTAAGTTCAATGAACTTATAGCTCGTATTAGGGCTATTTTAAGAAGGGTAAATATTGAAAAAATTGGAGCTCAAGAGCCCAAAGTAAAATATGTTTTATCCAATTTACTATTTGATGATGATGCAAAAAAGGTTAGCCGAAATGGTAAAGACATTTCACTTACCGTCACTGAATATCGCTTATTATTCACACTACTAAAAAACAAGGGAAAAGTACTGTCAAGAATGGAATTACTAGAAAATGCCTGGGATATAAATTTCAATGTAGGAACCAATGTGGTCGATGTTTACATAAATTATCTTCGAAAAAAAATAGATGCTGATTTCGAGCCAAAACTAATACATACCGTGGTAGGCATGGGTTATATACTAAAAGAAGAATGAGCAGTATTCGTAAAATTACTCTTTTGTTGATAATCTCAATTAGTTTAATTTTTGTTTTTTTGGGAGCAAGTGTATATTACTTTTTATCAAATTACTCCTATGCAGACTTTTACAAGCAGCTTAAAGCAAGGGTCAGTGTGGCAGAAAAATGCCATTTTGAAGCCAATCAGAAAGACGTACAAATATTAAAAAGTATTAGGGAAGATCATTTAGAATTATTAAGTGACGAAAAAGAGTACATATTGTATTTCCCTAATACAGCCTCTATAAAACAATTGGCAGATAAACATTCGCTTCCTATCGATTTCCTAAACTTAGTTTACGCCAATCATTCTGCCAATTATCAAAAAAATGATGTTTTTTTCTATGGAAAAAAGAGGGGGGATTCTAAAGGTTTTTATTTCATTATTGTTTCGGCAAAAAATTATTACAATACCCACCATTTAATTATGCTGAAAAAGGTTTTACTAACAGGTGGATTTATTTCAATTCTAATTATCATTTACCTTACTTATTTATTTTCAAAAAGATTATTTGACCCTATCAATAAAATAATTACTAAAGTAAATCGCATAAGTACAGATAATATACATTTGCGTCTCGATGATGTTAAAAACAATGTCGAAATCAGCAGACTAACCACCACATTTAATAATCTTTTGAATAGAATTGAAATAGCTTTTGAAACTAATAAAAACTTTATCAGTAATGCTTCACACGAATTTGGCACACCGCTTACCGCTATTATAGGTGAGGCAGATGTGACTTTATTGAAAGATAGAACACCCGATGAATATAAAGAAACCTTACAAAAGATCCTTACACAATCAGAAAGACTCAATAAAATCAGTCAGTCTTTGCTGTCATTAGCACAAATAGGCTACAAAGAAAACAAGTTAAATTTTACCATTATTAGAGCTGACGAGCTAATACTGCAGGCGAATGAAATAATGAATCAGTTAATTCCAAAAAATAACATTGAAATAGACTTTGAGCTATTGCCCGAAAACCCAAAAAAACTAAAAATAATGGGTAACAAAGAATTACTAATATTGGCCATAACAAATATACTAACCAATGCCTGCAAATATTCGAGTAATAAACCGGTAGTTGTAAGTTTGGCCTCCACAAACAATGAAATAGTAATGATAGTTAAAGATCAAGGTATTGGGATTCCTCAGGCCGAATTACCCTTTATATTTGACCCTTTCTATCGGGCAAGTAACACTGCCGCATATGATGGCTACGGGATTGGTTTACCTTTAACTCAAAACATCATCAAGATTCACAAAGGCGAGATTATTATCAGTTCTATGCTACATCAAGGAGTTACCATACAAGTAAAACTACCTATCGCTATATTGTAAGACCTTTCAATTTTAGATGTTTTTCAGCTGCAGCTGCTAAAAACCACGATCGTGATTTAGCTGGCCATACCCTATTTTTCCCCTGCGAGTAGTACATTCTTCAATGGTTTTGAAAGTGATAGTCATTCCAAATTCAGAAATTCTAATCAAATTCTAATCTTAATCTTAATTGGCTATAATAGCATCGTTCTATTATTGTACCATTAATCAAAAATCGCCAAACGCGTGGTAAAGAAAATACTAGTTCCGATTGACTTTAGAATAGAGTCTTTAAATACTTTAAAATATGCTCTCGAAGAACGAAAACAAGAAAAATCAACTGTCATATTAATGTATTCAGCGTTCATCAGTGATTCAATATCTGACCTACTATTTTATAATCCTGCCAAAATAATTGGCGGTTTAGTAAGTCCCCAATTTAATGATGGTATAACTATTATTAAAAACACACACGAGTCTAGTCTTCATTCCTTAACTATTGAGCTTTTTCATGGCTTAAATAGAAATACCTTTTTAAATTTTCATGAAGCACATGGAATAGACCTAGTCTATTTGCCTAAAGATTATAACTTGAAACCACATAAAAATGGTTTTGACCCTATTCCGATAATAAAAAAATCGAAGGTGCAATATAGAGAAGTAGCTTGGACAAGCGACCAGAACACAATGAACAATGACGAATTAAATCAATTATTTAAATAAAAGAAAATGAATAAAGTAAAATTTCCTACTACGCCAATGGGGCGAATTAAATTATTTTTCACCTTTTTTGATTCTCGATGGGAGGACTTAACCAAAGATAATTGGTTAAAGGTAACATACAAAGATTTCAGTGCTGGCTTAATAGTAGCAATGACAGCTATCCCAATGGCCATGGGTTTTGCAATGGCCATGGGTATGCGACCAGAACATGGCATTATTGCTGGAGCATTGGCATGTGTGATAGGCAGAACTTTTGGCGGCTCAAAGTATCAAGTATATGGACCAACAGCGGCTTTTATTCCAGTTATTGCCGCCTTGATTGCGAAGTACAGCGACCCAGCAAATGGTGGTAATTTTGAGCAAGCACATGGTTTTTTGGTATTGGTGTCTATTATCTCGGGCATCATTCTAATAATTATGGGTATTTATGGTATAGGTAAATATGCTAAACTTGTTCCCAATTCAATTATAGTAGGATTTACTGTGGGGATAGCTATTTCTATTGCTCTTACTAATTTTGAAGACATTTTAGGGATAGAAAATTTCAAAGACTTCCTAGGGCAAGACGAGGATATTCGAGGTGGTTTATTTCATAATATATACTTAGCATTTGGCAACTTAGGAGTAATTAATATATGGTCTGTTTTTTTAGGCTTACTCACTTTTGTTTTAGCAAAATATTTACTTAAAATTTCTATTTATATACCAGGGCCCGTAATTGCAATGGGTACAGCCACTTTGTTATCAGCTACTTTGCTTGCTGATAAAAACATTGTATTGGTTCGTGATTTATATGGTTCCATTCCGAACAATTTTTTCAAGCTGCAAATGCCATTTTTACCTGCAATGAATGGAGGTGTAATGCTTGACATTGTATACTTTGTGGTTGGTATTGTATTTGTATCGGGCGTAGAGAGTGTTTTGTGTTCTTCTATGGCAGATCGATTAGCTAAAAATGACAGAACACCATTTAACCCTGACAAAGAATTTTTTGGTCAAGGTTTGGTTCAAATCATTACACCATTGGTACAAGGCTTTCCATGCACAGGAGCTTTAGCAAGAACAGCAACAAGTATAAAAGCAGGAGCAACTACACCTTTAGCAGGTTATTTTAAAGCGATTTTGAAACTCTTAATGGCATTTTATTTAGCCCAATATTTGGAGTTAATTCCTATGGCATGCATAGGTGGTATTTTGGTTTGGGTTGCCAGTAATATGATAAAGCCATCTGAAATTAAAGAAATCAAGCATGCAGGAAAATTCGAATTTGCGATGATGATTTATACTGCTATTATGGTTCCAGTGACCGACTTTTTGACAGGAGTACTTTCTGCACTGGTTATTTATTTTGTGGTCAAGTATGCTTTCAAAAGAATTGAAAAGAAGAAAGTTAGCCAATAACATTGCATTGGCAATAGTAGGGCTGGCAGCTGTAAACTCAACATTTGTAATTCTATTGGGCATTTGTGCAAATTTTGAGCTGAAGTTTTTCAAATGCCCCACCATCGCCAATACGTAGCCGTTATGTGCAACCCTAAAACGTCCGACAGAGCGACCATAAACCGACAGAAAACGAAAGACAAAATGCCAAGGCTTTGCAAAATTAAAAGAGCTGCAATGCTTTTGCTTGTGCCTACCCAAATAGCAGCACATTTAATTTTACTCAGCCTAACTCAAAGTTCATCAATCACACCAACAAAATGCTAACTTTGAACCATGGAATTAAAAGATATCATTGAATTCAAATCTTCTCCTTTAATTAGACAAAAGCTGGCTGATTTTGGTTTCGCTAAGACCTTTTCCGAAGGGGAAACAATCCTAAATGAAAATGCTTATATTAAAGCTATTCCCATTGTAACAAATGGAAGTATTAGAGTAATGCGGACAGACGAAGACGGAAGAGAGATTCTATTATATTACATAAAGGCAGGTGAAAGCTGCATTATGTCTTTTTTAGGTGGTATGCATCAAGACACAAGCAAAGTAAAGGCGATTGCTGAGGAAGAAACAGAAATCCTTTTTATCCCGATAGACAAAGTAAGTTTGTTAATCAAAGAATTTCCGGAATGGTTAGACTATATTTTCCGCCTGTATCACAAACGCTTCGAAGAATTGTTGGAAGTAGTGAATGCTGTGGCATTCAAAAAAATGGATGAGCGACTCCTAAACTTCTTAAAAAAGAAGTGCGAAATAACAAAAAGCCAAACACTTTATGTAACCCACGAACAATTAGCCCACGAACTGGGTACAGCCCGTGTTGTGGTTTCAAGATTGTTGAAACAAATGGAAGATGAGGGTTTGGTAAAATTGGGCAGAAATAATATTTTCCTTGTGTAACATAAGTAGCTGTATTGCTGCTTTCATTGTTTGACTTTTGCGGTGTAATATTCATCCGCTAAAAAAGTAAATAATTGAAAAAAAATATAGGGACAGCCGACAAAGTAGTAAGAATACTTATGGCTATCGTAATTGCAGGATTATATTTCGCAAACATGATTTCTGGAACAGTAGCAATTATTCTTTTAATTCTTTCGGGAGTTTTCATTCTCACTAGTTTTATAAGTTTTTGTCCGCTGTATTTGCCGTTTGGACTTTCCACAAGAAAAAAAGGAGAATAATATGGAACTGCAAAATGCAATTATCATAGCCTTAATTGGTGCAGTTGCTGGACTACTTGGTGGAATGCTTGGTTTGGGTGGTGCAATAATTATTATTCCAGCTTTGGTAATGCTCTTGGGCTATTCGCAACAAATGGCACAAGGCACAGCCTTAATTATGATGGTGCTTCCCGTTGGAGCATTAGCGGCTTTTCAGTATTATCAAAACGGATATGTAGATGTAAAAGCCGCATTGATTTTAGCTGCTTTCTTTTTTATTGGTGGTTATTTCGGTGCAAAATTCGTTATGCAAATTCCGCAGGAAATTATAAGGAAAACATTTGCCGTTATGCTTGTTGGGATTGCGATAAAAATGTGGTTTCAAAAATAATTATTAGACTATGAAAGAATTTTGGGATAAACGATATGCTGAAACAGGATTTGCCTACGGCGCTTTGCCAAACGAATTTTTAAAAGAACAATTACAAAACTTTTCAGCAGGTAAAATCCTGTTTGTTTGTGAAGGTGAAGGAAGAAACGCTGTGTATGCCGCCAAACAAAACTGGAATGTTGAAGCATTTGATTTAAGTGCTGAAGGAAAAAAGAGAGCTTTGCAATTAGCAGAACAAAATAATGTTGTAATAAATTATCAAGTTCAAGAAGCAACTACAATTCAATATCCTGAAAATTCATTTGATGCTATTGCCTTAATTTATGCCCACTTGCCTGAAACAATTAGAAAATCCATTCATAAAAAAGTTATGCATTGGTTAAAACCAAGTGGGTATGTAATAATGGAAGCATTTAATCCCAACCAACTCAATAACACTAGCGGAGGGCCTAAAGAAGTATCAATGCTTTATACTAAGGGAATGTTGCAAGATGATTTCAAAGAGTTAGCTATTCAACAGCTTTCTACTGATACTACAAACCTAAATGAAGGAAATTATCACATTGGAAAAGCCGATGTAATAAGATTTATCGGCAAGAAGATATAAATAATTTCAGTAATGTAACAAAAGTAGCTGTGCAACAAAAAGTATCAACTGACCTTTGTATCATAAAATAAAGAAAAATGGAAATCAAACAATTTATAGACAAAAATTTAGCTCACTACTCTTATGCAATTTTGAGCAATGGAGAAATCGCATTGTTTGATCCCGCAAGAAATCCACAACCGTATTACGATTTTGCAGAGCAACATAATGCAAAAATCACCGCTGTAATTGAAACACATCCTCATGCTGATTTCATAAGCAGTCATTTAGAAATTCATAGCGCAACCGATGCAACAATTTATGTAAGTAAGCTTTTGGGTGCAGAATATCCTCACCAAATTTTTGATGAAGGCGATGCAATTGTTTTGGGCAACATCACATTGAAAGCATTAAACACACCTGGACATTCTCCAGATAGTATTAGCGTAGTTGCCATTGATGAAAATGGAAAAGAAAATTCAGTTTTTACTGGCGACACTTTATTTATTGGCGATTGTGGTAGACCCGATTTAAGAGAACAAGCAGGAGCAATTAAATCGGCAAGAGCAGAATTAGCAAAGCAGATGTTCCATTCGCTACGAAACAAGTTAATGACTTTGCCTGATGATGTAATGGTATATCCAGCACATGGTGCAGGTAGTTTGTGCGGTAAAGGTTTAAGTGAACAAAACAGCAGCACCATTGGTGCTGAAAAAATAAGCAATTGGAGTTTGCAAAATTTAAGTGAAGAAGAATTTGTAAAAGAATTGCTAACAGACCAACCTTTTATTCCAAAATATTTTCCGTTTGATGTAGCGGTAAACAAAAAAGGTGCTGATGTTTATGCAACAAGCATTTTAAAAGTACCACAGAGAGAACCAGTTACTTGTGTAGGTTGTGCAAATTCAATTAATCCAGCTGTTCTAATTATTGACACAAGACCACAGGAGCAATTCAAAAAAGCATATTTAAAAAATGCTGTCAATTTGATGAACGATACCAAATTTGAAACTTGGTTAGGCAGCATTGTAAAACCTCATGAGCAATTTTATTTGATAGCGGAAAACGAAACCATATTAAACCAAATGATTGAACGCACCGCAAAGATTGGTTACGAAAAGCAAATAGCCTTAGCTTTTGTAATGGATTATGGCAACTCGGAAATGAAATTATTTGATAGTGATAATCTAAAAGATAACGAAGATGCTTATACCATCATTGACATTCGAAATGATTCAGAAGTTAAAACCAATAAAATATTTGCAAATGCCATTCACATTCCGTTACACGAATTAAGAGAAAGAACTAACGAAATTCCTGTTCACAAACCAATCGTAGTGCATTGTGCAGGCGGTTACAGAAGTGCGGCAGGTAGCAGCATTATAAAATCTAAACTAAACGGCACTTCACAAGTATATGATTTAAGCGAAGCAGTAAAACAATTTCAAAAATGAATTTTATCCTAAAACATAAGCTAAGCATCATCGGTGTAATTGCAGGAGCAATTGGCGGCTATTTCTATTATCATTTTGTAGGCTGTGCAAGCGGAACTTGTGCCATCACATCAAAGCCACTAAATAGCACTTTGTATGGAGCAATAATGGGCGGTTTATTATTCAATATGTTTCAAAAAGAAAAAACTAAAAAACAATAAAAATGAACATTGAAAAAATTATCAAAGAAAAAAAAGGCACTATAGTAGATGTGCGAACACCCGCTGAATTTATAGGTGGAAATGTAGCTGGTTCAATCAACATTCCTTTGCAAGAAATGGAGAAACGAATGGATGAATTAAAAAGACTTAAACAACCATTGGTGCTATGCTGTGCATCGGGTGGCAGAAGTGGACAAGCCACACAATACCTAATGCAGAAAGGCATTGAGTGTTGCAATGCAGGTTCTTGGTTGGATGTAAATTATTATCAAACTCAAACACTTTAAATAATGATAAACGCAATTAAAAATTTATTTGGCTTTGGTCCAAAAGTGGACTATGCCGAATTGGTAAAGCAAGGAGCGGTGATCCTAGATGTTCGTAGCAAAGGGGAATTCCAAGGAGGACACATCAAAGGGTCAATTAATATTTCGGTAGATAGTTTGAACAGCAACTTAAATAAGCTGAAAAAAGATAAGCCAATTATCACCTGTTGTGCAAGTGGAATGCGCAGTGCAAATGCAAAAAGCATTTTGAAATCAAATGGCTTTAAGGAAGTTTACAACGGTGGCGGATGGAGCAGTTTACAAAACAAATTAAACAATCATTAAAACTAAGTACTATGAGCTACATCGGACTGGATAGGAAGAAAACTGAAATTTTAGCAGTTAAATTAAACAACTTATTGGCGGATTATATGATGTTCTACCAAAACACAAGAGGTTTACACTGGAACATCAAAGGTGAAAAGTTTTTTGAACTTCATTTAAAGTTTGAAGAACTCTATACGAATCTTCTTTTAAAAGTAGATGAAGTAGCAGAAAGGATTTTGACACTCGGCGCAACCCCTCTTCATACTTTTGATGATTACAAAAACATTGCACTGATTAAAAGCTTAAAAAACGTCTCTGATGGAAAGCAAGGTGTGCAAACCATTTTGGAATCATTTGAAATTCTGATTGTAAGCCAAAGAGAACTTTTAAAACTTTCGGCGGATGCTGGTGATGAAGGAACGAATGCACTTATGAGTGATTATATCAGAGAGCAGGAAAAATTAATTTGGATGTATTCATCTTACTTAAACAACTAAAAAATGAAACAAAGAATTTTAACGAATTGGACATTTACGAGAGCATTATTTCTTGTAGTAGGAATTACTGTCATCGTACAATCAGTTTTGAGCCAACAATGGTTCGGAGCTATCTTTGGCGGATACTTTGCTGCAATGGGTTTGTTCGCCTTTGGCTGTGCATCTGGTAATTGTTTTGGTGGAAATTGTGCTACCGAACCGCTGGAAAAGTCTAATGCGACAATTGAAGATGTAGATTTTGAAGAAGTAAAAACTAAATAATATGGCAACAACATTTTCAGAAATTATCAATAGCGAAACCCCAACACTGGTAGATTTTTTTGCCGAATGGTGCGGACCTTGCAAAATGATGAAACCGATTTTAGAAGACTTGAAATCTAACATTGGCGACAAGGCAAAAATCATAACAATAGATGTGGAAAAAAATCAAAAAGTAGCAAGCGCCTATAATATAAAAGGTGTGCCAACGCTTATACTGTTTAAAAAAGGAGAAATTAAATGGAGGCAATCGGGAGTTGTTTCTGCAAATAATCTTGAACAAATTATCAATCAACATTCAAAATAAATGAAAAAATTACTTTCAATCGCTTTAGTTGCAATCCTATTCAACAGTTGCAGTAGTGGGCAAACCAATGGTATTAAAACAAATTTATCCGCAACCGAATTTGCTGACAAAATTAAAGAGCTGCCAACTGCTACACTTATTGATGTGCGAACACCAGATGAATTTTCAAAAGGACATTTAGCCAATGCGAATAATTACGATTGGAACGGTACCGAATTTGATAATCAGATTGCACCGCTTGACAAATCAGAACCTGTTTTTGTTTACTGTTTAAGTGGAGGTAGAAGCTCGTCAGCAGCCAACAAAATGCGTTCAGAGGGTTTTACACAAGTGTATGAAATGGACGGAGGAATAATGAAATGGAGAGGTGCAAATCTTCCTGAAACCACCGACAACGCAGTTGTGTCAAATGGAATGAGTAAGCAACAATTTGATGCATTACTCATCTCCGATAAATTAGTACTGATAGATTTTTATGCCGACTGGTGTGCCCCTTGTAATAAAATGAAACCCTATTTAGAAGAAATTTCAAATGACATGGCAGACAAAGTTGTCGTAATCCGTATCAACGCTGACGACAATAAAGCACTTTGCAAAGAATTAAAAATTGATGCACTTCCCGTTTTACAACTCTACAAAAACAAAACACTCTCCTGGACAAACACAGGTTTCATTGAGAAAGCAGAAGTCGTAAAACAACTACAATAAGCCGTGAGAATAGTGAAGATAATTTTGATAGTTCTTAAAATAGGTGTTGTGAAATTGTGAATTCACAAAGTATCTAAATACCTTAGAATCTCAGAATCAAATTCCCTATTTTTTTCTTTATAAACAAGCGCAAATTCAGCTCTCTAATTAGTCTTGATGTCTTTCAATTTTAACTGAATTATTTGCCCGTAATTAGCTAATTTCTTTAGATCAATTTTCTTCAAATCACCATAGATTGTAATAACTCTGGGTTGTTTTTGAATATTTGGTTGATAGAAATTGGTGATATCGTCAAAGGTTAAGGTTTTATACAATTTATATTCTTCAACTAATGGGGATTGCGTATACCCTAATTGTTTACCTAATTCGATTGATGTTGATATATTTCTGAACGCTGGGAAGTTAGATGATATTGAATTAATCATTCCAGATTTAATCATGTCAATTCTTTCTGGTTTCTCAGGCATGTAATTTAAGATGCTATCCAATACAGCAACGGCATCATTTGTTTTGTCAGCTTGGCAACCAACATAAGCATAAAATACACCTGGTTTATTCTTTTCAATTGGATTAATAAATGCACCACCTGTTCCATATGCCAATGACCTATACTCTCTTATCTCTTGCATTAAGATTCCGGAAAATCCATCGCTTAAATATTGATTAAAAGCTTCCGCATGTACTTTGTCAGTTGTGTTTCCTGAAAAATTTGGGGTGTTGATCAAAAAGTAAACTTGACTTTGAACAGCATTTTTATCGTCGATTAAATAAACAATATCTTTTACGATTGCTTTTGTTTTCTTATCTGTTAATGCTACTTTTCTGTTCGTATTTTCATTCGGAAAAACCTTAAAAAGCAACGATTCAACTTGTTCAGCAGGCGTTTTACCAACAAAGTGAATATTGGTATTATAAGCAAATATTTTTTTGTAATCAGCAAGGATGTTTTGACTTTTCATTCCTTTTATTTGTTTCTCGGTTAAGCGTGTTAAGTTTTCAGAATCTTTACCAAAGCGAGCATAATTTAAAAGCATTCTACCCATTGCACTCGGTTCTTTTTCCTCTGATTTTCTGTCAGATAACATGGACTCTTTGATCGTTTCTATTGATTTTTCATCAATCACTGGATCATACATTAAAGCTTTCATTAAAGGAAGGCTTTTTTCTAAATTTTTTTCTAATCCTTTAAAAATGATCGTGAATCTAGCATCACTTACAGAGGCATAATAGCTTATTCCTAACAACGCAAATTGTTCTTTTAATTGATCTCTTGTAAAATCTTTCGTATAAAATTGGTTGAATAAGGAACTCGCAACATCTAGGTTTTTAATTGAATCTTTTCCAATCATTTTCTCAAACGTTAATGAAAAAATATCATTTGTTGGGTTTATTGTGGTATACAGTTTTGTACTTGCATTTACTTGAACCATACTAGCATCCACATTATAATCTAAAATTCTAGGAGAATCATTTGGCGTTATAGATGCAATGAATTTTTTTGCGTAATCGGAATCTTCCGTCTGCTTAGCAATTACCGCCTGATAACCAGGCTTTTGCATTTTTTCTTTATTGGGGAAGCCCATTGATGAACGGTAGATCAAATAGTTTTCAATAAAGTATTTGTTAGCTACTCTGATAATGTCATCTTTAGTTATTTTTTCTATTTCTTCCACTTGACTTAAATACGCTTCCCATGTCGAACCTTCACTAAAGATCTGTGCTAAACTCAAGGCTCTATTTTCTACACTTTCTAATCCTTCTTGTCTTTGTCTAGAAATTTCTTGTTTGATGATGGTTAAATCATTCTCTGAAAAGTCGCCTTTTTTAATTTTATCGATTGCATTTAAGACTAATTCTTCTGCTTCATTAAAGGATTGACCAACTAATTTAGGAATATAATAAATGATTAGCGCTCCATCATCATTATACGTTTGCGCAAATTTACCTGCCTGCATAATATCTCCATTTAAAGCCAGTTTATTTAATATTCCAGTTTCAGATTCATTCTGCAATAAACTTGAACAGATGTCAAAAGCAATTTCATCTTTATTTCCTTTTGCATAGGTCTTGTAGCCAAAAAGCCCAACTTTAATGGGGGTATAATTTACCTCAATCACTTCTTTTTTGTCAAATGCACTGTTTACATAGTTAGGAAATGCAGGAATTGGCGCCGATCTTAGTTTAGAAAACTTTTCAATGATGATAGGAATTGTCTTTTCCATGTTAAAATTCCCTGATAGTACTAATGCCATATTGTTTGCCACATAGTAGGTATTGAAATATTCATACATTTTTGTTAGGGAAGGACTTTTTAAATGTTCAGTTGTTCCAATTGTACTTTGCGTTCCGTATGGATGTGTCTTGAATAATTGACCATTTAATTCTTCAAATACCTTACTAAACGGACTATCCATCCCCCTATTTTTTTCTTCGTACACAACTTCTAATTCAGATTGAAATGATCTAAATACGGGATTCTGAAATCTGTTTGAATACAGTTCCAACCATTTATCAATTTGATTACCAGGAAATTCATTGTGGTAAACTGTCATGTCATTTTGTGTAAATGCATTTAAATTCGTCCCTCCAATACATTTTATTAATTTATCAAATTCGGTTGGCTTACCATATTTAGCTTGCTCAAGACTTTGATTGTTAATTAATTTTTGAATCTTATTCCTTTCTTCATCATCATTTATTTTTCCTAATAAATCATAATAAAAAATAATTGAATCCATGAATGGCTTTTCTTTTTCATAATCGATTGTACCGAGATTTGTGGTACCTTTAAATAATAAATGCTCAAGGTAATGAGCCATTCCCGTTGCATCTGCCGGGTCATTTTTACTTCCTGCTTTCACGACAACTGCCCCAAAAACGCTTTTTGCGTTAGCATCTTGGTTTAATAAAATAGTAAACCCATTATCTAGGACTATTTTTTTGACTACTAGCGACTGTTCTTGAGCAAATGTGTTTAGTCCAATGAATAGGAATAGGGAGCTTAGATATTTCATATTTTAGTTAGTTAAAATTAATTGCATAGCAAAGATAAGGGCTGAGTTTAATTTATTGTTAACAATAATCAATTCTTCTCGTTTTTATTTTGCTTTGGTCAACTTGCTGTAGAAAACAAAGCCATTTTTTTCATACAAAATAAATAACTTCGGATAGGTGGTCATGTAGTAGGTTTTGCGGTCAATTTTAGAGATGAAATAAACCGGTTTATCGGTTTCTCCGTCACAAAGCCATTTTTCATCAAAGCGTTTTTTATTCATATGCTTGGGCGTTTCTCCATAAAATAGTTGGGCGTATGATTTATAGCCAAGAGGAACAAGATAACAGTCTTCTTTTTTATGTTTTTGAAAGAACTCAATTGCAGCTGCTTGGGTTATTCCTTCAATTTTAGATAAGGTATTCGCTTGGATGCTTAAAATTCCAACAGCAACTGTTACCAATGAAGCAATGATTGCTAATTTTAATTGTTGCCTAAATAGTAACACGAGAGATGCTATTGCGCCGCTAAGGAACACTATTCCTGGCAAATAATCCCAACTACTCCACGCCAGTTTTGCATTTAAATTCGCTATGGCAAATGGATCCTTTATATTGAAGGTTTCTATCAGCCATTCCTTGTTAATGAGGGCATAGGGAATAATAAAAAGTACTATTGAAAGAATTACCAAATAACTTATCGTAGTAATGGCGATAACTTTTACTTGTTTCGGGTAATTGGATGCTTGCACCCATCTAGCTGCAAAATAACTAAGCGGAAAATAACAGAGCGATGAGTAGTGAATTATTTTCGTGCTAACGATTGAAAATAGAAGTAAGGTCAACCAAAAAATGACTTTCATCCATAAATCAAAAGGTACATTTTTTTGTTTCTTTTGATAGAAAAAATAGCCAATCGCAAAAAACGATGCGGGAAAGCAACCCAAGAGAAGGATTAAAAAATGATAATAAAATGGTCCTCCATGACCAGCGTCTTGTGTTTGAAATAACCTGAGTTGATAGGAAATGAATTCTGATATCATTTGTTTATTGCCCGTATTGATCAATAGCATAAACCAAATTCCACCAATCAGTAGCGTAAACATAAAAAAGGCTGTCAATTGAATAATTGAGGGGAATTGTCTAAATCGGATTGAAATAAAGTAAATCAAAGCTGTTCCACCAACTAATGCTAATGCCACCGGTCCTTTTGTCATAACAGCTAGGCCAAGAAAACCACCTGCTAATAGGTACGATCCGATACCGTATTCATCTTTATGTCCTTTATATAAATGATAAATAGCACCAACAATGAATAAATTAAACCATGGATCAATGATGCCAGAATGAAAGTAGATATTAGGCAAGAAGGAACCTAAATAAAAGGCAAGCCACCAATAAGCAAAGGTTTCATTTTTAATTTTTCTACCCGCCAAATACAAGAAAAATGCCGTAGCAATGGCAGCAATTAAATTAGGGAAGCGTGCTGCAAATTCACCAATTCCAAAGATTTTCATAGAGACAACTTGCATCCAAATAAAAAGGGGAGGTTTTTCCCAGAATGGCAGGTAATCAATAGTTACAGTTGAATAATTGGAAGTGCTAATCATTTCTCGGGCGCACTCTGCAAAATTAATTTCATCCCAATCAAAAAGGTGAACCGCTCCTAAAAATGGCAGGAATAAGAGCAGGCATACAAAAAGAATGAAACTAAAACGATAACTATTCATTGGCTTGCTTGAGGTTTAGGATGGATGAATTGAATTTCACAAGTTTGTGATTAAATATTCTAAATACAACATTGGCACTTGCTAAGCCAATGAAAGAGCCAGCAACAACATCAATAAGAAAATGTTGTGATAAGTAGATTCTTGAAAAAGCAACTAGTATGGCACCTAGAAAAAACACTATCGATACTAATTTTGATTGTTGATAGACCAAGGCAAAAATTGTCATTAGCGCAAAAATACTTGTGGTGTGACCAGATGGAAAAGAGTTACTGATGTGATACGTGAAGTTGGTTATTTTATGAAAGGTCGGATCATCTTTTAGAAAGTAATAGGGGCGATGACTTTCTGCAAAGAAACTATATTTTAAGAGGAGACTAATAATGCCAGAGCTTGCGTAACTAATGATTTGAAGCAAGGCAATTCTTACATTTATAAAGAGGAACACTATTGAAATTAATACAATGAACACGCCATCGCCCATGTAGGTGATAACTTGGAAAAAAACATCAAGGAAATTGGTTTGAAAAAAAGTAAGCGTTTTATGAATCAGTAGTTTGTCTGCAAGACAAACCCACGTAATTGCTAAGGCCCAAAAAATGAATGTCGCGTAAAAAAAATAAGAAATTGCTTGCTTTTTCATCTTTAATCAAAGGTAAAATAAATCCTTCGTTATTGATCATTTTGTCGGATGATAAATGTAAAAAGCACCGCATCATAAGAGAAGTGAGCAGCGATTGCAAAATACAGCCCAAAATAAACGTAGCCATACGAAAGGATAAGAATGAAGGGAAGCGCAATGATGCCATAAAGTGAAAACCGCCAATTGAATGGATTAAGGTAGCCGTGCAAGGCAATGAATAAAACGGATGTAATTACAACACCTAGAAAGGGTTGGACTCCAGCACGAAAGAGTAATTCTTCTCCAACACCTGCGCACAGAGATAAAAATAAGCCTTGCCAAATTTTCAACTTCATCGATCCGATAAGCTTGTCTATTCTTGATGATACGGAATCAAATATGCGCGCATTCATGAGTAAATAACCCAAAAAAGCATAGATTATTCCGAATTCAATGCCATATCCTATGGCGATAGGGTTAATAGCTTCCAATGCTAAAAAGTCAATAAGCGAAATAGGTCCTGAAATTTGAGCTAGTAAATACCCAATAAGCGGAAAAAGAACTAAGGTCGCTAAACCTAAAAGCATGATTTTATTTCTCATAAGCTGTTAATATTCATTAAAAAGCATTGAACGTTAAAAATATCGATTAAAATTTAACATTTAGCGTTATATTTACCGCGTACTAAAAATTAAATCTGCCTATAGACAACATTTACTTAACCGCCAATATTTTTTTTTGGATTAAATAGTAAATTATGTCATTACAAAATCTAGCAGATCAAGAATTAATCAGTTTGTATTTATCGGGAAATGAAGGAGCTTTTGCTCAATTGCTTAAACGTCATAAAGATCGTTTGTTTCGATATATTAATTCCAAGGTCCGAGATGCGGATTTAGCCAATGATATTTTTCAAGATGCGTTTATGAAAGTGATTATGACCATGAAAAGTGGTAATTACAATGAAGAGGGGAAGTTTTTACCTTGGCTAATGCGGATTTCACACAATTTAATCATTGATCATTTTCGTAAAACGAATAAAGTTCGTTTTCTTTCTGAATCACGTACCTTAAATGAGGAATTCACTATTTTTCACAAATTATCTAGTGATGAAAAGAATTATTTAGAAGATAGGTGTGAGACAGAATTAGAGTCTCAGATGCTTGGTTTATTAGATCACTTGCCAGCAATGCAGCGAGAAATTATTCAAATGCGAATTTTCCAGGATATGTCGTTTAAGGAAATTGCTGAAATGGAGGATGTCAGCATAAATACAGCTTTGGGAAGGATGCGTTACGCTTTAATTAACATGCGGAAACTCATTGATTCGAACAAAATTGTTATGGATTATTAAACCCAAATGCTTTAAATGCGAGTAGGGTTAGGGCAAAGAAAGCGATGATACTCATGTATAGATTACTATAATTTGTATAACCTTTCTTTTTCCAATATAAGAAATTGATAATCCCTAAACTTGCACCTATACCGAGGGCGCTTAACCAAAAACTCATTCGATTAATCCAAACTGCTTAAAATGGTGCGTAAAATGTTTGTCGTGCATTTTGAGCCAAAGAATATAATCTAAGTCGCCGTAATAAGGATGAATGACGCTAGCGCTAGGATTATTCTCATAGTATTCAGTAAAATTAATCCACTCTTCAGCAAATTCATCGAGAGCAAGTTCCAACTCATCGTGGCGCAATTCAATGATATCTTTTGTGAACGGTACAGCAATATTTTTCGCCATTTCTTTATCGGAGCTTAAAAATTGTTGCCTTCTTGCTATTGTTTCTGCATCAACATCGATGGTAAAATTACCTGTACCTCTTGACATCATCAACATATCGCTGAGGTGCTCGACCATTTCCTGGGCTTTCATTTTGCCCCATAAAGGTTTTTGATTAGGAGTAAGGCCGTTAAGAACCGCCAGCATTTCTGTGAATTCCATTTGTTCGTTTGAGTATATTATTTTCCGACTAATATTTGGAGACTTTTCGGAACAACTTTCACATGTAACACTCCTTTTGTTGCCATGGATTCGCCATCATAGTGGGCAATTTTTTCAGAAACACGAATGGTCGCTTTATCAAAAGAAATCACTTCCATTAAAGCACTTTTATCAGAACGTCGAAATAGAAATTGCATGGCTAAAACAGGCAAACGCCAAAATGAAAATGGTTTAAGTAAAATTAGTTCAACTTTTCCATCTGTTGCATCTGAATTTGGGGAGACTACCAAACCATTTCCCCATTGTTTTGTATTGGCTAAAGTACACAACATAACAGGAAGCTTTTTTATTTGGCCATTAGCATCTACCGAAATATTAATGGGGTTGTATTTAAAAAATTCTTTTAAAATGAGTTTGAAATAAGTTACTAAGCCCCGACGTCTCGACCCTTCAAATTTTTGTGCTATTAAGGCATCAAAACCATAGCCTCCGACTCCTAAAAACGCCTGCTCATTAACCAAAATGGTATCCATTGTGATTTTATGTTGGTCGTTTATACAGTGTATTGCTTTTTTTATGGTTAGTGGAATATTCATGTGACGTGCCAAACCATTTCCAGAACCAATGGGAATAATGGCTAATAATACGTTTGAACCAATTAGGGCTGTTCCGATTTCATGAACAGAGCCATCTCCACCTACTGCACAAACAATATCTATGGCTAATTTTTTTGCTTCCTTAGCTAATTCACTTCCATGACCTTTATGAGTAGTGTATTGAATTTCAAAGTCATATTGATTGTGATCCAAATATTCACGCACCAAAGAAGGAATATCATCTTTACGACGTACACCTGAAATTGGATTAATAATGAACCAAATACGCTTTTTCACTTTATGCTTGTTTTATTGTTTCTTAAATCATTTCGGTAACGTTCGATTACCGATTTAACAAGTAATAATAACTGCTTATCTCCCAAAGTTAACGTTTTATTTTCGATTAAGATACGTTTCCCTTTTGTTTTATCAATATATGTGGCAGTTTTTTCGATTTCATTAAAAATTAATTCGCCTTGATTTTCTAAAAATAAGTAGTTCCCATTTAGGTATACTAGACCGCCAGATTGATGCGAATCATTTCCGAATGCATAATATTGCGTTGTAATTCCGAGTTCTTTTAGTAAATACGGCAAAATATCTATTTGTTGAAAATAGGCAAGATTTTTTTCTGGAAGGATTGATTTATCAGGCGTATAAAATGCAATTGGAATATTAAATTTCTCAAAATTAGTAGCCGATTTACCATCAAGTTGTTGTGGCGTGTGATCGGCGCAAATCACAAAAATGGTATTTTTGAACCAAGGGAATTTTTGAGCATGTTTAAAAAAAAGACAAAGACTTTGATCGGCATAGTAAAATGATTGTTGCTCTTTAGTTAAGTTTTTGCTTATTTTATGTTCAAGTTTTATTGGAATTTTATAGGGGTGGTGGGATGAAATAGTGAATATACTTGCCAAAAACGGTTCTTTCATTTTATTTATTTTACTCAGCGCCCAAGGATTAAAGTAGCCATCTGGTATTCCCCATAAACCATCATAATGACTTTTTATTGGGTATTCATTCATTCCAAAATATGTATCGAATCCCAGTTTTTTTGAAAAGCTATCGAAGCGCATAGAACCGTTTTTAGCGCCATGGAAAAAAGCGCTGGTATAACCTTTAGTTTTCAGAATTGATGGAAGTGCATTTAGTTTATTATTACAAAATGAGCTCAGAATGTATGGAGTAGCCATTAAGTTTGGTATTGAAGCAAAAATGGCTGGCATTGCTTCAATGGATTGCTTTCCATTAGCAATTCCATTTTTGAAATAGCAGGATTGATTAAGCAATGAATCAGTAAAGGGAGTAAGTTTTACACCATTTATAGTTTGATGAATCATCTTGTCACCAAAACTTTCTAAGATGATAAAGACGACATTTTTACTGGTACTATTTTGTTTTGTTTGCTGAACAAACTTAATAGGATTAAAATAAGCATGGCTTTCCTTTAAATCAATCAATGAACTTGACGGAAATTGTTCGGACTGAATGGTTTTTAATGTAACGAAAGCAGTATTTAGTATAAAAGGAACATTTTCCGAATGAGTATATTTATTCGCGTCTAAAACTCCAAGCGGCTTTGGACCAAAACTCCACCTGCCGATAACAAAAAATATTGCAGATGCCATTATCAAATGAAGAAACTGAAATTTAATTGGCGTCTCTATTTCTTTTCTTTTTTTTGTGAGATAAACATCTAAAAAGATAAATAAAGTGATTAATGCGAGTGCTGCCAATGAAATCCAAAAATAATCGACGATAAAATAACGTAACAAACCATTGTCTGGGCTTTGAATTAAAAACAAGAATATATCAAAGGAGGTCCTTCGCTGACTAAATGAAAAATACGCAGTATCCCACATGTTAAGGAAAATAATACTGATTAATATCACGTAAAAAATCATCGAAACAACTCGTTTCTTTATGAAATTATAGCGCTTATTTAGTGGGAAAAAGTGAAATAAGAGTAAGGGCAGGCAATACAGCGCAATAGTACTGAGATCAAAAGGGATCGTGTATATAAAATCGATTGCCTTAAGATCAAAATAGGAAGCATTAAGACTCCAAAAAATTAGCTTAGTACTAATTAGTGCAAGCCATAAAAGTAAAAATCTATGGATGAGCGAGGTCCAATTACTAAACGAATTTTTCATTTCAGCCAAATTACAAAAAACTAATTTTGAATGCTTATCTTTGGATAAATTGATGAACATGAAAAAAAATCCGATCGAAAATAATAGGGCTCAAATCTTACAAGTATTACTTGATAAATCAGCGTTAAAACAAGATATTGCTGACGATGCAGAAAAAGTTTTTGCTTCCTTAAAAACGCATATTAAGAATGAATTGATTGAATTACAAAAGAAAATCACTGATAAACGAATTCGTTTGAGTTTCAAAGAAAAAGGAGAATTTGAAATTCATGTTTATGTGGGAAGTGATGTATTGGTTTTCACACTTCACAGCAATGTTTTTAGGCTACCTGATTCGAATGCCTTGTGGGGCACGTCTTATTTTAAAGAAAATGAAAATCGCGGATATTTCGGAGTGATTTATATTTATAATTTTCTAGCCCAATCTTTTCTTCAAAATAGGTTAAACGATTCTGGTTATTTAATCGGTCGTATTTTAGTCAACCACGAACGGCATTTTATGGTGGAGGGCAAGGGAACATTAGGACAATTGTTTCAGGATCCGCAGCAAATGGAATTAAATGACAAAATTATTGGGTTAATTGTGCAGCTTTCCTTTCATTATGCTTTAACTTTTGATTTATTAGTACCTCCATATCATCTAATGGAAGAATTATCTGTCGCTCAAATTAACCAAATAGGGGATGAGCTAAATCTGAAAACAGCTAAGCGCTTAGGATTTAAAAGGTTGGCAGAAGATTCAGAATAATAATAAAAAAATCATCTATTTCGTTTGCCATTATTGTTTTTAAGCGTATATTTGCACTCCAAAATTAACCTTTTGAATGATTTGGCCCATTCATCTAGTGGTTAGGATATCAGGTTTTCATCCTGGAAACAGGAGTTCGATTCTCCTATGGGCTACAAGAAATAGATGGTTTGCTTTAGGGCAGACCTAAAAAAAAAAGTTTAAAAATTAAAGATTATGGCAAATCATAAATCATCAATCAAACGAATTCGTACTAACGAGGGACGTCGGATATTGAATAAATATCAGCACAAGACAGTTAGAAATGCTACAAAGAGATTGCGTGAATTAAAAGATCGCGTTGAGGCAGAAAAGTTATTTCCTACTGTTGTAGCAATGTTGGATAAACTTGCGAAGCGTCACATAATTCACAAAAATAAAGCGGCAAACTTAAAATCAGGTTTACAAGTGCACATCAATGGCTTGTAAGTATTGATTGATAATCTAATTAAAAGGGGCGAATAGCCCCTTTTTTTATTAAGTTTGTTGACAATGAAATACCTTTTTCAACTCATTTTCTCGCTTTTTAGCATTGCCATCTTTTCTCAAAGTAATGTAAATGTAGTGGTATTTGACACCTTATATTTATCTGATAAAACAAACGGTGCGCTAGATTCTATCGAAAACAATTACCAATCGTCGACTATGGCATTTCCGCAGTTATCGAAGGGAAATTTTGGTTCTTTTTTAAATCCTTTTCTCGTTTCTTCTCCCGCTGGAAGTTTATATCATAATTCTTCTCAGGAAAATAATACCATCTCTTTTTCAGCACTTCCCCACATTGGTGTGGCATATGTTTTTGGAAGCCAAGGTGCTCAACATTTAACATTTAATTATCATCAGGTATTTAGAAAGAATTTTGTCGTTAATTTATCTGCTCAAAATAATGCTTCCACGGGCTTTTATCGAAATTCTAACTGGAAGAATTCAGCCTATGCACTTCAACTAGCGAAAAATTCGAGCACCTATAGTTTTCAATTTTCAGCTCGATTTTCTAAGGAATTTCGTGGCTTGTGTAATGGGATCGTTTCGGATTCATTAGCTGATTTGTATGCTTTATTGTTGATCCCTGTCCGGAAAGAAGATGCGAATTCTAATGCTACTTTACGATCGTTTCGTCTTGAAAATTTTATTGATTTCACTCCATCTGATTCCTTACGTTTCATTGGCTTAGTGTATGAGACCAAACTAAATTCATTGGATCGCTATTATAATGAGTCAGGACAATTGAATAGTCTTTACCCTTTTAGTCAATACGATAGTACGATTACTTCAGATCATTATAGTATGGTTGATTTCGCTAATAATATAGGGGTAGGATATAAATCCAATAGAAGTCGTTTCATGGCTACGCTCAATAGCAATTATTGGCGATATACTAATGGTGGAAGTATTCGTGACACCCTTGAATTAGGTCTAGGATTACATGTTGATTTTAATGTTGGAAATTGGAAAGTTAGTAATTTGTCTTCCTATAATTTCATAGGGGCAAAAAATGCATGGTCTGTTCACTCTGCTGCCACATGGACGAGAAATAGTCATTACTTATGCCTTTCTAATTCGAATGTTAATGCTACTCCATTACCATTTCAACGTTTTTATCAAGCAAACAATAGCAGTTATTCACTTGCAGATTTTTCGCTTCAAAAAGTATACACCATTCATGGATTATTCAGAGAAAATTTCGGAAAGCATTCTGTAGCGCTATCCTACAAATGGCAATCTACTAAACAAGTATATGTTTATGATTTACAGTCCTGGGTAAATGATGCAAACTTAAGTCAGCAAGTAATTAACCAATTTTGCATCAATGGTAAATTCGTATTTGGTTCCTACTCTTTGATTCCTAGTTATCAATTCACTACCATGGACAAGGATTATCGATATTACCCAATGCATACTATTTCAGCAAGGTCTATGGTAAAAGGGGGTATTTTCAAAGCTAAAAAATTAAAAGCCATAGCTTCAGTTGACTTATTCTATTCAAGTTCGTATAAAGCGCCTGCTATTCTGCCTAATATGACTGTTATCGATTTTTCAGGTCTACCTTCTGCGATAGTACAAAAACCGCTATTCAATGCTGCTGTATTAGTTGGCTTTGAGGTAGAAACATTTCGATTTTTTGCTAGGCTTGATAACATAGCCTATTTTTTTTCGGATAAAAGTCAATTGTTTTTCGATGGCTATACTTTACCAACTTGGCAAATCAAGTTGGGCCTAACATGGGATTTCTGGAATTAAGCACAAAAAAAGCGACCTAAGTCGCTTTTAAAAGAATGATTTATGTTTTACGCTTTAATGCCTAACACTTCAGCCATTTTAGTTCCAATATGTGCCGGAGAGTCAACCACATGAATACCACAATCTCTCATGATTTTTTTCTTTGCTTCTGCAGTATCATCATCTCCACCAACGATAGCACCTGCGTGCCCCATTGTTCTACCTTTTGGAGCAGTTTCCCCGGCAATAAATCCTACTACTGGCTTTGTGCCATGTTCTTTAATCCATCGCGCTGCATTAGCCTCTAAGTTACCTCCAATTTCACCTATCATTACGATACCTTCTGTTTCCGGATCATTCATAAGCAATTCTACTGCTTCCTTGGTAGTGGTTCCAATAATTGGATCTCCACCTATTCCGATTGCAGTTGTAATACCCATTCCTGCTTTCGCTACTTGATCAGCTGCCTCGTAGGTTAATGTGCCAGACTTTGAAACAATGCCAATTTTCCCTTCTTTAAATACAAATCCGGGCATGATCCCAACTTTTGCTTGACCTGCAGTAATTACACCTGGGCAATTAGGGCCGATTAAACGACAGCTAAAGTTTTTAATATATTCCTTTACTTTGATCATATCATTGATTGGAATTCCTTCGGTGATACAAACAATTAGCCCTATACCACCTTCTGCTGCTTCCATAATAGCATCCGCAGCAAATGCTGGGGGAACAAAAATGATGGAGACATTTGCTCCAGTGTTCGAAACGGCTTCTTTAACGGTATTAAAAACGGGTTTGTCTAAATGCGATGATCCTCCTTTACCTGGCGTAACGCCACCCACAACGTTGGTCCCAAATTCAATCATTTGGCCTGCATGGAATGTACCTTCACTTCCCGTGAATCCTTGCACAATTACCTTTGAATTTTTATTTACTAGGACACCCATAATAGTTATTTTTTAAAAATTTGAACTCAAAAGTAAGTAATGACTTTTGATTAGCAATTTATTTTTTTCTTATTTAACATCCCAAACCTTCAAATCATACTTTATAAT
>JBIIOQ010000034.1:0-21549 GCA_044336865.1 Crocinitomicaceae bacterium | reverse complement strand
TATTTCCAGAACCTATTGGGAAGAAGTACTTCTCTTGATGGATTTGAACGGAAATACCCCATTCTGGAATAATTTGTTCGTTGTCTCCATTGATCGCCATTTCCGAAGAAACGGAGTCTAAAATAGTACCTCCTTTGGCATCATAGCGATAAATAACCCACGAAGCGGTATCGGCACCATTACCAATTGGAGCGGCGTTATAATCCCTGAACTTACATTCAAAATAGCCTTTTTCCAAGAGCAATGGATCTACTACTTTAATGTTAATCGGACCTTTGCCATAATCGTATTCTGGCGTATCGGTAAATCCATTGGCAATTATTTTAGAGAGCGTTGAATCGGTAAATTCAATCGGTCGATTTCCATTGCCGTAACCATCTAGACGCGTTATTTTTGGCGATGATCCGTAGGCTAAATAATGTAGCGTTCCGCCTGCTTCTGGTGCAGAAATATGTGGAATAGCCTCAACGGCTACAGCTTCTCCCATAGGAGCTTTTCGGCTTAATATATAGCGTTTTTTCTGTCCGTCGAGTGCGATTGGATCATCAGGAATATAGGTTTTATAGTTGTTGTGCGCATAAGCAACAGCAATATAATAGTAGCGCTTAAAGTTTACTAATTGCGAACTGCCTTGGGCAAATAAATCAGTTTTTACACTAAAACTATGTCGGATACCTTCATTTTGAGCAGAGACCATCTTAACGGGAACACTAAACCCTAAATCTTCGTCAAATTCGAAATTGATAATATCCTCTATATCATCTTTTATATCACATTGTGCTACCAATCTAGCTTTCGTAGGATCTTTTAAATCGGAAACCGATATTTGATTGTTTTTTAGTTGATAAATCTGATAACCCTGAAAACGATAAGATTTGTCTGCATTCGGATCGTTAGCCACAATAAAAGGATCCTCTTCTATGTACTTTTCTTGATAGTTGTTGGAGTTGGTTGGATTCGACAACATTAAAATGACTTCATTTTCTAATTCTTGAATTTGAAGAATAGGAGCATGAGGAGCGTCAAGTACTTTAAAGCAGTTTTCAAAAAGAGCTTGTGCTTTATCATCGGCTCGGCGAAGCGTTTCAACGGAGGTAAAGGGGTCGCCACCAGTCGACCTTGCCCAAACAACACCAACTGTAATGTTATTAACAGCGCCGGGCTTTAAAATAAACGGCCCTGCAGATTCTACGAATCTTCGATCATTTGGTGTGTTATTGGCGGTTTGCTCTGTCCAATTTGCCTGCGGAATACCATTTGTTCCCCATCCGAGCGGATCAGTAGTTCCAGGAAATATAAATTCACAGGGTGTATTTGGGTCTGCTTGCGGATCTGAAATGTGACCACTTCCGCCATAAACAAATTTAGTCCCATCTTTCCAAAATCCCCTCAGATAATTATAGTAATCCGCCGCATTGGTAGGGTCTGTTTGGTTTACATTCGCTCCATTTGTGGTATTGGAATAGTATAAAAAGCGCCGCATACCAAATCGTTCGTTATCGATAATCCCATCACCATATCCAATTCCATTAAGGGCTTCATTTTCGCCAATCCCAAACGCATTATCTATTCCATCATTATCTTGATAGGGTCCTTCAAAAAAATCTACACCAACCGCAGGTGGAGAGTATCCATAGCCTTTATACCCTGAGTTATCTCCATCAAAGTTGTCGCCATTGTAATAATAGCCTAAACCACGATTAACATCACAACCCACATAATCATCATAAGGATCTCCGAGGGCACCGTCGGTAAAAAAACCGAAATAGGTATTGTAAAGAGTTTGAGTACCTCGATTTATTAGTTCGTAATTATAAAAGGTCATATTATTCACTTCATCATTGGAGGCAAAGGCAAATGCTTGTGCCCTGATTTCCATTCCAATCGGATCAGCTCCGGTCTCCGTATGAATGTTTCCTTTGTCATTCATTACCCACCAAAAATTCTTATCCCCATATAGTGAAACGGTCCTATCTACGCTACATTCTTTATCTTTTTTAATGTCATACCAAGGATAATCGCCATCAAGATAATTGTAATTTCCATCGCTATTGAAATCGAAAAAAGGAGCTAAATAATAATCCTGACCTAAGGAAACATCACCATGAGCAGGCCATTCTTTTATAATTTCTGGAACTTGATAGTTAGGGAATAAATCGTTTTGAGTGGAAGTGCCATTCGCTTGATCAGCGATTCCTGCTTCATACCAAGCACTGAATTCTCGCACCATATCTTGGGTGCTGATAAAATGCTTATCGTATTTATTGCAATTTTCATAGGAGGTTTCTGCATAAATTTTTGATAATGGTCCTGTCCAGTAATCTTGGCCATTTCTATACCGTAAAGCGGCAAGTTTTAATTGGTTGTTGACATCAGTACCGCCAAGCCACAAGGCAGAAGTAAACAAGGCCATAATGCCAGAGTTTTTTGGCACTTCATATTGGGAGAAATTCTGACCCGGAATTTGCCAAAGGTTTCCTGCCGTATGAATCATCGCTCTTACATTATTTAGCTCTAAATATGTAGTGCTCGTTGGTGGTGCGCAACCTGCAGCTTTTGGCGGAGGTGTTTTTAGTTTATAAGCTGAGGTATAGCTCTGTGAATGGCCATAGTTAGCAAGTAGAAAAAATAGGATGTAAAATAGATTTCTCATTAATGTTAAAGCCATTGAACGCAGATAAAATTAGTGTTATTCTTGGAATAACAATTCTATGTCCTTAATTAACTGATCGACTTCTACTGAATTTGTTCCGTCGTAATAGCCTCTAATTCTTTTCTTTTTATCCACTAAAACAAAATTATTAGTATGAATAAAATCGCTTCCAGCATCCCCTATGTTATTTGCCTCAACGGGCTTTAAGACAAAAAATGATTTCCTAGCTAGGGCATAAAGTTCGGACTTGGAACCTGTTAAAAAATGCCATTGTCCTGCTTTATAGCCATGTGAAACGGCATAGCTTTTTAATTGTGTTGGATTATCAACAGCAGGATCTACTGTGAAACTAAGAATCTTTAAGTTTGAATTACCATTGTATTTGTTCTGTATTCGTTGCATTTGCTGATTCATAATAGGGCAAATACTTTTGCAAGTAGAGAAAAAATACTCAGCGACAAAGACCTTGTTTTCTATTTCTTTTTCGGTAACCACCTGCCCATCTTGATTTAAAAAGCTAAAATTCCCTATGGTATGGCCTTGCCCTATTCTAAGTAATTCAGGATCGACCATTTCCTTTTTTACATCAATAGGATTAATGATTGGAAGTGGTTTTTGCTTAGCTTGTTTAATCATGGTATAGCTAATGGCTACACAAACTATTAAAATCGCAGTGATTAAAAAGATCCTTTTCATGCTGCAAAATTAAGGATTTAATGACCTTGCTTTACGCCAATGAAATAAACCGTGAAAAGAAAGTATAAGGTTTCCCATAAATAGCAATTCTGTTAAGTATAATTGTTGACTATGAAACAGCACAATGGAAAGAAGGTTTACAATGATCCAATAGTACCAATTTTCATAAATCGCTTTTGTAGTAAGGTAGGTCGCAAAGACACTAAAAACGGAAATCAAGGCATCCAAATAGGGAAGAACCTGCCCTTCTCGGTTAAACTCAGCACCAATAATAATGGTGATGGCACTGCAACAAAAAATACCAATTAGGTGCTTTTTTAAGTGCCAAGATGGATGCTGTATTTTTACTTGTTTTCCCCAATTCCACCAGCCATAAAGACCGAGTACGATATAAAAAAGTTGTAGGTAGGATTGAAAAAAAAGATTTGATTTAAAAAATATGAGGCAATACAGTGCTGCGCTAATAATTCCAAAAAACCATGCAATAGGTTTTTTATAAATAATTAAAATTAAATATAGAAACCCAAAGACAACGCCAGTAAGCTCGAGATAGCTCAAAAATTAATTAATATAAAAGATGTTTTTTACTAGCGTTTTTCCACCCTGCATCTGATTTATAATCGGCAAAGAAGATGACCAAATCAGCATCTGATTTGTAATCACAAAAATAAATAGGAAATTTCGCATCCGACTTGTAGCTTGTAAAATACCATAGGCCATCGTTTCCGGTAGCATCCGATTTGTACGAACATTTATAAACCACTAAATCAGCATCTGATTTGTAGGAGGCAACAAAAACCTTGACTTTTGCATCTGATTTATACTCTACAGAATAGACTGTTTGCGCTTTCAATGAGGAAAGAGCACAAACACAAAAAAATAAGAAAATTAGGGCTGAATTTTTCATAGGGGATTATAAATTTTGGGTTAAAAATAAAGTTTCAATCAAATTAGAGGCTGTGCTTTTAGTTCCTATTAAGATTAACATGTTCAAAACTATACATTACTCATGAATTAGCATGATATAATTTCTCGATTTTTGCAATAAACATACCATAAATGAAAAACTCATTCGTATTACTTTTTCTTCTTGTTGGATTAATTTCTTCTTGTGTATCTTCTAAAAAGTTTAAGGAACTTACTGAAAAGAATAAGATTTGTTCGGAAGAATTAGAAAATTATAAGAGAAGCAGCATGGATTTCGAGTCTAAATTTAAAGATTTTAAGGCTCTTTATGATGTCGCTTCGGCAGATGTATTCACCATCAAAAAAGACACCACCATTTTAGGAAGCAAATACCGAAATCTATTCCATGATTTTCAAGTCTTAACCGCAGAAAATATAGCACTAGAAAATTCTTTTACTAAATATAAATCCCTAGGAGCCAAGGAAACAGCAGCCTTACAAAAACAATTGGAAGCTAAATCAATTGAATTACAACGTAAAGCAGAAGAATTATTAGCCTTGGATACCGAATTAAAATCTAAACAGAAACTGTTGGAGGAAAGGGAGCAACGTGTTAACGAATTAGAAGAGATGTTAAGTCGTCAAGAAGGAACGCTAAAAGCACTTAAGGATAAAGTTGCGGCAGCTTTAGTCGGATTCGAAAATAAAGGCTTGAAGGTTGAACAGAAAAACGGAAAAATTTACGTAAGTCTTGAAGCTAAACTTTTATTTAAGTCGGGTAGTATTGTGGTGGAAGCTGAGGGTAAAAAAGCCCTCATTGAAATAGGGAAAGCCCTAGAGTTAGAAAAAGAGTTAGAAATCGTTGTGGAAGGACATACGGACGCAGACAAACTAGCAAGTGCCTCATTTCCACGGAATAACTGGGAGTTGTCGGTTTTAAGAGCAACCGCAGTGACTGAAATTATATTAGCAAACTGCACGATGTCTCCCATACAAATTATGGCAGCGGGAAGAGGTGAGTTTCATCCTGTAGATGTAAATGATAAAGCAAAAAATAGGCGGATTGAAATAATAATTTCTCCAAATTTAGATGCCTTATTTGACATTATTTCCCAAGATTAGTCAAACTATTCCTAAACCTTGAAAAGGCATTTAATACTAAGATAATTCCCAAACTTGCAAAATTTAGGATAAAAAACTACTTTTGCGTTCCAAATTTATAAATACAATAATTAAAGCACAATGGAAAAAATAATGATTTACATCCCTATTGCTATGGCAATCATAGGTTTGTTGTTTATGTGGATGAAGCGCTCATGGGTTTTAAAGCAAGATGCAGGCGACGGTAAAATGAAGGAGATTTCTGATTACATCTATGAAGGTGCATTGGCTTTCTTAAAAGCTGAATATCGTTTATTAGCCATTTTTGTAGTAATGGCAAGTATCGTTTTAGCTTGCATTTCATTCATTGTCCCTACAACGCATATCTTAATTGTTGTTGCTTTTGTTTTTGGGGCTGTCTTTTCGGCTTTAGCTGGAAACATGGGAATGAAAATCGCCACCAAAACAAATGTTCGTACAACCCAAGCGGCTCGTACCAGTTTACCACAAGCATTGAAAGTTGCTTTTGGTGGAGGAACTGTTATGGGATTAGGCGTTGCTGGATTAGCTGTTTTAGGGTTAACTGCTTTCTTTATATTCTTTTTTCACTTTTTCATGGGGGGTAAATGGGAGTCTGCAATGTTTGGTGGACAAATGAGAACACCTACTGAATTGATGACAATCGTACTTGAAACCTTAGCTGGATTCTCTTTAGGAGCTGAATCAATTGCATTATTTGCTCGAGTTGGTGGTGGTATTTATACCAAAGCGGCCGATGTTGGAGCAGATTTAGTGGGTAAAGTTGAAGCTGGAATTCCAGAAGATGATCCTCGTAATCCTGCAACAATCGCAGATAACGTAGGTGATAATGTTGGAGACGTTGCTGGAATGGGGGCCGATTTATTTGGTTCGTACGTTGCAACCGTTTTAGCTGCCATGGTTCTTGGTAATTATGTCATCAAAGACATGGGCGGTGTTATAGAAGATGCTTTTGGAGGAATAGGCCCAATTTTATTACCTATGTCCATTGCGGGCTTTGGTATTCTGTTTTCAATTATAGGAACTATGCTGGTTAAGATTACTAGCAATGATGCAAAAGAAGCTCAAGTTCAAAAAGCACTAAACATTGGAAACTGGGTTTCGATTGTATTAACGGCGGTTGCTTGTTATTTTTTAGTTACTTGGATGTTGCCTACTACAATGAAAATGAGCTTTTTCGGTGAAGGAATTAAAGAAATTTCTTCTTTAAGAGTCTTTTTTGCTACGCTTGTTGGTCTAGTTGTTGGCGGGGCTATTTCATCTGTAACAGAATACTATACTGGATTGGGAACAAAACCGGTACTCAAAATCGTTCAAAAATCTTCTACCGGTGCAGGAACAAACGTAATTGCGGGACTAGCAACTGGAATGATTTCTACTTTTCCAACGGTCATTTTATTTGCAGCCGCTATTTGGGGCTCTTATGAATTAGCAGGATTTTATGGGGTAGCTTTATCCGCTTCAGCAATGATGGCAACAACCGCGATGCAATTGGCGATTGATGCTTTCGGACCTATATCTGATAACGCAGGTGGAATTGCTGAAATGAGTGAATTACCGAAAGAAGTGCGTGAACGTACAGATATATTGGATTCAGTAGGAAACACAACGGCAGCAACCGGTAAAGGATTTGCAATTGCTTCGGCAGCATTAACTTCTTTGGCTTTATTTGCTGCTTATGTAACATTTACAGGAATTGATGGAATAAATATTTTCAAAGCTCCTGTTTTAGCGATGTTGTTTATTGGTGGAATGATCCCCGTTGTATTCTCTGCTTTAGCAATGAATTCTGTCGGAAAAGCTGCCATGGATATGGTATATGAAGTGCGTCGTCAGTTCAAAGAAATCCCTGGAATTATGGAAGGAACTGGCAAACCGGAATATGGTAAATGTGTGGAAATCTCAACAAAAGCAGCGCTTAGAGAAATGATGTTGCCAGGAGTTATGACGATTGGTTTCCCAATTGCAATAGTTCTTTTAGGTAAATTAGTGTACGGTGATAACAATCAATTAATCGCTGAAATGTTAGGCGGTTACATGGCTGGAGTTACCGTTTCTGGTGTGCTTTGGGCGGTTTTCCAAAACAACGCTGGTGGTGCTTGGGATAATGCGAAAAAGTCTTTCGAAGCGGGTGTTGAAATCAACGGAGAAATGACATTCAAAGGTTCTGATGCTCATAAAGCAGCAGTAACTGGCGATACAGTTGGTGATCCATTCAAAGACACTTCTGGTCCATCAATGAACATCTTAATCAAATTAACATGTTTAATTGGTTTGGTAATCGCTCCAATTTTAGGAAGTGGTCATCATGATGCAAAAAAAGCGATTGACTCTGAAACCAAATGTGAAATGGTAGACGGTAAATGTGCTTCTTCTTCATGTGGAAAAAAAGAAAATTGCCATGCTTCAATGGGAAAATGCGACATGAGCCAATGTGCTAAAATGACAAAGGATGAATGCGCTAAAATGTGTGATTCCTTAAAGTGTACTCCCGCTGAAAAGACGGCTTGTCTATCCCATTATGGAAAAGATGGAAAATGGATGGGTAATGCATCTGAAAAGAAAGATTGCTGTAAAGGACATTGAGTAAAATAAAAAAAAGCTAAGCCTCTCTTTTGAGAGGTTTTTTTTTCGGAACGTTTTCAGTATGGCTCTTGTAGTATCAATTAAAAACAAGGATTTTTTTGAACAGGTTTACCAAGTAGTAAGGCTAATTCCAAGTGGCCGTGTTACATCCTATGGCGCTATTGCTAATTATCTAAGTATAAAATCAGCAGCGAGAATGGTCGGATGGGCAATGAATGCATCCCATGTACATTTAGATGTTCCAGCACATCGAGTGGTGAATCGAATAGGGCTTTTAACAGGTAGATTACATTTTGAAACCCATAGCACAATGCAAGAAAGACTTGAAGCTGAAGGAATTAAAGTTATAAATAATCAAGTTCAATCTTTTAGCTCGATTTTTTGGGATCCAGCAATAGAATTAAAACTTTAAATGAATGCTTTTATAGAGGTTTGATAAATTAAACAGCTATCTAAAATCAAAGAATTCTATTAATTTTGTATAAAATAATCAAGAGATGAAATTCGGTACAAAAGCCATTCACGCAGGTGTTCAGCCTGATCCGGCAACAGGCGCTATTATGACACCTATTTATCAAACGTCCACGTACGTTCAAGATGGCGTTGGAAATCATAAAGGTTATGAATATTCGCGCACGCAAAATCCTACTCGTCACGCACTTGAAAAAAATATTGCAGCCATTGAAAATGGTAAATTTGGAGCTTGTTTTGGTTCAGGTTTAGCGGCAATAGATTGTGTCATTAAAATGCTTAATCCTGGCGATGAGGTGATTTCTACGAATGATTTATATGGTGGTTCGTATCGAATTTTCAAAACTATTTTCGAGAAATATGGTATTGTTTTTCATTTTGTCGACATGCAAAATATAGCGGAGGTAGAACGAGTGTTAACTAAAAACACCAAAATTATATGGGTTGAAACTCCCACTAACCCGATGATGAACATTATTGATATTTCCGCCATGTCAATAATTGCAAAAAAAACAGGCGCGCTTTTATGTGTGGATAACACCTTTGCAACGCCTTATTTACAAAATCCGCTTGATTTGGGAGCTGATATCGTTATGCATTCCGTTACGAAATACTTAGGCGGACACTCTGATGTTATTATGGGTGCCTTAGTTACTTCCGATGAAAATATAGCAGCTGAAATGTACCGCATACAAAATTCTTCAGGAGCTGTAACTGGCCCAATGGATTCATTTCTGGTTTTAAGAGGAATAAAAACACTGCATCTTCGTATGCAACGGCATTGTGAGAACGGGGAAAAAATCGCTCGCTTTTTAAAGACTAGTGCCAAAATTGAAAAAGTGTATTGGCCAGGATTTGAAGATCACCCTAATCATAATATTGCAAAGCAACAAATGCGTGGGTTTGGAGGAATGATTTCCTTTACCTTAAAAGGAAACAACTTAGAGGACGCACTCGCTGTTGTCAAAAAAGTATCGCTATTTGCGCTTGCTGAATCCTTAGGGGGTGTTGAGTCATTAATTGGGCATCCTGCAACGATGACGCACGCATCAATCCCAAAAGAAGTAAGGGAAAAAAGTGGCGTCGTTGATTCCCTAATCAGATTGAGTGTCGGCGTTGAAGATGTGGACGATTTAATAGACGATTTAAAACAAGCCTTGGCTTAAAGCTTTTCTAGTAATTTAAAAAACTGGTCTTTTTTAGCTGGTGAAAGCGGAACGGCGGTCCCGTCTTTCATGATGATTGCGCCGCCCTGTTGCTTGTCATATCGATCTAAATACTCCAAATTGATGAGGTGAGATTGCTGAATTCTAAAAAATCCGTAGCCATTTAGCATGGTTTCATAATCCTTTAATGTTCTAGAAACCAATATTTTTTTTCCGTTATTTAAATAGAAAAAAGTATAGTTTTTGTCTGCTTCGCAACGAATAATTTCATTTAGGTCTACAACAAAAACACATTCCTGTGTTTTTAAAACAAGTTTTCTTCGGTTATTGGGTTGTATATTATTTTCTAAGGCAATGTATTGAGTTTCTTCTCGCTTAAATTCTAATGAATCGATGGCGGTGATAATTGTACTATGTAGCTCTTCAGAGTCAATGGGTTTAAGAATGTAATCTAAAGCACTAAATTTTATGGCTTTTATGGCATATTCTTGATAGGCAGTGATGAAAATAACCTCGAAATTTTTTGTTTCAATGCTGTTTAATACATCAAATCCAGTCCCATCAGGCATCTGAATATCTAAAAGAAGGATGTCTGGTTGTATGCGATTAATTGCCTCAATGCCTGTTTCCACGTTTTCACCATCCGTATAAACATCAAGGTCCAAGTTGAATGAATCAATCATTTTTTTTACAAAATCGCGTGTGCGATTTTCATCGTCAATTATGAGTACTTTTTTCTTCATGGTTAAATGTAATATTTTCGCAAACAATTGGCAAACTAATATTTACTTGTGTCCCAGTTTTCTCCTCTAAATTAAAATCTTTAATGGATAAACTACCTTTTCCTTTATATTTTCTATTCAAAATTTCGATGCGTTCGCGGGTAATGGTTATCGCCATTGATTTGTGGTTCTTATTTTTCTTTATTTTATTAGCCTTGGTTCTGCCGACGCCGTTATCTGATATAGTGATGTCTAGTAGGCCGTTTGTTTGCGTCATGTAAATAGTGATCAAGCCATTTGAAATCGTGTTCAATTGTCCATGCTCGATCGCATTTTCAATAAAGGGCTGTGTAATCATCGGTGGAATCATTACGCGCTTTAATCGAAGCTCTTCTTCGATTTTAATTTTGAAATTAAATCGGTTTTCAAAGCGCAATTTTTGTGTGTTTAAGTATTTAGTTAAAATTTCCTCTTCGACTTCCAAAGGAATAAATTCTTTGTGTGAATTTTCTAGAATTAAGCGAATTAAACGAGAGAAATTGACCAAGAATTTCGAGGCGATGTCGGGTGTATTACTATAAATATAACTTTGAATGACAGACATAGCATTAAAAATAAAATGTGGGTTCATCTGAGAACGCAACAAGGATTGAGTCATTTCAGCATCACGTTGCTCTTGTTTTATTTTATTTTGACTTAACATGATAGTGACTATTATTCCACCTAATAATAAAATAATTATGGTAAAAATGATTCCATAAAAACGACGATCACTTTGTAATTGAAGTATTTTCTTTTCTTTTAATTCTTTTTCCAAGGTTTCTCCTTGAAGTTCTAATAGTCGTTCTCGAGCCTCGCTTGAATTTTTCTGTGTTAAGGAGGCAATCTTTTGGGAATTCTTAAAGGTTGAATTCAATTCGATAAAATCGACGTATTTTTTCAGATATAAAAATGAAGCATCCTTCTTTCCAGTTTGGGCATAAAGGTCTGATAAGACCCGATAACTTGTGTATATTTTATTGTTTTCACTTTGTTGCGTTCTTATTTCAATCGATTTATTGAGGTATAATTCCGCCTTTACAAACAACTTTTGTTTTAAATAAACTTCCCCAATGCTATGAAATACATCCCCTATTTTATCCCTGTTTCCTATGCTCTCATAATATTTTAAAGCTCGCTCAAAAGAAGTTAGCGCTTCAGTTGATTTGTTGGTTTTTTCGTACGCGTTGCCTAAATATTCATGCCCTTTCCCTATGTTTTCAGCATCTTTATAGCGCTCTAATTTTTTTATAGCAACTTCTAAAAGTTCTATCGCTTCAGTAAAACGTTGATCAAAAATAAGAATGCCGCCTTGACTTATTTCGCAAAGGGCAATAGATCGCTGGTCATATAGTTTTTTTGAGATGTCTAGTGCTTTCCGAATGTAGTTCTTACTTTCTTTACTATTTTGCACCTCCAGTGAATAGTTAGAAATAGTTCTGTTAAAAACTGACTCATAATAGCTTAAATTATATTTTTCCGCAAATTGTAAGGCTAAGAGCTCTTTTTCGACGGCCACTTCTAAATCGCCAAAGTGGGCATGAATTTTACTTTCATTGTGGAAACAAAGAGCAAGTTCAATTCTACTGTCAGATCGCTTGGCGAATTTGGAAGATAATCGCGTGTAAAAGAGAGAGGAATCTTTATTGTTTTTAATAAGAAATAGAAATGATCGAGATTGATACGCTTGTGCAATATCTTGATTTTTCTTTAACTTTTTAACTTCAAATATGTGCTTAAGATTTTGGGTGGATGCCGTAGTAAGGTCATTTTTATAGACATAGTATTCTGTCATATTTAGCGCATAATATTGCCGCAAGATAGGGTCGCTAAACCGTGGGTTTTGATTGATTAACTGCTCCATTTGAATAAGAAAACCTGGTATATTTCCTTGTCTATTCTGTTGCTCGCTTGTTAATAAATCAATCGTATTCTTTTGATTTGCATCGCAGCTATTTTTAATAATCATTAAATCATTAATGATCGCATATGTTTTCAATGGATCTGGGCCTTTTGGGTCATTAAATTTTTTAATTGCTGCTGCAATTAGTGCGCGATTATTCTTTGAGTTTGGTGTTTGGCCGGAAACACTGAGGCTAATCAAGATCAATAATAAGGATAAACGATATCTTAAAAGGCGTTTCATAATGCCCTAAAATTACTTAATTTAGTCTTTGATAGTAAAGAAGTAGCTTTTTTTTAATCAGGATTACGCCTTTTAAAATACCTTTGCACATGATGGTTGACGCGTATCTTTTACAGTTTTTACAGGAAGACATAGGTGATGGAGATTATTCTACATTGGCTTGTGTTCCTGCTAATGCAAGTGCTTCAGCAAAATTACTAGTTAAAGAAAATGGTGTTTTGGCGGGACTTGAGGTGGTAAAAAGACTTTACTCGCTGTATGATGAAAATATAACGCTACGTTGTTTTAAAAATGATGGAGATCCTATTAAAGTGGGTGATGTGGCGTTTATTGTGTCGGGAGCATCACAAACTATCTTGACAACAGAACGAACAGTTCTTAATATTTTACAACGAATGTCAGCAATTGCTACGCTGACAAATCAAGTTGTATCAAAAGTGAGCGCTTACCCAGTTACAATTTTAGACACAAGAAAAACAACACCGGGATTTCGTTACTTTGAAAAAGAAGCGGTCCGGATTGGTGGTGGAACAAATCACCGCTTTGGTTTATATGATATGGTCATGCTTAAAGATAATCACCTCGATTATGCAGGTGGAATAAAGCAGGCCATTCAAAAAACGAGGGAGTACCTAAGTACTAATAATTTGTTGCGTAAGATTGAAATTGAAGTTCGAAATTTTGATGAATTAAATGAAGTGATTACCCTTGGCGGAGTTGATCGAATTATGTTGGATAATTTCACTCCTAGCGACCTCGAAATAGCCGTAAAAAGAATCCCAGAACATCTTGAAACGGAAGCTTCCGGTGGCATAACAATCGATAATGTTCTTGATTATGCAAGGACTGGCGTGCAATTTATTTCAATTGGTGCCTTAACTCATTCTGCAAGAAGCTTGGACTTAAGCTTAAAGGCAAGCGTCTAAACCGAAGCTTCGTTTCCTGTTAAATTTGCTTTACTGTAGTTCGCAATATCCAATAGAAAATCCATGTCATCTTCAATCTTATTTCCAATAACCACGAGGTTTGCCCCCGCATCGTGTGCTTGCTTAATGTTAGCGATTGTACGAATTCCGCCACCAATAATTAATGGCAGATCAAGGTTATTTACACTTTTTATTATTTCTATGGGAATCGCATCGGCAGCCCCGCTACCAGCATCTAAATAAATGATTTTTTTCCCTTGGTATTTACCCGCTAAAGCTGTTTTCCGAACGATATTCGGTTGGTTAGAAGGAATTGGATTGGTTTGTGAAACGTATTCAACGGCAGACTTTCTCCCCCCTTCAATAAGTAAATAAGCAGTGGGTATTATTTCAATATCCATTTTTTCAAGCTCATCTACAGCTTGGATATGATGACCAATCAAATAGTCGGGATTTCGTCCCGAAAGTAATGAAAGAAAAAGAATGGCATCAGCTTCTTGGCTCACTTGGTGTGCTGCTCCAGGAAAAATAACAATGGGAATTTTTGTCAATGATTTCATAACGCTTAAACATTGATTGAAATCTTTTCTGGTGACGGTACTCCCACCAACAAAAATAAAATTGGGTCGTGCAGCATTTACTTTATTGATCAAAGAAGTTAAACGTTGAACGGAAGAAAATTTTTCCGGATCAATTAAAATGGCAATGCCTTTTTTCTCACTTGCTATTTTTTGATAGACATTATTTTTCATGATAGGTCGATGGATTAAAACTAATAATATAATTGTTTTTTTCTTGAAATTTTACCGCTACACTGCGCCAACCCTCTGCCGATAGAAATAAACAGTTGGCCGTGTCTCCCTCTACGCTATTAATCATTAACTCGCTTGTTAAATTAATTTCTAGTCTGCCAGCTAATTTATATAATACCTCTTTGATGGTCCAAATAATAGTTAAGTTTATAGCCTCCGCGTAACTAAAAAGCGCCACTTCTTGTGAAGTTGTAAATCGGTTTTTAATCGTAAGGATTCGATCCGAAATTAATTCAATGTCAAGACCTATTTTGAAAGGGGCAAGCGCTAAGCCAACTAGGTCATTTGAATGACTAATTCCTACATGCATTGGAGAACCTACTAAATAGGGCGCGCCAATTGGGCTGTAAGCAATTGAAAAGGGTATATTTTTTTGATTTCTAATGAAACGAACGGCGCAGAACTCCAATCTTCTTTTTTCATTTTTTAGGTTTGATAATTTTTCCTTTTCGTCATCAAACAAAAACGTTTCTTTAAGTGGGTGGTTCTCGCGTAGAGAAAGAATTGAAACGACTGCAGCGTTTTTAGTGCATTCAAAAAAGTAAGCGTTATCTGAAGGGTTAATTTTTGTCAATGCACTACTTTTTTAAGTCGCAAAGTTGAGAATTATTTTTCAGCTAACTATTTTTAACTTTTATGTTAAAATAAATATTTTTTCTATATTTACGGATTCAATAAATGCGAAATATAATAAACTTATACGTACAAAATATGTTTGGTAAAGCAAAACTAATATTAGTAAGCCTCTTATTTTTAAGTTCTTACTCATTTTCTCAGTCAGGATTAGGAACGGTCAAAGGCCTTGTTAAAGATGAAGTTTCTGGAGAGCCTTTACCAATAAGTAAGGTCTTATTGATGCAAAATGGTACAATAAAAGGTGCCGCAAACACAGATTTTGATGGGAAATTTCAAATAAATGGTGTTCTTCCTGGCGTTTATGATGTTGAAGTAAGAAATCAAGATGGTTATCAACCCGGTGTTACTACTGGGGTAAATATTTCGCCAGATAAAATAACGTTTTTAGATAATCTAGTATTATCTAAGCCCAAAAGCGTATTGGACATTGCTGAAATTAAAGTTACAGCATACAAAATCCCATTGATTGATAAAGATGGTGGTGCTTCAGGTGCTACAATTGGAAGAGAAGACATCGCTCGATTACCAGTGCGATCAGCTGCTGGTGTTGCATCTTCAGTTGGTGGAGTTAATACCAACGAAGGCTCAGGAGCTATTTCAGTAAGGGGTTCCCGCCAAGATGGAACGTATTTTTACATTGATGGTATTAAGGTGCGTGGCTCTGCGAATCTTCCTAAGTCGGCATTAGAAGAAGTATCTGTTATTACTGGTGGTGTTCCTGCAAATTATGGTGACGTTACTGGTGGAATTATATCTGTGACCACAAGAGGTCCTTCGTCTATTTATTTTGGTAGTATGGAGGTCGTTTCTTCTGGTGTTTATATCAAAGGTGATGATATAGATGGTTATGACGGAAAAGTGCTAGGTCTTGATCAATTTGGCTATAACTTAGTAGAAGGAATGTTATCCGGACCACTATGGATGCAGCGCGATTCAACAGGTAAAAAAACAAAGCCAAGGTTAGGTTTTTTGGTGTCTGCCAACTATACGGATCAATTGGATGGCCGACCTCTTGCTGGTGGAGGTTACCGAATTAAAAAAGATGTTCGTGATGAACTATTAAGTAATCCTTTGCGTCCTACATCCTCTGGTTTCGGAACGTTTCATAATGCTTTATTTTTACGTCAAAATGATTTCGAAAAAGTTCCTTGGCGTATGAATGCAAGAAACACCACTATTTCTGCACAAGGGAAAATAGATGTCAATACAGGTCCAACCGTGAATGTTCAGTTTGGAGGTTCATTAAATTACAGTAGAGGAAACAATTATTCCTACGGTGGATCGCTACTAAATTTCCAAAACTTTGGATTTTCAGAAAGTTTAGATTACCGAGTTTATGGTAAATTATCACAGCGTTTTAATAACGAAAGAGAAGGAAGTAGCTCTAAAATAAGATCGGCAATGTATAATATCATGGTCGATTATTCTAAGTCAAAAAGTGATACATATGATCCTAAGCACATGTACAATATCTTTAATTATGGTCATGTTGGTAAATTTACCACAACACGACGACCTTCTTACGCCTTTAATCCAAATACACAAACCTATGTTCATGATGGATTTAAAGATGTTGAAGTAGCGTTTGAAGCTTCAGAAACCAATGCTGCACTAGCTGCCATTACAACGCAATACTATGATATCTATGATGGGTCGCCTCTTGGACATTACGAAAACTTGTTTCAAATTCAACAAGGTAATGCCTTGAGAAATGGTGATTCACCTCAAAGCGTTTACGGTATTTGGAGCAACATTGGGTCGCCGTATAATTTCTTTGGAAAGTCTGAAAATGATCAGTTCCGAGTAACAGGTGCTGGCTCATTAAATATCGGAGATCACAATATTTCTCTAGGATTTGAATTTGAACAACGAATTGACAGAGGATGGGGTTCTGGAACCACTACTGGCGGCGGTACAAATGGCCCAATTGGTATTTGGTCGATTGCTCGACAGTTAGCTAACTTTCACATTCGCGAGTTGGATTTAAATTCTGGTGTTGTTTCGGATTCAGGTTCGTTTAAAGCCATTACCTATGATCGTTTGAATTCTGGAAGCGCATTTCAAGATGGTTCAGGTCTTTATGGTGGACAGGAATTTGATGATAATCAATCGTTCTTTGATTATAATTTAAGAGGTAAATTGGGACTAAATCCTGCTGGTGACGATTTTGTTGATATTGATCAATATGACCCAAATCTGTATTCTTTTGATATGTTTTCACCGGATGAATTGCTAAATGGTGGAAACTCATTTGTTTCCTACTATGGCTATGATCATACTGGAAAAAAAGTATCTGGTGCAACCGATATAAATAGTTATTTTGAAGATTATGATGAAAATGGCAACTTTAAGCGTTTTGTAGGTTCATTCCAACCTGTTTATATCGCCGGCTATATCATGGATAAATTTGCCTTTAAAGACATCGTTTTCAACGTTGGGGTACGTGTTGATGTATTTGATGCTAACCAGCCTGTTCTTAAAGATCCTTATTTGTTTTTTAACGCCCGCACGGTGAAAGAAGCAAAAGCATTAAAGCTTAATGATCCATCGCTTTATTCATGGGTTGTTATCCCGGAAAGTATGGGAGATGATTATGTCGTTTATGTTAATGATGTTAATAATCCGAATTCAATAAATGGATTTAGATCCGAAGCGAATTGGTTTAATGCTTCAGGAACCACCATCGAAGATCCAAAGGTAATTAAAGGTGCTGCAGGTATTGCTCCATGGTTGTTAAATCCACAGCAAGAAACTCCTGATAGAAGTGCCTTTGAAGATTATAAAGCACAAGTCAATATTATGCCTAGAATTGCCTTCTCATTTCCGATTTCGGAAGAGGCTTCTTTCTTCGCGCATTATGATGTCTTAACAAAAAGACCTACTTCAGGCTTCCGTTTCGATCCTTTCGATTATCAATTTATTCAATCTAGAAGCGCAATTATTGATAATGCTAACCTAAAGCCTGAAACTACTGTAGATTATGAATTAGGTTTTCAACAAGTTCTTTCTCGTACTTCATCGATTAAAATTTCTGCATTTTATCGTGAGCAACGAAATAATGTTCAGTTGATAAATGTTTTTGAAGCTTATCCAGCTACTTATAAAACTTACGGAAATCGCGATTTCGGTACGGTGAAAGGAATGACGATTTCCTATGATTTAAGACAAACCGGAAATATTAGAATGACTGCAAACTATACCTTGCAATTTGCAGATGGTACAGGGTCTGATGCAACGTCTATGGGGGCACTTATTAATGCCGGTATCCCTAACTTGAGAAATATATTCCCTTATTCTTTCGACCAACGACATGCTTTTGCAGTAACATTCGATTATCGATATGGAGAAGGTGGGGATTACAACGGTCCAAAAATCGGAGATTTTAATATTTTAGAAAATACAGGTCTAAACATCTTTACTAATATCTATTCTGGCTCACCTTATTCCGCGCAAACGTTTATTACCGATGAAGGAATTGGTAATTTAAATGCGGGAATTAGCGGTACCTTAAATGGTTCGCGTCTTCCTTGGTCATATAGAATGGACTTACAGTTGGATCGCACCATTAACATCGAGATGGGCGGAAAGAATGATAAGAAAAAAGTAACATTCTTGAATATTTATATTCGCGCTACTAACTTGTTAAATCAGTTTAATAAATTAGGCGTATATCGTGCAACTGGAAACTGGGATGATGATGGCTATTTAGCCGCTGCGGCAAGCCAAACATCGATTCAGAATCAAACGGATGAACAGTCTTTCCGTGATTATTACACGATGAAAGTTCAGAATGCATTTAATATAAGTTCCCCTAGAACAATTCGCTTGGGAATAAAATTTGATTTTTAAATAAAGAAATAGAACAGCTATGAAAAAGCAATTTATTATTACAATTGTAAGTGTTGGCTTGTTTTTTACGAATGCCTTAGCGTATTATGGGCCAGGAGAAAAAGACAATAAACCAGGAAAGCCGAAAGGGGCAAATTGTAGCCCGGCGACTGCAAAGTTAACAATGAACTTTAACGATGTTAGCGCATTGATTGAGCAAGGTGGAAGTATGTTCCAAAATAGGCAAGCTTCAATTGCAGCTTATGAGGTTCCGAAAGATAGTAAACGTTTTGCTATTTTTGCTGGAGCTCTTTGGATGGGAGGAACGGATGTTAATGGTCAGCTCAAGTTGGCAGCGCTTAGGTATCGTTCAGGAAATGACTTTTGGCCTGGTCCTTTAACGGTTAATCCAGGATCTGGAGATTACAATCCTCTTTTTCCTGTTGGTGATAATGTTGTAAGGGATTTTGGCGAGGCTAATATTGATCCCAATCAATGTATTGCTTACGATCAATTTTATACGATTCGAAAAGCGGAGGTTATTCGCTTTAATATCTACTATGAGTGTAATGAAGGAATTGTAACCGAGGGTTGCGATGATATTATCCCACCTTCAAATGATGAGTTAAATCGAATTTATGGTTGGCCTGCTCATGGCGATGTGTCCTTGGGTCAAGATTATTTCTTAGCGCCTTACTATGATCGCGATGGTGATGGGAACTATAATCCTGATAATGGAGATCATCCTTGGTATGATGATATACTAGGTCGTGATGATATTCAATGTGGTTTCGATCGACGAATTTCACTTTATGGTGACGAAACGCATTGGTGGGTATTTAATGATAAAGGAAACATCCATACAGAAACAAATGGTGATCCAATCGGTATGGAAATTCGCGCTCAAGCATTTTCGTTTGCTACAAACGATGAGGTAAACCGTATGACTTTCTATAACTATGAGCTTATAAATCGTGGAACACAAACGCTTTACGACACCTATTTTGCTCAGTACCTTGATGCTGATGTTGGAAATTATGCCGATGATTATGCTGGATGTGATGTCTCTAGAGGTTTGGGTTATATGTACAATGGTGACCTTAATGATGAAAGTGATGGAAGTCGCTTAGGATATGGAGAGAATCCACCCGCAATTGGTTGTGACTTCTTTGAAGGTCCTTATCAAGATGGAGATGGAGTTGATAATCCTGGACCTTATTATGATGATGTTACACAAACGAATATTGTACCTACTGTTGTGGATGCATTAGCTAATAATGGGATTGTTTATAAAGGAATTGGTATCGGTTATTCCGATGGAATTATCGACAATGAGCGATTTGGTATGCGTAGATTTACCTACTATACTTCAACTGCTGCCTATCCTTACAACGATCCAGGGCCAGCGGCAGAATATTATAATTTTATGGAAGGTCAATGGGCTAATGGATCCGAAATGTATTATGGTGGGTTGGGAACTGGAACATCAACACAACAATTAACTGATTATATGTTTCCTGGAACATCAGATCCTTTGTCATGGTCTACGGGAGGTGCTGACATGACTGGACAATTTCCAAATGGTTGGGATGAGGCCACTAGCAATAACCCTGTTGGTGACCGTCGTTTTGTTCAATCTGCTGGACCATTTACCCTTAAGCCGGGAGCGGTAAATAATATTACTGTTGGTATTGTTTATGGCAGAAGTACGGATGGCGATTTGTTCGCTTCAGTAGAAGCAATGAAAAGAGCTGATACCAAGGCGCAAGCGTTATTTGATGCTTGTTTCAAAATCTTATCTCCTCCAGATGCGCCTAAAATTACCATTCAAGAGCTAGAGAACGAATTGATTTTAATGCTTGAAAACCCGTCATCTTCTAATAATTATCAAGAAGGATATGCTGAAGAGGATGAAATCAATATTCCAGATCCAACAGTTGATCGATTTTATCGCTTTGAAGGATATCAAATCTTTCAATTGAAAAGTTCAGATGTTTCAATTTCTGATATCGAAGACCCTACTAAAGCAAGATTGGTTGCTCAGTGTGATATTAAGAATGATCAAGATCGGATCATCAATTTCGTTTTTGATGAAGCGCTTGGATTCGCTGTCCCTGTTGAAAAAGTGGATGGCCAAAACACTGGTATTAAGCACTCATTTAGAGTAACTGAAGATGCCTTTGCGCAAGGTGCACGTCAATTGGTAAATCATAAAACGTATTATTATGTTGCTGTTGCTTATGCTTTTAACGAATTTAAAAAGTACGATCCTAATGATGCATTATTTTTAGATGGCCAAAAAATTCCATACATCTCCTCACGATTAAATTATGATGGTACAGCAATAAGTTCAATTTCAGCGGTACCACATAATCCTAAGCCTGAAGCAGATGGCACCAATCAATTGATTGCCTATGGTTCATCGCCAAAAATAACGCGTTTAGATGGTTACGGCAATGGAAATCGTCCGATTGAATTTACCGATTCAACGCTCTCTAAAATACTTGCCAATGGATTTACTGATACGCCAGAATACGATTATGGCAAAGGTCCGATTAACATTAAAGTAGTAGATCCATTGCTCTTGGAAAAAGGCTATTTTGAATGTAAGTTCAGGGATTATAATGCCGCTCCAATTGGTAATGGTGCCGATACCGCTTCGTGGGTTATTTATCGCTATGATGCCAAAGGAGGGACTATTTTAGACTCCGTTTCTTCGGAAATGGCGATCAATGGAGACAACGAACAAATTATTCCAGAATGGGGTATTTCCGTTCAAATCCATCAAGAGAAGTACTTCTTCCCAATAGGTTCTGGAAATA
>JBIIOQ010000068.1:0-5665 GCA_044336865.1 Crocinitomicaceae bacterium | reverse complement strand
ATTTACCTGGGACCAACGCTGGTCTGGTACGTCAGCAAATACTGTAAGAGTAAAATATACAACTGATGGTCTTGCTTGGACAGACTTTGTGATGACGGACCAAAACACGACGTATTGTAATGGTGTTATTGATGGAGGACGTTTTCAAAATAACGGCGTTGGTGACCAATATAGAAGAATTTCTGTAGATTTCGTATCCATTTTAGCAGCGAATAACAATCCAGATTTTGCCGTTAGAATTCTTGCGGCACACTATCAGGCTACAGGGGAGTTTAGACAAACAATCTTAACAAGTACAATTGCAACCGGAGGCACTTGGCGATTTGACAATGTAAAAGTTGATGGAGGCGCTAACACATCCATTGCTGCCGCCAATAATTTTATTCAAGTTTCTGAAAATGTTGGAACGGTTAACGTTCCGATATTAATTGCGAATGCAAATCCTAGTCCAGTAACCTTAAACCTGGGTTTTTCTGTTTATTCAAACGCAACCGAAAATGTCGATTTTACATGGACAAACACATTAACGATACCAGCCAACACGAATGGCACTACCAATCATGTAATTACAATTATTGACGACTTATTACCTGAAAAAGCAGAACGAATTGTTGTGAAAATACTATCAGGAACCAATACAAGAATATCAACAACGGAGAATTATCAAATCATTTTCATTAAAGACAATGATTATCAAGCCCCTTCGCCATCGAATGCATTAAACTTAACACTTTTAACGAGCTTTTCTAACGGTACTGCAGGAACGAATTCCGCAGAAATAGTTGCGTTCGACGCCGATGTTGACCGTTTGTATATTGCAAATAGCATTGCTGCAAAATTAGACATTGTGAATTTCTCTAATCCGGCAGCTCCAGTTCTTATTTCTTCCATTTCAACAACCCCATACGGAAATATAAACTCGGTTGTTGCTCATGACAGCATCGTTGCATTAGCAATAGAAAACATCAACCCACAACTAAATGGTTCAGTCGTGTTTTTGGATTACAATGGTAATTTCTTGAATCAAGTGACGGTTGGCGCTATGCCAGATATGATCACCTTTAATAAAAACTATACTAAAATTCTCACGGCGAATGAAGGAGAGCCAAATTCAGCGTATACGGTTGACCCAGAGGGATCCGTTTCCGTTGTAGATTTAACACCAGGAATTGCTAATCTAACAAATGCGAATGTGACCACAATAGGATTGACCGCCTATAATGGACAAGAAGCCACATTGATTGCACAAGGAATTCGTGTGTTCTCCACAAGTGCAACTGTAGCACAGGATTTAGAACCAGAATACATCACAATTTCGGATGATAATACAAAAGCCTATGTAGGAATTCAAGAAGCGAATGCACTTTTAACGATTGACCTTACAAATAATACGATAATAAGTCTAGCTGCTTTGGGCTATAGCCCATATGGTACTGGATCGAATAACGCATTAGACGCCTCTGACCAAAGTGGCGCGATCTTAATTACGGGAGACCTGCCAATCAAAGGAGCTTACATGCCTGACGCACTTAGCTTTGGAACAATTGGAGGACAAGGGTATATTTTCACAGCAAATGAAGGCGATTCTCGTGAGTTTGGCACTGTAGTAGACGCTAATAGAATCAATTCAACCACATTTGCTAATCTTGATCCTATTGCTTTCCCCGATGCGAGCATACTTAAAAACAGCAAGTTTCTCGGTAGGCTTAGTGCCTTAAAATATTCAGGAGACACTGACGGAGATGGCGATTATGACGAATTGCATGTTATGAGTGGAAGGTCTTTTAGTATCCGAAACGCTACCACTGGTGCGCTTGTTTATGATTCAAAGGACTTAATCGAGCAGATAATAGCCAACCACCCAACTTTTGCCGCTATTTTTAACGCATCAAATTCTACGGGCACTCCATCTTTAAAAAATAGAAGCGATGATAAAGGCCCTGAGGTTGAAGGAATATATTTTCAGACAATTAATGGAAAACCGTATGTTTTTCTAGCGCTAGAAAGAATAGGAGGCGTTATGGTTTTCAATGTGGAGAACCCATTATCACCAGTTTTTGTTGCTTATCGGAATAATAGATCAACAACACTTAGCGGTCCAGATTTAGGCGCAGAGGGAATTGTCACCATCCCGGCAGCGATTTCGCCGAATGGTAATGACATTGTGATTTTGGCAAACGAGGTTAGCTCAACCCTATCTATCTATCAAGTAAATACCTGTGCAACTGCAGCAGGCGCTGTTGTTACCGCTGCCGCCAACTCTATTTGTGTTGGGGCGAGCACAACCCTTTCGATTCCAGGATCAACAGGAAGTTCTTACCAATGGTTGCTAAATGGCCAACCAATAATTGGAGAGACAAGTACACAATTGATAGCAGCACAAGCGGGTTCGTATGCCGTTATGGTAAATAGCACAACATTAGCCTGTTCAGACACATCTTTAATAAAAGTTATTTCAACTACTCCTTCACCAACTGTTTCTGCCAGCATAAATCAATCAGTATGTACAGGCTCACCAGTAACCCTTAATGGAAGTGGTGCTTTAACATACTCTTGGAGCAATGGTGTGACCAATGCAGTAGCCTTTATCCCTGTATCAACAGCAACGTATACAGTTACGGGCACTAATCAACAAGGTTGTACAGGCACAGCAACAACAACTGTAACCGTTAATGCACTTCCAGTAGTATCGGCAGGTGTTGATCAAACGGTTTGTGGGGGCTCAAGTGTAACTTTTACAGCTACGGGAGCAACAAACTATGTGTGGAATAACGGGGCAACGGGCGCCTCTTTAACTGTTCAAACTGGAACAAACCTATCTTCCACTAGTTATTTTGTAACTGGCACGAATTCTTCTACAGGATGTTCTAGCAATGATATTGTTCTTGTAAATGTGCTCGGATTACCGACTGTTTTTGCAGGAAATGATTTAACAATTTGTTTCGGAGACTCGGTAATTTTAACGGGATTAGGAGCAACAAGTTATTCTTGGACGAATGGCGTAATTAATAATTCCCCATTTATTCCACAACTTACACAGACCTATACCTTGACCGGAGTAGACTTAAACCAATGTCAGAATGTTGATCAAATAACAGTGTTTGTCAATCCTTCTCCGACTGTTTTCGCTGGAAACGATATCGAGCTTTGTGAAGGCGGGAATATTGTACTTGTTGCCAGTGGTGCTCAAACGTATTCATGGGATAATGGTGCTATAAATGGCGTTTCATTTGTTCCCACAAACACCACTAACTATATTGTTACAGGAACGAACGCTTACGGATGTCAAGATCAAGATGATTTGCTTGTAACGGTTAATGCTTTACCTACTATTTCTGCTGGTGTAAACCAAACGATTTGTGCTGGCGACTCCATACTTCTTCAAGCGAATGGTGCAGCGAACTATACTTGGAACATAGGTCAGTTCAATGGAACATATTTCCAGCCAGCATCTACAATGACCTTGTCTGTTGTGGGAATAGATACCAATAATTGTGAAGGGTCATCGGCATTTACGGTCGAGGTTAATCCAAATCCAATAATTTTCTTAGTGAGTGATACAACAGTTTGCGACTATAATTTGCCTCTCCAATTAACAGCCGCGGGTAACGCTACTTCATTTTTATGGAGTAATGGCACTTCTGGCACTTCAATTTCAATCACTCAAGCAGGAACCTACATTGTTACAGGAGAATTAAATGGCTGTACAGAATCGGCTAGCACCGTGGTGGTCTTAGACCCTTGTTTGGGAATTTATGAAGAAGACTTATTTAAACTTTCTTTCTATCCCAACCCAACGCAAAACGAGGTCTACGGAATGTTTAATATGCCTATTTCTGCTACAATCTCTATTTTGACCATGGATGGAAGGGTATTATTTACCAATCAGGTTAAAAATCAAACGGAAATAATGCTGGACTTCTCTTCATTCGCGCGGGGATCTTATTTAATAAAATTAGATCAGAACGGCGAAACTAATTTAACAAAGGTTATAAAAGAGTAATCCAAGACGCATCCCAATTTTATCTGTTGGCTTATATTTTAGGTCAAGGATATTTTAAGGATCTGTTTTGAACAAATCAGTATTAATATCTATTTGCGCCTTAATCTTCGCTTAAAATTCAGGAAACATCAAAGGTCCACCTTTGTTGAAAATTAAGAGAATGAGAAGAGAAGTTGACTTGGTTGTAATTTCAGATGTGCATTTGGGTACCTATGGTTCTCGAGCAGAAGAATTGGTTAAATACTTAAGGAGTATTAAGCCAAAGACTTTGGTGTTAAATGGCGACATCATTGATATATGGCAATTTTCGAAGCGTTATTTCCCTGCTTCGCATATGCAGGTCATAAGAGAAATAACATCTTTCCTGAGTTCTGGAACAATGGTTTATTATGTCACAGGAAATCATGATGAAATGTTACGGAGATTTACAGGGTTTAAAATTGCAAATTTCGAAATCGTTAATAAAATAGTTCTAAATCTACCAACAGGTCGCGCTTGGATTTTTCATGGTGATGTATTTGACACCACCATGAGGCATTCAAAATGGTTAGCAAAGCTAGGTGGAAAAGGATATGACATTCTTATAATGTTAAATACATTTATGAATTGGGTCAGTGAAAAACTTGGGAGGGGAAGGATTTCGTTGTCAAAAAAAATAAAAAATAGCGTGAAAGGGGTTGTGAGTTACGTAAGCAATTTTGAACTAACCGCTGCAGAACTCGCGATAGCTAATGGATATGATTACGTTATTTGTGGTCACATTCATCAACCGGAAATAAAAGAAATTCAAACGAAGAGCGGTGAAAAGGTGATGTACCTAAATTCAGGAGATTGGGTTGAAAATTCAACAGCATTAGAATACCACGATGGTGTTTGGAAGCTTTATTTTGAGGATCAAAGCCCACAAAAAAACATAAAAAGCGAATTAATAAAATCTCGTAGAGAGGAACTTTCGATAGAGGTTTTACTTGCTGAAATCACACAAAACGTTGTAAAAGTATAGCTTATGAAAGTGTTATATGCGATACAAGGAACCGGCAATGGCCATTTAAGTCGGGCAGAGGACATTGTTCCATACCTGAGAAAAAGATGTCATGTAGATATTTTGGTGAGTGGAACACAATCCCAGTTGACACCCTCTTTTTCGATAGATTATCAATTGCGAGGCATGAGTTTTATGTCTTCTAAAAAAGGAAAAGTTGATATCATAAAAACGGCCGTTAACACAAACGTCTTTAAGTTTTTCAAAGAAATCAGCCAATTTCCAGCGAAGAAATACGACTTAATTATTAGTGATTTTGAACCAATTTCTGCCTGGTCGGCAAAGTACCACGGCGTAAAATCGGTAGAATTAAGCCATCAGGCGGCGGTTTCTCACCCGAATTCGCCAAAACCGATAGATAAACATAGAATAGGGAATTTTATTTTGGGAAATTATTGTCCAAGCCCCCATAAATATGGTTTTCATTTCGAATCTTATGCTCCTTCTATTTTTACTCCGGTAATAAGAGAAAACATAAGGGAATTAGAATCTGAAAACCGTGGGCATTATACGGTTTATTTGCCAGCGTATCACGATGATTTCATCGTTCAAACCTTAATGCATTTTAAGGCTGAGTGGCACGTCTTTTCGAAATATGCTACCTGCCGCTATCGTGTTAA
>JBIIOQ010000033.1:0-22326 GCA_044336865.1 Crocinitomicaceae bacterium | reverse complement strand
ACAGAAGATCCCATAGTATCCGCTGATATAATTGGCAATCCCAATAGTTGTGTATTCGATGGTGGACTCACCTTGGTCTTTAATAATCTTGTGAAAGTAGTTGGGTGGTATGATAATGAAGTGGGTTATTCAAACCGATTAGTTGATTTAATCAAGCTTCTTTAAGAAGCTAAGGCAGTAATGCCCGGCAATTCCTTTCCTTCAAAATATTCTAATAGCGCCCCTCCTCCTGTGCTGATATAACTTACTTCATCCTCAAAACCAAACTTTAAAACCGCTGCAGCACTATCTCCACCCCCTATTAGACTAAATGATCCATTCTTGGTTGCTGAAGCAACAGCCGAAGCCATCGATTTTGTGCCTTCACAAAAAGACTCCATTTCAAATACACCCATAGGGCCATTCCATAAGATTGTCTTGCTTTTGGATAGGACGCTTTCAAATTCAAGACTTGACTTTTCTCCAATATCTAAGCCCATCCATCCGTCAGGAATATCATTGCTCAAACACATATTTACCTTAGCCGTGGGCGAAAATTCATCCGCTATTACCGAATCAATGGGCAAATGAATTTGCACACCATTTAGCTTAGCCTTTTCGATAATGGCTAAACAGATGGGAATACGTTCTACTTCACATATTGAGTTTCCTATATTACCCCCTAATGCTTTGATAAAAGTATACGCCATGCCTCCACCAATAATAATGTGATCGGCTATAGACAGGAGGTTTTCCACAATTAAAATTTTATCTGAAACCTTTGCTCCGCCAATAATGGCAGTAAATGGCTTTTTACCATCAGTAAGAACTTTCTGCGCGTTTTCTATTTCTGCTTTCATCAAAAAACCCATCATTTTATCGGTTGGAAAAAAGGACGCAATTTGAGTTGTACTTGCGTGAGCGCGATGCGCTGCGCCAAAAGCATCATTTACGAAACAATCCCCTAAACTTGATAGTTTTTGTGCAAATTCGATCGATCCTGCCGTTTCCTCTTTGTAAAATCGGACGTTTTCAAGTAACAATACTTCACCTGACTGTAATGATTTAGATTGACTTATTGCGCCATCGCCAATACAATCCGAAGCAAATTGAACCGGCAAACCTACTAATTCAGAAATGCATGCTAAGATATTTTTTACGGAATACTGTTGCTCAGGTCCATTTTTTGGACGTCCAAAATGCGTCATTAAAATTACAGCACCACCATTCCCTAAAATATACTTAATGGTAGGTAAAGCAGCTCTAATTCGTTTATCATCTAGTACATTTAATGTTAATTTATCCAATGGAACATTAAAATCTACTCGAATTATTGCCTTCTTTCCTTTAAAATCGTAGTCGGTAATGGTAATCATCTTAGCTGTTTTCAGCGAAATTAAGAAAAAAAAGAAGCGATTAGGAACTATTATGGCCTGAATAAGAGCTCAACTAAAAATAATCACTAATATTGAAATTCAAAAATTTATTTCACATGACAAAATACCTTTTTATTACATTAATACTATGCGCTCTTGTAGCTTGTAAAACCAGTGAAGCTGTCGAAGTTAATGACGAATTCTCCGAGGAAGAAATTTCAGATAGTATGTATATGGATGATGAGTTTTATATGGATGAAGGGTATGACGATTTTTTAGATGAAGAGGAAACAGGCGTTCGAGGAATCTATAAGCCATCCCGGACCTTATTAACCGATCTAATTCACACTAAATTAGAAGTTCGATTTAATTGGGCGCAATCACGGATGAACGGAAGGGCAACAATTAGTGCTAAGCAGCATTTCTATCCCTCCGATAGTTTAGTCTTAGATGCAAAAGGAATGGATATATTAAAAATAGAATTAAATGGCTCTCCTTTAGTTTATACCTACCGCGATAGCCTAAAACTTTCTATTAATTTAGGAAAAACATACAAGAAAGATGAGGTGTTTACTGTTACAATAGAGTATGTTGCGAAACCTGACGAACGGCAAACGAGCGGAAGCGCTGCAATCACCTCTGATAAAGGACTCTACTTTATTAATCCTAAAGGGGAAAATAAAGACAAAATGCCTCAGATTTGGACACAAGGAGAAACCGAAGCAAATTCAGTTTGGTTTCCAACTATTGATGCGCCAAATGCGAAAACGACGCAAGAAATCTTTATGACTGTTGATAAGAAATATAGCACCTTGTCCAATGGGAAATTATTGAGCAGCAAGCAAAATGAAGATGGTACTCGAACAGATCATTGGAAACAAGATCAAGCGCATGCTCCTTATCTATTCATGATGGCAGTTGGAGAATTTGTAACCGTGAAAGATTCCTATACCCGTCAAAATGGGACGAAAATGGACGTTAACTATATGGTAGAGCCTTCATTTGAAAAAGATGCTCGCGCTATTTTTGGAGAAACTCCAGCCATGATTAAGTATTTTTCAGATCGTTTAGGGGTGGATTACCCTTGGGATAAGTATTCTCAAATCGTCGTTCGAGATTATGTTTCCGGTGCAATGGAAAATACAGGAGCAGTCATTTTTGGCGATTACGTTTATAAAACAGACCGTGAATTATTAGATAATAACGATCAATCTACTATAGCGCATGAATTGTTTCATCATTGGTTTGGCGATTTGGTTACCTGCGAATCATGGGCAAACTTACCCCTCAATGAATCCTTTGCTAATTATGCACAATACTTGTGGGATGAACATCGCTATGGTCTTGATGAAGCAGATTATCAAGCAGAGAGCGAAGCAAAAGGCTATTTTGAATCCGCCATGTATCAAGGGTATCATAATTTAATTTGGTTTGGACATGATGATAAAGAGGAAATGTTTGATGGTCATTCCTATAATAAAGGAGGGCGAATTTTACACATGCTCAGGTCTTATTTAGGCGATGATGCCTTTTTCAAGGGGCTAAATAATTATTTAGTGTCAAATAAATATAAATCTGCCGAAGTTCATCAACTAAGGCTTGCCTTTGAAGAGGTTTCTGGAGAAGACTTAAATTGGTTTTTTGACCAATGGTTTTTATCCAAAGGACATGCTATTATTCATACTAACCAAACCATCGATATGGAAAGCAATACCGTAACACTCCATATTATGCAGAAACAGATAACACCTAATTTCCCAGTGTTTAGAATACCTGTTAAAATCGCCATTTGGGATGCTAATGGAAAAAGAACGGAAAAAATAATCATCGATAGCTTAGCGCAATCATTCACCTTTAAAATTAATGGCGAATTGCAAAATATGTTGTTTGATGAAGACCAAATGCTCTTAGGTAAATATTATGAGGATAAGCCCATTAATCAATTTGTGCACCAATACTACCATTCTGAAAGATATAAAGCACGATTAACAGCTTTAAATCGTGCCTCAAAAAGAAAAACAAGCGCAACTGACAAATTAATTTTTGATGCAATGAGTGACAAACATTGGGATATTAGAATGAAAGCCATAGAAGTATACACCGCTGCCAATAAAACATTATCTAATGATGCCGTAAGCATTCTTAAAAATGTAGCGCTGAAGGATCCTAAATCAAGCGTTCGGTCAATTGCGATTAAAAACATTAGCGCTTCCGATAAAACAATGCTAATTAACCTGTGCAAAAACATCATTTCCAATGATCAATCATATAGCGTAATTTCAACAGCCTTAGAAAAACTGGTGGGACTTGATTCAACAGAAGGCCTAAATCAAGCAAGAATTCTAACAAAAATTAGTAATGCAAAACTAACAAGCAAGGCCGCTGATATTTTGGGAAATTATGGCACACGTGAAGATTATGCATTTTTAGAAAACCTTAATTTAATTGACAAACCTAAGGGCGAAGATGAATTAAATGCGATGGTTTCATATACCTTGTTTATTATTAGACAAGAAATTGATTTACAAGAGAAATCATTAGCGGTCTACAGCTATTTAAATGATGTTGGTAATCAGTACACAAAAATGTGGTTGTCACGTGCTGTAAATTATACCATTGAAAATTACACTGAAAAATCAAATAATCTTGAAAGTGAAATTGCTGAGGCTGAAATGGCTAAAAATACCCAGCTAGTGGCTGAAAAGAAAAGGTTAAAGCAAAGATATGACGATTTAATTACCAACCTAAGCCCGATGGTAGTGGTAGAAGAGGAAGGATATTAATTCGATAAAAGAACTTTACAGACAAGGCAAATAAAAATAATCACCCTATTATTTAAAAAAAAGAGTAAAATAATTGATTGAAAGAAAATAATGATTAGTTTTGATTAATTAAACGTCAATTAATCGATTAATTTTTAAGCAAATGATAGAAGTCGGAAATCAAATACCTAAAGTAAATGGCCTAGATCAATTAGGAGAAACAGTACATTTGGCTGATCATAATGGAAAAAAAACAGTTATTTATTTTTATCCGAAAGATGATACGCCTGGCTGTACGGCACAAGCATGCAACATAAGAGATAATTATGAACTGCTGCTTGAAGAAAATATACGGATAATCGGTGTAAGTGCAGATTCATCCAGTTCGCATGCTAAATTTACAAAAAAATATGATTTGCCTTTTCCCTTAATTGCGGATACCGATAAAGTAATAATCAATGCTTTTGGAGTTTGGGGAGAAAAAAAATTCATGGGAAAAACCTACGATGGTATCCACAGAACAACCTTTTTAGCAAATGAATTAGGCGAAATTATTTCAATCATTACAAAACCAAATACCAAAGAACATAGCAAAGAAATTATAGAATTATTTAATAATTAAATAGATCGTAAATAGTTTACGGCCTATGGCGATTACCTTTGACAAAAATTAAAAAACTAACTACTTAAAAAACATGGCAAAAAAAGAAATCAATGAAGAAAAGCTTAAAGCGCTTCAATTAACAATGGAAAAATTAGATAAAGCATACGGAAAGGGATCCGTTATGAAACTTGGTGATGCACCAGTAGAGAAAGTTGATGTAATACCTACGGGTTCATTAACGTTAGATTTAGCATTAGGAATTAATGGTTATCCAAAAGGAAGAGTGGTGGAAATTTATGGCCCTGAATCCTCTGGAAAAACAACCTTAGCAATTCATGCGATAGCAGAAGTACAAAAACAAGGCGGAATAGCTGCCTTTATTGATGCAGAGCATGCCTTCGATCAATTTTATGCAAAGAATTTAGGAGTAGATATCGCTAACCTATTAATATCCCAACCTGATAATGGCGAACAAGCATTAGAAATTGCTGATAATCTAATCAGATCAGGTGCAATTGACCTTATTGTAATCGACTCAGTAGCGGCCTTAACTCCTAAAGCAGAAATTGAAGGAGAAATGGGAGATTCACAAATGGGATTACAAGCAAGATTAATGTCAAAAGCACTTCGGAAATTAACTGGCTCTATCAACAAAGCCGGAACATGCTGCATTTTCATCAATCAGTTACGTGATAAAATAGGCGTTATGTTTGGAAATCCTGAAACTACTACCGGTGGAAACGCCTTAAAATTCTATTCATCTATTAGACTAGACATCAGAAGATCAACACAATTGAAAGATGGCGAAGAAATTGTAGGTAATCGTGTAAAAGTTAAAGTCGTAAAAAACAAGGTGGCCCCACCGTTTAGAAAAGCAGAATTTGATATCCTTTATGGAACAGGTATCTCGAAAATTGGAGAGATTATAGATCTTGGAGTTGAACTTAATGTTTTAAAGAAAAGCGGATCCTGGTTCTCCTATGGAGAAACTCGCTTAGGACAAGGTCGAGATTCAATTAAATCAATTTTACTTGATAACCCAGAATTAGCTGAGGAATTAGAAGGAAAAATTAAAGCCCTATTAGTAAAGGGTACACCAATTGAACTCGTAATTCAAGAATAACTCAAAAGAACGGTTTAAGGCCGTTTTTTTTTTTGCTTTAGTTTTTAAAAAATTAATTATATCTTTGATAAAAATAAAAACTATGAAAAATATATACTTGATCTTACCTATCGTAATAATAGGACTTTCTCTAAGCTCGTGCAAGAAAAAAGGATGTACTGATGCCTCAGCTTCAAATTACAATTCTATCGCAAAAAAAGACGATGGATCTTGTTTGTACAAACCTTATATCACCTTGAATGGAGCACCTACAGTAACGATTAATGTTGGAGCTACTTACACAGATGCTGGAGCAACAGCTGTAAACAAAGATGGTTCTGCCGTAACAGTTACAACAACTAACCAAGTGGACGCAACAACAGTAGGTACATACTTTGTAAATTATTCAGCCACCAACGCAAATGGTACAACAACAGCAAAAAGAACTGTTAATGTAATTATCAGTGCCGACAACTGGACCAGCCCTACATGGGTAGTTAGTTCAACATGTGGCGCAACTGCTTTTCCTTTAGCTACAGATCCAACTATTATAACTGGAGCTACAGCTAATGCGATTGACATAGATAACTTCTTTAATTTGGTTGGAGGGACAGCTAGTGGAACCATCAATGGCGCAAGTGTAAGTATTCCACTTCAAACAATTAATATCACACTAGGTGACATCAATTTTTCAGGAACAGGAACTATGAATTCTACAGGAACGCAGATTCAAATTACCTATAACTATGACAACACTACCCCGTTAATCGGCGGGCAAGGTACATGCATGGCTATCTATGATAAGCAATAAGGTTTAACGCATAAGTATATAAAAGGCTAGCAGATCTGCTGGCCTTTTTTATGGTAACAAAATGGGTAAATTTCAAAAGATTATTTGTTCAAGCACTCCAACCCTAATTGAATTCTACGGCACATGGTGCACGCCTTGCCGAACTATGAATCGAATATTAGACGAACTTAAAATACAACGTAAGGATTCACTCAGCGTTGTAAAAATAGATGTGGATAAAAACCTAGAAATTACAAATCAATTCAAGATAAGGAGTGTCCCAACTCTTATTTTATTTAAATCTGGGGAGATTGTCTGGCGAAAAAGCGGCGTGATGAGTATCAAAGAAATTTTAGCGCTATTAAACTAATTATTGTGCTAACAGGCCCTTTTTTTGAAACGCTTCCATGTAGTTAAAATTGGAAAGAATAATAGATTCCGGAGGAAACAAAAATTGCTTGTCATATAAGACTTCATCCACCCAAAAACTCACCCAATATTCATTGTAAAGACCGAAGACATCCGGCATAATCGCTTCAATTTTTGCCACTTCATTAGGAAGTAAAACCTCTAAACTATGCCTTAAAGTAGCCGTTTTTATCTTTTCTCCCGTACTTGGGTGTTCTCCAAATCCAGCACTGGTGATGATAACACCTTCAATAATTACTTCTCTACGATTCCATAGATAGACATTATACTCAGCATTAATTTCATCATCAAGAAGTATGAGTACCTCAATACCTTCTACTTTTGGACCTAAAATTCCTTCTTTCATCGCTTTTGGCTTTTTTGATTTAACATCCTATTTACCATCTTTAAATAAACAAACAAATCGCGTGGGTGCCCAATTTGAGAAACAAGATTCTTGTTCACCAATCCTGTCTTCGACAGAAACATATCTACAGCTCTAACATCCCTATCGCGAAAATTTCCTATACGCACAATTACAATCTTCCGTGAAGGAATCGTAATGATTAACTGGCCTTTGAATCCGTTACAATAATAAACCCATTCTGATCCGCTTTTGTAGGCCCAAAAATGCAAGCCATAACGCTGATTCCGTATACCTTCCATTGTTGTTAAATCTCCCCATTTCACAACCTCATTCATGTAAGACTCACTTACGATTCGTTTTCCAGAAAAAGTTCCCTTGTTAACTAACAATGAACCAATACGAGCAAAGTCGCGAGCCGTAGCATAATAACAACAAAATGATTTTTCGTTGCCATTTTCTCTATCTAAACTCCAATATGCAGGGTTTTCTGCACCTAAGGGGCCCCAAAGCTTTGACGCCGCATAATTTGATAAAGAAATCCCCGTTGCCTTTTCTAGCACATGGCCAAGTACCTGCGTATTTCCACTTTGATAAATAAACGCCTTACCTGGCTCCGTAACAAGACGTTGCCGCATCATTAAATCATATAAATCATTCGTATAATATGCCTCAGCATTTTCCGATAAGGGATTAGATCCACTTTCATTCCATTCAAAACCGGAAGACATCGACAAAAGGTGCCTAAGTGTTATTGATTTCCGGCCATACGTCTTAAATGCAGGAAGATAATGCCAAACAGGCTCATCAATATTTTTTATTTTTTTCTCTTCCAATGCAATACCAATAAGTAAACTGACAATTGATTTTGACATTGAAAAGGAGTTTGATACTTTGCCTATGCTGTGCTCGTCCCAATATTTCTCATAGATAATAGTATCATTCTGCAAGATGATAAACGCCTTACTGTCGAATTGCTGATGATATTCTTCTTCTGATTTAGAAAGGCTGATTGCATCGTTTCCGGTGTTTATAGCCCATGGAATTGGAGAGGTGCTTTGGCTAATATTACGCTTATGGAAATTGGGGAGATCATAAATTCCCGGAGAAGAACGTCCGTGAAGATAGGTTTGAAATATGCCTTCATACAAATACGTTTTCCCTGAAAATAAAATAAATAAATTTAATAAGAGCACGATATAAAAAAGTACTACGCCGGTTTTTTTTAGTATTAAGACAACTAACTTTTTCATCATTTTTCTTAATAAGTAAATTCAAATAAGTTTGCCAAATTGACTAAAAGTTTATTCGATAATTCTTTCATATCCACCTCTTCGCCCAATTCATTTGCCATAGAAGTAACCGATTTATCACTAATCCCGCAAGGAATTATGTGATTAAAATACCGTAAGTCCGAATTTACATTAAATCCCAAACCATGCATGGTTACCCATCTAGAGCTTTTAACACCCATCGCGCAAATTTTTCTAGCCTCAATAGATCCCACACCTAACCAAACGCCCGTTTGTCCCTCCATTCGTTGTGCGATAATACCATATTCTTGCAAGGTCATAATTACAGCCTCTTCTAACAGTCGCATATACTTATGAATATCAGTAAAAAACTGTTCAAGGTCAAAAATTGGGTATACAACCAATTGACCTGGACCATGATAGGTTATATCGCCGCCACGATTGATTTTATAAAATGAAACATCATTATCCAGCAAGCCTTTCTTATCAAGCAATAAATGATCTTCTTTCCCGCTTTTGCCTAGGGTATATACATTAGGATGTTCGCAAAACACCAAATGATTTTGTGGCAATATATTCGTGTCTTCGTTTCTATTTTTAATCTTTAGATCAACAATTTCCTTGAATATATTTTCTTGGTAATCCCAGGCTTGCTTATAATCAATAAGTCCTAGTCGATGAATGATTACCTCACTTTTACCCATTAAAATTGAGCTAGTTCGCCTTTTAAATAATCAATTATTTGAATGTCCATAATGTCAACTTTATTAAGCTCACATAAGTAAAAAGATGCCCAATCCACAATATGAATAAAATACAAGGAACGCTCAATTATGCTATCACCCTTTGCATCAATAACAAAAACACTTCCTGTTTTCTTTTGTATCGCAGCTAAGGAAATTTGAAAACGTTTGCTATTGCGCGGATGCATATCCGTCGTGTTAAAGAAAACAGGAGCAAAGCGTTCATCTCCCCCGCCCCAACCAACGAGCTCATTATGGTTCATTTCAGGAATAACATGGTGCCACCCTAAATACTTTGAGTTTTCATTAAATTGTTGTCTAGCACGGACGATAACACCTTCATATTTTGTCTCCGCATAATACACCCCTACTTTATTAAATAAATAATCCGCTAACTTTCGACCGATTGCTTGAATAAAATCAATGTCCGCCACTAATGCATCTGCCCCTTTTGAAATCGATGCTATGCAGTTCGATGAAATGAATCCTTGTTTCGCGAGGTAATTTAATAACTGAACCAATGAAAATGCCAAGGCACTCCGTGGAGGATTTCCACCTGGAACAATAATACAGTCATAGGTATGTTGGGCACAAAATGCTTGTAGATTTCCTCCGCTTGTAATACCAATAATATGACAGCCTTTGGCATGAGCCTCATCAATAGCCATTGTCGTTTCTTCCGTATTTCCAGAATACGAACAACCAATCACCAAGGTGTTTTTATTCGCAAATGCAGGCAAGGTATATTCATTAACACAGGTGATTGGAATCATAATTTCACCTTGCGTCCAGTTCTGAACAATCTTAGCGCCAATACCAGAACCGCCTAAACCACATATAATAATGTTTTTTATTTCAGTTGTTGGTTTGGTAAAATGATGCGCATTTCCAATTTGGATAGCATCTTTAATGTTTTGTGGAAATTCTTCTATTAACTTTTTCATAATTTTCAAGTGATTATTATTAAAGCGGGATATTCCCGTGTTTTTTATAAGGTAAATTTTCCGCCTTCTTTTCAAGCATTTTAAAACCAGCAATCAGCTTACTTCTGGTTTCCTCCGGCAAGATAACCTCATCAATTATTCCCCGCTCAGCCGCACGGTAGGGATTGGCAAACAATTCGGCATATTCCGCTTCCTTTTCCAACCATTTTTCTGATGGATTATCGGCGCTAGAAATCTCTTTTTTGAAAATAATTTCAGCAGCTCCCTTTGCTCCCATTACAGCAATTTCAGCCGTTGGCCAGGCAAAATTTAAATCAGCACCTAAGGTTTTAGAATTCATTACACAGTATGCACCGCCATACGCTTTTCGGGTAATCACAGTAATTCTAGGCACCGTTGCTTCCGCAAATGCGTAGAGCAATTTAGCACCGTGAGTAATAATTCCATTCCATTCCTGATCCGTTCCAGGAAGAAATCCGGGAACATCTTCAATAACCAATAAAGGGATATTAAATGAATCGCAAAAACGAACGAAGCGAGCGGCCTTTCTAGAAGCATCAATATCCAAAACTCCCGCTAATGAAGCCGGTTGATTCGCGACAATACCCAATGACTTTCCTTCCAAGCGACCAAATCCAACAACTATATTTTTGGCAAAATCAAGATGCACCTCTCTAAAGGAAAGGTCATCAATAATACAATCAATAATTTTTCTACAGTCATATGGCATATTAGCATTTTCCGGTAAAACATCCTTTATCTGATTTGTTTTAGCTGAAGTGAACTCAATAACACTGGGCACAGGAGCTGTTTCATAAGCATTTTGGGGAATATAAGAAATTAAATCCCTTACTTTTTTCAAGCACTCAACATCATTAGACGCCGTAAAGTGATTAACACCGGATTTTTCAGCATGTGTCTTTGCGCCGCCCAAATCTTCGGAACTAACTTCTTCATGAGTTACTGTTTTAACAACATTGGGACCCGTTACAAACATATAAGAAGTTTCCTCTACCATGAAAACGAAATCAGTAAGGGAAGGAGAATAAACAGCACCGCCAGCGCAAGGCCCCATTATAACAGATATCTGAGGGATAACCCCCGATGCCCTTGTATTACGGAAGAAAATATCGGCATATCCAGATAGAGATACCACACCTTCTTGAATTCTAGCCCCACCAGAATCATTGATGCCAATAATTGGAGCGCCATTCTTCATCGCCATGTCCATCAAGCGACAAATTTTTGCCGCATGCGTTTCAGATAAAGAACCACCAAGAACTGTAAAGTCCTGTGAAAACACATAAATTAATCGACCAAAAACAGTTCCATAACCAGTTATCACTCCATCACCAGGCACGCGTTGATTTTCAAGACCAAAGGTGGTGGCTCGATGTTCCACTAGAGCACCTAGTTCATGAAAAGAAGCTTCATCCAACAACAAAATAATTCGTTCTCTTGCTGTTAATTTCCCTTGTTGATGTTGTTTTTTTATTCGCTCCTCGCCACCTCCTTGTGATAAAAGAGCGCGCTTCTCTAATAATTGATTGATTTTTTTCATGGAATATTGGGTCAAAAATACGTGATTTTTTTGTCTAATTATACCAAAATGGTATGGAATTACATTTCTTTATTCTTTTTAGCAACTGGCACAAATGCCGTCAAGCCAATTCCAATAAGAAAAATAAAGACCGCTAAAAGCTCAGGAATAAGCGTAAAATTGATTATTCCCAAAAGTAATCCCAAAATAGACAGTAATATTTGAGCTTGTTTGAGAACGTGATTAATTTTGAGTCGTTTAATTTCTGATGATTTTATCACCTTATTGTCTGTTTTTAGTTTAAGCCATTCCGCAGCAAATAATAAGGGCACTAAAATAAACCCCTGTTGAATACCCATGTCTTTATACATTATAAAATTGATGCTTTCTTGAAATAGATTAAAATGAGGGTTTAGCTGATAATTTATCAATAATATCATCAATATCTGAAAGAGAAAAAGCAGCATGCTTTTAGCGAAAATAATTGCTTTTTGGGGAAGAATTACTTGAGCGCTAACTAGCCGTGGAAGCAAGAAAACTTGTTTAGCGAATTGATCGATTAAGAAATATAGTGCAATAAAATAAAACCCCCAATCCCAAAAGAAAAATCCAATCAAGGGTAAAGCAACATCGCCGATTAATACCGCTATTTTCTCTTGATGCCTCAAAGTTGTTTTTTTAAAACTGCAACCCGTTCTTTTGTTAACTCAAAGTCAGGATTATACTTTAATACTTTAGCATATGAAAGCAAAGCATTTGATATATCTTTTTTATCCTCATATACCAGTCCTATATTGTGATATGATTCGATATGGCGAGGCTCAATATCAAGGGCTGCATTGTAAAAATATAGCGCACTATCTAGGTCTTCGTCAACAAATTGCTTGATGTACCCCATTTGAAAATTCGCTTCATAATACTTATTATCAAGTTTTAGCATTTTTCGATAAATAAGAGTGGCTTCTTTTTCTTTTCCAAAAATTTGTTTCGAATAAGCCAATGAATACAAAACATCAGGATTAGATGGTTGCAATTGAGCTGCCGTTGTATAATATTCAATACAAATGGAATTTTTTTCTGACTCATAGAGTGCCCCCAACATAAGGTAGCCACCGTAAAATGAAGGGTCTTGTTGAACCGCTGTTTCATACGAGGATATCGCTAATTTTACATTTCCCAAAATACGATAATTACTTCCTTTCAAAATATAAGCATCTCGATATCTTGGATTTATTTTTAGTGCTTGATTGATGTATTTAAACGAATTATCATAATCCTGGCGGAAACTATAGGTGTTTGCCATTCCAACGAGTGCTCTAACATTTTTGGCATCTTTAGCAATCAATTTTTTGTAATGATATTGTGCTTTTGAAACATCAGCATTTTGAATAGCAGGATTGTTGCAAATTGCATCTGCATATAACATTCTTGTATCAGTACGAGAGCTGTCCAAGCGAAATGCTCTAGCTGCATCTGCTATAGCAATATCATATTTAAAGTTGTCCAATGCCTGTTCACCGTGTTTAACCAGAAGATTAACACTATCGGGATACTTAAGCAATAAACTATCCAGGGAAGCTCCTTTTTCACTGGGCAAAGCCTTTTTATTTTCACATGAGCTCAATACGAAAGAAAAAACAAGAACGATACCTAAAAATACTTTCATTAGAACAAAGATAAGTATTTTGTGTTGTTTGATTAAAGCTTACCTTTGTAAATATTATAGGTTTATGAAAAATAAATTTTTGTTTTTAGGCATATCCTTACTCTTTTTTGGCACGGAGCTATTCGGGCAGGGCTGTTCTCAATGTAAATTAATGGCTGAACAAGGGTTAGAAATGGAAGAGACTGCTTTTGGAACGAATATAAATACCGGAATACTGTACCTGATGATCATTCCCTATTTATTGATTTTGTTTCTTTTCCGGAAGCAACTTATCGGCTTGTTTAAAAGCTTAAGGAAATCTTCACACTAATTCCAAAAAACGGTTATTTTACCTGTTGATTTACCGCTTTCTAAATAATGGTGTGCCGCTGAAATATCGGCCACGTGATATACTTTTCCTACCTGAGGCACTAATTTACCACTCTCGAAAAGAGCCATAACCTCTTTCATACACGCTTCAATAACATGAGGTTTATTATCGGCTATTTTTAACATATTAACCCCCAAAATACTTTTTGATCGCATCATTAATGCAACAGGTAAGATGATGCCCATCTTGCGCAAGAACGATAGTTTTGAGAAAATTCCCCATCGACCCTTCAATAATTCAGCCCCTCCAAAGAGAAACAACCGACCTCCAGAACCCAATAATCGCATGTCTTTTTTTACGCTCGCGCCACCCACTGCATTGAAACTAATGTCTAATCTTCGACCTTTTAAAATAGCTTCAATTTCCACTTCATATGGTTTTTTAGTATAATTTATTGTGAAATCTGCTCCTAACCTTTTCGCTAATTCTTCTTTTTCATCGCTACTTACTTTCGCGATAACAATTGCGCCAGCTAGCTTTGATAATTGAATGAGCAATGAGCCAACTCCCCCTGCAGCGGCATGAATGAGAACGATGTCGTTTCTGCGAATAGTAGATATATAATCCGACATATAATAAGCGGTCACCGCTTGTGTGCTCAAAGCCATGGCGATCTCTGCTTTTGCATTGGGCAAGGGAATAATTGCGTTGAGCTTTGTAATCACTAATTTCGCATAGGCCCCAAAACGGCTAAAAGCCAATACGCGTTGCCCTATAAGATGCTGGTGTTCCTTATTCCCAACTTCAATGATTTTACCCACCAATTCATACCCAATTACACAAGGCAGCGGTGGAGCTTCTTTGTATAATCCTCTTCTAGCCATAACATCTGCATAATTTAACCCGAAAGCTTCTGAATCAATCAATACTTCATCTTGTTTTAATGCTGGCAGGGTAATTTCTTGGTTCGAAAAAGCGTTTGATGCAGTTCCTATTTTAGATAATACGATAGCATTTGTTTTCATTTTTTTATTTTTGTATTGTTAATTAGCACAAAACGCAAGCTTATAAAAAGTGTGTTTGTCTCGAATGAAGTGCTTTTTGTTTTTAACAAAAACTGATACCCTGTTTGAACATGCAATTGCCATATTTTGTATCCAATCACTGGCGCAAAACCAACCTTTGTATTAGTAAAGTCCGTTCGTAAAAGAAGATTTGCTCCATAAGTAAAACCGATATTGCTCGGTTTATACCAATATCCAACATCATAGCCCAAGACATCATTTGTAAAATCATAATTGAATCCCAAGTTGAGCGCATGGGTTTTAGGTTTTCTTAACTGGTAATCTTTCCACTGCCGCTCTCCACCTAATTCGGCTATTATAAACTTCCCTTTTTGGACGCCGAAATAAGGTCCGTTTTTGACAATATTAATATTTTTTCTCTCAAGCAATCCTTTTTTTTGAGCTTGTATACTTATTGCCAGAAAGAATATAGCCGCAAGTAAATTGAATTTTAACATCTAATAATCGATTTGTTTTTGGGCTTAAAAAAGTAATTTTCGAAATTAAGCAATAGATCTGACATAAATCCTTCTTATTTTTATTGCGATATTTACGCCCAAATTAACTAAAATAAATCGCAGTTTGAACCTTCTTTCTCCATATAACGAGACATATTTTATGCAGCAGGCGTTGTTAGAAGCTGAAAAAGCTTTTTCACTAAATGAAGTGCCTGTTGGAGCGGTCGTTGTTTGTAATAATCAAATTATTGGCAAAGGACACAATTTGACGGAAACATTAAATGATATTACAGCACATGCAGAAATGCAGGCGATAACTGCAGCAGCTACATTTTTAGGAGGTAAATATTTAAAGGGCTGCACCTTATTTGTAACATTAGAGCCATGTCCAATGTGCGCCGGGGCTTTGTATTGGTCCCAAATAGAAAAGGTGGTTTTTGCAACACGAGACGAAAAAAGAGGTGCCTGCCGACAACAACCTTCGTTATTTCACCCAAGCACCTTGGTTACCAACGGAATCTTGGAGGCGCCCTGTTCGGAAATACTAAAGCGATTCTTTCTTGACAAACGTTAAGGATAAAATCCTTTTCTAAATTCATCTCGATTCTTTATATTTGCACAAATTAAGCAATGTCAGATAAGCCAATTTCTATAACTAATGCCCCTAAACCAGTTGGGTTATATCCTCATGCAAGACGTGTTGGGAACCTATTGTTTTTATCGGGGGTTGGACCTCGAGTGGCAGGCTCAGATGCATCAGACTCAGTAGTTCCTGGCTTAACTTTAGATAAAAATGGGAATTTCATCACATTCGATTTTGAAGCACAGTGTCGTAGTGTTTTCGAAAATGTACGTATCATACTTGAATCTTCCGGGTCAAGCTGGGCAGAATTAATCGATGTGACTGTCTTTTTAGTTGACATGAAGCGTGACTTTCAATTATACAATCGACTTTATGCAGAGTACTTTAAAGACAATTTGCCTTGTCGAACTACTGTGGAAGTAAATTGTTTGCCGACACCCATTGCTATTGAATTAAAATGCATAGCCTCAATTAAAGAAATATGATTGGATTTATTTTACGATGCCTAATCGCGCTAAGCGCTCTTAGTTTTAACACCTACCTTTTTACTAGCGGATCTTGGGGCTGGGGGATTTCATTTATCGTAATTACGGCACTCATTGTCGCGTCGTTTTTTAGGAACGAAAGCATGATTTTAGCTCTCAACCAAATGCGAGTTGGTAATCAAGATAAAGCAAAGAAATACATAAATCGTATTTCTGCACCACAATTTTTACCTCGAAAACAACATGCATATGTACTTTATCTGCAAGCCGTTATGAATGCCCAAGAGCTTGGATTTGCGAACAGTGAGGTCTTACTGCGGAAAGCCTTATTTCTTGGCTTAAGGACTGCTGAAGACAATGCGGTGGCGAGGATGCATTTATCAAGTATTTGTGCCCAAACGGGTAGAAAATCTGAAGCGGTTTCTTTACTAGCTGAAGCTAAGAAATTAGATAAGGCCGGTATGATGAAAGACCAAATAAAAATGATGCAACAACAATTGCAAATGGCACCATCAAAAAACCAAATGCGAATGGCCCAAATGATGGGTGGACGCAAGAAGATGCCCAAAATGCGTTAAGCAAAACTCATGGCTAAAAACAAACAGATTTCATCAACTTCATGGGAAGATTATGAATTAATGGATGCTGGTGGTGGTAAAAAACTAGAACGCTGGGGTAAAATAATTACGATACGACCTGAAGTAAATGCCTATTTCCGAAGTGGTCTGCCCTTTGAAGAATGGAATAAAATCGCTCATTTAGAATTTATTGTAAAAAAAGGGCAACAAGGAATTTGGAAAAATCTCCAAAAAGATGCGCCAAATACATGGAGCCTCCACTATGAAAAACTTGTATTTGAATTAAAACAAACTTCCTATAAGCATCTTGGTTTGTTTCCAGAACAGAGAACCAATTGGGATTTTATTAAAAAGCACCTCCGCCGAGATGATAAATTTTTAAACCTATTTGGATATTCTGGAGCCGCTTCTTGCGTGGCAAGATATATAGGGGCCGATACCTATCATGTAGATTCGTCGAAAACCGCTCTTAATGCAGCCAAAGCAAATATGGAATTAAATAAGCTTTTAAATATTCGTTGGGTTTTTGAAGATGCGGCGAAATTCTTAGCAAAGGAAGTTCAACGCGGACATCAATTTCAAGGGATTCAGATGGACCCTCCCGCATGGGGAAATGGCGCTAAAGGAGAAAAATGGAGGTTGGAGGATCAAATCGATGACCTTATGAGCAATGCGGCAAGAGCACTAAGTCCAAACGGATTTCTTATTATGAATACCTATTCCCCTTCGGTTGATCTGGCATTAATTAATGATTTGAGCTCGATTTATTTTTCAGATAGAAAAAAAGAAGTCGTTGAACTTGTTATGAGTACAACGACTAAAAAAACCTTATCGTTTGGAAATTTACTGCGTGTATTTCCGTCTACTTCTGAAGAAAACCATTAGCATTCTCCGTCCAAATACTAGGGCCACCTGCCATATAGCCAGACTGACCTAAACGTACATAATCATACGCTTGAGATTCGTTTATTGTAGACTCTACAAACCAAACTGTAGGATAACCCCTTACTTCGTATTGACGTGCTAGTAAATTATTTTGATTTTGAAGTGCAACGGACTGTTTGCTTTTATCTTTAGGGAAGTCAACATCAACTAAAATAACATTGTCAACTGCCCATTTTTTAAAATCGTCTGTTAAAAAAACTTCCTTTTGAAGCCTTATACACCAACCGCACCAATCGCTTCCTGTAAAGAACAACATAAGAGGCTTCTTCGTTTCGGTAGAAATTTTGGATGCTTCACTTAAATCGGTATACCATGTTAATTGTTCTTTTTGAGCAGATAGATTAGCAGAGAAGAGAACAATGAATAATAAAAAGAATGTGTTTTTCATATAGAGAATTTTAGTAAAGTTAATAATGCAAAATCGATTTTGCAAATACCGTGCAAATATTTCTCTTAAGGCTATTTAATATTACATTTTTAATATCCTAATTATAAATGACTTATATTCGTATTAAATATACTATTATGAAACTAAGCATTACCTTCCTTCTTTTCTCGTTCTTCTCGATGACACTAATTGCACAAACACCGACTCAAACGATCCGTGGTAAAGTGGTTGACAGCGAATCGCAATCACCATTAGTCGGGGTTAAAGTGGAAGTTAAAATAGCAACTGGAGAACAATTCCGTGCTTTAAGCGACGTTGATGGGAATTTCGAATTAGTAAATGTTCCAATTGGTAAACATCAAGTAACTGCCACATTTTCTATGTATGAGGCAAAAACAGTTACCGCTGAACTATCATCAGGAAAAGAATTAATCTTAGCTATTGCGATGTCGGAGATGATTGCCAAACAAGGAGAAGTATCAATCGTTGGTAGACGTAAAGGACAAGTATTAAATGAGATGGCCATGCTATCTGCCCAACAATTTAGTGTCGAAGAAACAAATCGTTATCCCGGATCTCGAATGGATCCTGCCCGAATGGCCTCAAACTTTGCTGGAGTGCAGGGTTCAGATGACTCCCGAAACGACATAGTAATCCGAGGAAATTCCCCATTAGGAGTCGTTTGGAAAATGGAAGGTATTGATTTGCCCAATCCCTCTCACTTTGCGATTTCAGGAAGTACGGGTGGGCCAGTTTCCATTATTAACAATAAATTCTTAGGGAATTCAGACTTTTTTATGAGTGCCTTCCCAGCAGAATATGGGAATAGCACTTCGGGTGTTTTTGATTTAAAAGTGAGAAATGGAAATGATAAGCGCCATGAATTCACTGGCCAATTTGGTTTTTTAGGAACCGAAATGATGGCGGAAGGCCCATTAAATAAAAAAGGAAACGCAAGTTATCTTATTATGGGGAGGTATTCTACGCTTAGTCTTTTTCAAAAAATAGGAATACAAATTGGGACCGATGCTGTACCTGTATATGGAGATGCCTCTTTCAAATTTAATTGGAAACTAAAAAATGGGGGCAACCTTGCTTTATTTGGTTTAGGAGGCGCTAGTAACATTGCAATTGAAATCTCGAAACAAAAAGAATATACTAAAGAATTTTATGGAGAAGGTGATCGAGATCAATATTTTGGGACAGCCATGGGAATTGTTGGTCTTAATTTTAAAAAGTCCTTAAGTGAAAAAACCTATATTACATCAACTATTGCGGTATCATATGAAAACCAGCACGCCGAACATAATTACCTTAAACGCAGTTTAGATACGCTTTCAACAGGAGCAATTGAAATTAAAGTAGACACCTCCTATGCCTTAATGGCCTACACGTTTAATTTCAATAAATATTCTGGCTTCATAAGTATTAATCATAAAATAACAAAGCAGCACCTTATAAAGGCAGGCATAAACCTTGATCTCATTACGATGCAACAATTGGATTCAGGACTAGTGGATATTGGCGTTCCCAACGTTTTTAAAAACAGGTGGGATTATAATGGCGCATGTGTATTAATACAACCTTTTATACAATGGAAATGGCGTATTAGTGACAAAATGGATTTTACGGCCGGAGTTCACTCACAATACTTTAGTTTAAGCAATAGTTTAAGTATTGTAGAACCGAGGTTAGGCTGGAAATACCGAATGAATGGGAATCAATCCATCTTTGCTGGCGGAGGGATGCACAGCCAAATGCAACCCTTATACACCTATACATATAATAAATACGGCACGCAAGCTAATCCAATCTATCATAATAAAAACATGGATTTTATGCGCAGTTTACATACCGGGATAGGGTATGAAAAATTCTTTAAAAAAGGAATAAGTATCCGGACCGAAGCCTATTATCAGTATCTCTATAATGTACCCGTAACAACTGCTCCTTCATCATTTTCGATGATCAATTTAGGCAGTTCCTTTTCACGTGTTTTCGCAGATCCTCTTGAAAATACAGGGACAGGAGTTAATTATGGATTAGAATTGACCGTTCAAAAATATTTTGATAAAAACTTTTTCTTTTTGTTCTCAGGTACTATGTATAATTCAACTTATAAAGGAAGTGACGGTGTCACACGCAACACCTCCTACAATGGGAATTATGTTGCCAATTTATTGGCTGGAAAAGAATTTAAATTGGGCAAAAATAATGTTATTGGTCTTGGCCTAAAGGTAACAAGGGCAGGTGGTAAAAAATATGGGTATGTTGATGTGGCAGCAACAAATCAAAATTACGATTTAACATTCCTGGATTCGGCATTCAACACACGACAATTTAGAGACTATTTTAGGCTTGACTTGAAAATTAGTTGGCGTTTAAACACGGCGAAAATGACCCATGAAATTGGCCTAGACTTAGTGAATCTTTTAGGAACAAAGAATATACTTGGACTCACATACGCTCCTAGTTTAAATCCTGCAGAGTCAAGTGCCCCAGGGTATCAACCTACTGCAGAAAAGACACAACTCGGATTCTTGCCTATATTTTATTACAAAATTGATTTCAGACGAGCAAAATAACTAGTTCCAGACGGGGCAATCACAATCTTTTTTAGATTTTAGATAGATAATGAAACCCGCTGAAATAGAGGAATTAAAAGCACCAAAAAAGTGTGAGACCGTATTTTTAGCTGCATTTTGGTGGGTGTAGACACTGATTTGATCAAGGAAGCTTGCGCTAAGATTTGGCTGAATGTAAAAATACTTAAAGAACTCAAAGCGTAAGCCAGCATTGGCATTCACCCCAAACCCAGATAAGCTGCTTTTACTTTCTTCAAAACCTCCGAAATTGAACGTAGAGTTGGTGTGTAAAACGCCTGCTCCAATGCCGTAAATAGCATTAACCACAAAATTTCGGCGCTTAGTTCTATATAAATTTTGCATTAAATTTAATTCAATGCTCACAAAACTCATCCCTACATCAGAACCAAATTGAATACGAGCAGAATCGAGGTTAATTAATTCATCTGAATATTGTCCAGATAAATTAGAAACGGTATCCATTTCTGAACTTACATAACCATTTAGAAAAACGGATTGCCCAGGCTTTATTCCATATTTAAGTCGATCAATCCCCAGTGATAAATTAACGCCCCTACGTATATTATAACCGACACTAATGTTATATTGATTTGAAAGCAGTTTACTAAAATCTGGCATTGAAAAAGCGGGAGAATTTTGCCATAATGCAACATCATCTAAAGAAAAATCATAGCCAGAACCTAAAAATTTAAGCGTTGATTTAGAGTAAAAATTAGAGCCTAATCCGATGGAAAGATTAAAGTTTCCTGCAAATGTTGAATTTTGAGCCTTCGCATTTTGAGCCTGCAAAAGCAAAGGAGAAAAGCACGCGGTTAATAGAATAGAAACTCTTATTAATGAGAAATAATTTTTAGCCATTCGTCTTGATTTAAAATTTGTTCTAAACGAAAATGTACTTTTTTGTTTAAGCTATGCCATTCCACTAAACCTATACCTTCTGCAAAATACGAAATTTGCTCCGCTTCAATCATGTTTTCTTTTTTGGTAAACGGATTTAAAAGTGTCTGGCGTATTATATCATGAAATTCCAAACAGCTTGATTCCTCTTCCATAATTTCCTTTAACACATCCTGCCTCACAAGGTTACGCTTCAACTCTTTCAAAAAAAGGGTAGAATCATTTATGCCTTGAAATTTGGTAGCGAACCAGGTTTGCTCTTCTTTATTCAAAGGAAATAATTTGGTTTTATATAATTTCGCTTTTGTTTTTTCTTGCTTAAAATTAACGACCATATGATCTTGCACATCCAAGGAATCGACATTGTAATTTAGTGCTTCTAGTATCCTGCCGTCTGAGGCATACCGTTCAACAATGATGTGCTGGCCCTCCTGATCTTTAAGAGAATAAACCCTGTGGAATTCTTCCTCTAAACCATTGG
>JBIIOQ010000067.1:0-5874 GCA_044336865.1 Crocinitomicaceae bacterium | reverse complement strand
TGATTGTAAAATAGGGATTACTTTATGCAGGAAAAGCGGATGCCAGTTTGAATGTTCAAGGTATTATTCCAACTTTCTTCCATCAGACCTTGTGTTAAATTAAGGCATTTTTCAGCCCCGGGGGAATAATAATAGGGAGCAAATGACACTTGAACAAAAGGAGAGATTTTGACACCTTTATTCAGTGTTATGTCATAAGAAAAGTTAAGGTTCAACAATGGGCCAAAACCCAAAGACCGAATGGGATAATCTTCATTGATTGTAGCATTCGGATTGATCCGTCGTTCTAAATAATTACTCAGTATTCCGGCACCAAATGAAAAGGTCAAGGGCGTATTTTTATGAATTAAATAGTACTTCGTTGAATTAAAGGAAAACGAGAGTGTGTGGAGATTAATCTTAGAAACATAAACCACATTATCGGCCTTACTGTTAAAAAAACTATACGCTAAAGACAAATCAAATGGATGTTTATTTTCAATTTTAAGCATGCGATCAAACGACAGAAAAAATCCATTTTGCAACAAGGGCTGTTTTTCTTCTAAAAAAGGTCTGCTGTCATTGTATAATTGAATCGATTGATTCCATTGACTATTATTTAAAAATGAATACCCAAGTCCGATGCGGTAATTTTGCGCTGAGGCATAAGCACTTATGAAAAAACAGCTGAGCACAAAAAAACATCGATTTTTCATGCCTCTTTCATTATTTTCATTACTTCGCGATAGGCCGTCTCGATGGCACCATGAACAGTTTGGTGATGTCCGTTAAGATTCATGGCTTCACCACCAAAAAACAAACAAGAATTGACAGATTCGGCGGCAACAGCGCGCGTATTTTTATTCATTCCTACCTTACTGTATGAGTAAGCCCCACGAATAAAAGGCGCTTTTAAATAATCTTGCACGAAAGCCCCTGAATAAGTAGCACTCGCCTGACCGTTGTACATTGCATCTAATTCAGCCAGTAGTGCATTAATAATTGCTTGATCGGAATTCATAGCAGAAAGCGCCTCAGCTTGTTGCCCCATCACAAAGGCAATTAAAACATTGTCTGTAGTATTTTTCCCAATGGCATCATTAAAATAGGCTGCACAAACAGTACCGCCAATAATGTTATCAGCATAAAAATGGGTCGAAAATTTCATAAAAACCTTCATTCCTGCACCCATTCCTATTTCAGAAAATGCCGTTATTTTTTTCACAGGTAAAGTCGGAATAAAAGAAATGTCGTTCGATTGTAGAATAGTAATAGGCACTGTTATCAAAACCTTGTCGGCAGAAAATTGTTGGCCAGAATTGGTACTTACGAGCACCTTATCGGAGGAATAATCAATTGTATTCACAATTGAATTTACCGTCACATTATTCGCTACTTGCGCCCCAAAATGAGAAAATATTAAGTCGTAGAAAGTCTCCTTAAATTTGTAATCACCATCCCCACTCGACCAATTTTGTTCCTCTTCATACACCCAACGCGCAGAAAGATCAGAGGCATCGGCGCCATAATCTCCGGCAAGACTTTCAATGATTGGTAAATACGAAGGTGACAATCCTTTTTGCATAGCAAAATCAGCGAAGCTCAAATCAGGAAGTCCATCCTTATCAAAGATATCAACAGACTTAGGCAAGGTCGGAATTAATTCATTTTCGAACCAATACATGGATTCTGTATCATCTAAACTAACGTCAGCCTGAAACAGTTCAACAAACTCGCCAACAATACTTTGATTTCCATGCATCCATTGAGCGCCCAAATCGATAGGGTAATCGCTAAAACCAGTTAATTTACCCATCCTTCCACCCATCTTATCGGAGGCTTCTAAAATGGTAAATTCAATTCCCAACTCTTTCAACAAATACCCAGCATAAATTCCAGCTGCACCTCCTCCAATAATGATTACGTTTCCTTTAAATTTTTTCTTACTGCTTAATCCAAGCTTTTTACAAGATGATAAGAAGAACAAAGCCAAGGAACCTAATCCCGCTGTTTTCAAAAATTTACGTCTAGAGTCGGACATATTTTATTTACCCTTGGCTTTTAGAACGATAGCAATGGTATAGAACATAATTTTAATATCTAAAGCAATGCTTCTATTTTTCAAATATAATAAATCAAATTTCATTCGATCCAACATTTGTTCAACATTTTCAGCGTAGCCATACTTTACTTGCCCCCAAGAAGTAATGCCAGGCCTTACCTTCGTCAGATGTACATATTGAGGAGCAAGCTCCATAATTTTGTCAATATAAAATTGGCGTTCAGGTCTTGGTCCGACCAAGGACATGTGTCCTAAAATAACATTGAGAAATTGAGGGAATTCATCCAGTCGGGTTTTTCGCATAAAGCGACCCGCTTTTGTAATACGTGAATCATTTGTAGATGAAAGTTGTGGTCCTGCCTCTTCCGAATTTAAATACATCGTTCGAAACTTAATAATTTTAAAGACACGACCATCCAAGCCAACGCGATCTTGCAAGTAAAATATTGGTCCCGAAGACGAAAATTTTACCGCTAAGGCACACGTAATATAAAGCGGAATAAGGAGAATCAAGGCAACTAATGATATTATCAAATCCATTGCTCTTTTTAAGGCTTGTTGCCAAATTGGCATTGAGTCATCAACTATTTGAAGAAGTAATGCCCCATAAATGTCTGTCATTTTTAAAGAGCCTGAAAGTAATTCATACATATCTGGAAGAATTTTAATCTTCACCCTACCATCTTGAATTCGTGTAATAATTTTTTGGATTCGATTATGATCGGAGCTTTCAATAGCGATAATAACCTCTTCAACCTTATGGTTTCTTATTAAAATCTCCAAATTATCACAATGCCCTAAATAATCAAGCTTGTTATCCAACAAACGATCAGATCCATTGATGTTGATGTATCCAACCATCGTATTGATACACCACTTTTGGTTCATTAGATCATTCAATATACCTACTGCCTTTTCGCTACCTCCAATAATAACCGTTCGAAAGCCCGAACCCGCTTTACGTAAAAAATTGATTAAAACAGTAGCCAAAATAAGGCGAATTAATACAGAAAAGAGGAACTGCAGCGAGAATAATAAGCTAAAAGAATAATAATACATTTGGTAATTCGACACCGTATCATCAAGAATTAAAATAAAGAAAATCAAGACTGTTCCAATCAATGAACCGAAAAAAGTAAGGTTTAAAATTTTCAATCGATACATTCTACGAACCTCATGATAAGATCCTTGCATATAATAGATAAGCAACCACAATAAAGGAACAAGGATACTGCCGATTATAAAGTTTTGGTCAACTTCAAAGGCTTTTTCTTCAATCCATGTCTTTCTAAAGTAGAAAAAGAGCCCCCAAACCAATGAAGCAACAAGCCAATCTGAAATAATAAATAAAATTACCCAAAACCTATTCTTCATTCTTAAAAATGGATCAATTTGATATTGTCAATTTCTATTTCTGTATTAGATAAACCATCATCTAAATAGGCTTCAAAAGAGTGTTCGAAGTAGGCCCCATTTGCTGAAGCGCTAACCATTTCTCTTAAATCAAGATAAATTTTCTTCCAGACAACAGTGGAAGCATCTTGGGTCTGCAATGTAATGTGTGGATTCGGAAGTGTCCCGGAAGGAGATATTGCAATTAAACCTGTAACAACATTATTTGTATTTCGATAATCGATTTCCAAATAAACTTCCTTTCCTTTAGGAATATAAGAGGTCCAATTGGTGTATGCAATCCAAGATGAATCCGTAGCATTTAGTGCTACCTTGGCATAAAAATTTCCATTAAACCATTGCAGATTATTATTTGATAAAGAAAAACTCGCTGCTGAAGTATTCGGATCATTAACAATACTGGTATTAATATCTTCAAAATCCTCAATAGTAAAGGATAAATTGTCTTTATATTTAGTTGTAGGCGAAATGGTTAGGGTTTCATTAGCTACTAGTACCCCGTTTATTTGGTAGGTTTCTAGAAAAGGGTACACCTTCTTCGTTGCTGAGATGCCATTATTTTTGACGGCTGGAAAAATCTTTATGTCAACTGCTCCACTTTTCAAAATTGGAATTTTAAAAGGCACTTCAAAAACGCCAATTAGATCATCGTTAACATAAACCCAAGCTTCAGTCAAATTCTCCGTTAGCGCCCCTTCCGCACCAAAATAATTTACATTAGGCCCTAAGGTCCAATCGTTGACAGCTAACCATGCAGGATCAGGATTGTTTTTTATACAAGTAGATAGCAAGAACGCTAATGGAATAAACAGTAGAATTACTTTCATATTTTTTAGACCCGCGAATCAACGGAAGAGGGATGAATATATTGTTTTAAATACCCGATTTTTCATTTAATTTCTCAATAATCTTATACGCCACATCCATGGCACTATACCCATCCTCGATACTTACTTTAGCAGGCAAGTTATTATTAATGGCATGAGCAAAAGATTTTAATTCCTCTAAAATAGCATTCGTAGGTTCCAATTCGGGTTTATCAATTAGAATCTTCTTTTTTGCTTTATTTTCACCTAAATCCATAATTAAATCAAAGGGATCAGGTTCGCCATGCACATCTTGCATACTAACAACCTCTAGCGTTTTGTTCAAGAAATCGATTCCAACATAGGCATCTTTTTGAAAAAAACGTGATTTCCGCATATTTTTCAATGAAATTCTAGAAGCCGTTAAATTGGCAACACATCCATTTTCAAATTCGATCCTTGCGTTGGTGATATCATGGGTATCACTAACTATTGATACTCCAGATGCAGCAATTTTTTTAACATTCGATTTTACAACACTTAGAATGACATCAATATCATGAATCATAAGATCTAAAACAACTGGCACATCTGTCCCACGGGGATTAAATTGAGCCAAGCGATGCGTTTCAATAAACATTGGTTGATTAAGATAAGGAAGCGCTGCTTGAAATGCAGGATTAAAACGCTCAACATGTCCTACTTGAACAACCACATCCGCTTCATTGGCTAGCTCAACTAAAATCTTTGCTTCCTCCATCGTTTCCGACAGGGGTTTTTCAATAAAAATATGTTTCCGATTTCGCAAAGCCTGCGAAGCTGATAAAAAATGATTGATGGTTGGTGTAACAATATCCAGGCAATCAACAGCTGAAATTAAATCAGCGATATTATCATATGATTTCACATTAAATTTCGTTGCTACTTGACCTGCGTTAATTTGATCAGCATCATAGAAACCAACTACTTCAAACAAGTCTGGCAACTGCAACAACAATCCCAAGTGGATTTTACCCAAGTGACCAACTCCTAAAACACCTATTTTTAACATAATAATAAGCTAAAATAAAAAAAGCCATCAGTTAATTACAGATGGCTTTTTGCTGATAATTTTATATACTAATTAGTTACCTTATCGAATACTGCTTTAAATGCATCCGGGTGATTTAAGGCTAAATCAGCCAATACCTTTCTGTTTAAAGTAATTCCGCTTTTATTTACCGCGCCCATAAACTGAGAATAGCTCATTCCATATTGGCGTGTTCCAGCGTTTATTCTTGTAATCCAAAGAGAGCGATAACTTCTCTTTTTTTGTTTTCTACCAATGTAGGCATAAACAAGACCTTTTTCGATTGCATTTTTTGCAACGGTCCAAACATTTTTTCTTCTACCAAAGTAACCTTTGGCTAACTTCATTAAGTTTTTTCTTTTTGCTCTTGAAGCAACATGATTTACTGATCTAGGCATAATTTTAAATTTTTGACAAAAAGTGCTTCACTATTTCAGAAGGCTTGGATACTTATTATCGGGTTAGACATTTAAGAACCAATGGTTATTATTTCATGCAAAGCATCAACTTTACGTTTGGAAGATCGGCAGAATGTACCAAGCCAG